>NZ_ALKH01000003.1:0-68411 GCF_000286475.1 Streptococcus sp. BS35b
ATTTTGAATCGCTTCTTTAGAAGATTTATCTCCCTTGTATTGGTCCAAATCCCATGTGAGTTCATAGTAGTTCGTTGAACCAGCTAGAACTTCTTTGCCATCAATATTCACACCTTGCTTGTTCTTGTTAACTTTCAAAGGCTTGATGTAGTTGTTGTTTGGATTGTCAGGATCATTTGGTTTACCTGGAGTCGTTACACGAACAATATTTGACTTAACACCGTAGGCATCGTTAACTGTCAATGTAAAGTTATTTGTATAAGTTGCCCCATCATTCAAGACACGACCAACAACCGTTGGATAAAGAGTTTCAACAGGTTTAGTTAAATCAGCATTGTATGTTGCCAATGTCTCATCAGTAGCCTTAAAGGTTACAGTGTGACTAGCTTTGTCATAGCTTGTTTCAAAACCTTTGCTTGCAGCCTTGGTCGCTTCCAAATCAAACTGATAGCCAGTTGGAAGTAGATCTACCAATACAAACGAAGTTGTTTTTGGACGACCAGCTGTCAACGCTTCTGTTTTCAACTCAAACTTCACTACAGACTGCTTAGCAACTAGAGTACGATCGATATCTACTCCATCCTCGTTTTTAATTTCTTTATTAATCTGAGGTTGTGCAAATAGACGATTGTAATGGAAGTGAACTGTTGGCACCGCTGGTGGTGTTGGCAACTGCTTAGGAGTTGGTGCTACAGGCGGAGTTGGCAATGGATCATAATTTGGCTCTTCTGGTTTTGATGGCTCTGGTTGATCTGGAGTCTTAACTGGTGGTGTTGGCTCATTTTCGTAGTTTGGTGCTACTGGAGCTGGTTCCAATGGTTTCTCTGTCTCATATGTTGGCTCTTCTGGTTTTGATGGCTCCGGTTGATCTGGAGTTTTTACCGGTGGTGTTGGCTCATTTTCATAGCTTGGTGCTACTGGAGCTGGTTCCAATGGTTTCTCTGTCTCATAAGTAGGAGCTTGTGGTGCAGTTGGTGCTACCGGTGGAGTTGGTTTTTCTTTTGTAATTTTCGGAACGTTAACGGCACGAATCTTACCATTGAGTGAGTACCAGATGTTTGGTCTTTTACCTGTATCAACCGCCATAACTGGATCAGAAGGAACTACTAAAGTAGCTGAAATGGCACCGACAGTAACACGGTTAGTTGAACCAGACATGCTAATTGCTCCTGCACCGTACCAAGAGTTTGGAGCATCTGATGAATCCCAACCTGAACCAGGTTGACCATTTGGATACATAGTCCAACGAGATCCACCTTGGCCTTGTTTAAAGTTCAAGGTTTCAGTAGCATAAATCTTTCCGTCTTTTTCTCCAACAGAGGAACCAGAAATTTTAATAAAGTTACCAGTGTAATCCTTGGCCATCTCAATAGAATTATTTTCTCTATTTAGAGATGCTACTGAAAGAAGGGCATTGTCAAAATTAATTGGTTGGTCATTTTCATCATAAAAGGTGAATTCATTCTTTACAAAAATTGATGTATTCTGCTCTGTGTTACCTGTGTATGCCGACGCAAAAACTCCTAGCGTTGGGTCACTAAAAATTCCCAACCATACATTTCCACTAGGATTTTTAAATCTCGAATCTTTATCTATAGTATACTTATAGACTATCTTGGAAACTTTCTTACCATTGTAGTACGTTTTTTGAAGGTTAGTATAAGTCGCAGTTACGCTTTGGCCACGTTTCAAAAGTACTGAGCCCCATTTCACCTCCGTATTATTCCCCACGTTGGTAGTCCAGGTTGATTTAGTCCCAATATTTCCATACAACTCAACAGTTGAAGTAGCTGAATCAGCTTTCTCTAACCCTCTAATATCTAAGTCATCTAGCTGTAAGATTTTTTGATCATATTTGGCTTTCGATGTACTTTTACTAAAAGCTTCATCAACTACAGAGGATTTGAGAAGTGTGCCACCCTCTGTTGTCAAAGATAATTTAGCATCTGGCTCAGAATCATACACCAAACTTTGAGCAGATGGCTTAGACAAGTACCCGTCCTTGTCTTTATTATTTTCAAGTTCTACCAATGCAGCCTTAATTTTTGCCTGCTCTTCATTGTACTCTTTGAGTTTCTGTGGATACTCATCTACATCTTTCTTATACTTGGCAAGATCTGCTTCATATTTCGCAACTTTAGCTTCGTATTCAGCTTTTGCGGCGGCATTCCGCTGCTTGATTTCTTCGTTTTCAGCTTGGAGCGCTGCATTTTTTGCCTTGTTGTCTTCAACAGCCTTTTCATAGGCTGCTTTTGCATCGGCATTAGCTTTTTGAACGCGAGCTAATTCCGTCTGGTATTTGGCCAGCTTAGCTTGGTAGTCTGTTTCGTTTGCTTCGTTTGCTTGTTTGACTGTTGCTAAATCTGCTTCGTATTTCTTCACCGCTGCGTCATAAGTCGCTTTTGCAGTAGCGTTACGTTGCTTAATCGCTTCATTTTCAGCTTGAATTGCTGTGTTTTTAGCTGTGTTTTCTTCAACAGCTTTTTCATAGGCTGCTTTAGCTTCAGCATTAGCTTTTTGTACTCGAGCCAATTCTGTCTGGTAAGCTGCTAATTTAGCTTGATAATCAGCATCATTATCCGCCTTAGCTTTCTTAACAGCTGCAAGATCTGCTTCATACTGCTTCATCGCCGCTTCATAAGTTGCTTTTGCAGTTTCATTACGTTGTTTAATCGCTTCATTTTCGGCTTGAAGCGCTGCATTCTTTGCAGTGTTTTCTTTTACTGCTTTATCATAAGCCTCTTTAGCTTCCGCATTAGCTTTTTGTACTCGAGCTAATTCCGTCTGGTAAGCTGAAAGTTTATTTTGATAGTCCTGTTGACTATCTTCGTTTGCTTTTTTGACAGTTGCTAAATCTTTTTGATATTGTGCTAGCTTAGCCTCATATTCTGCTTTAGCTGTTGCATTGGCAATGTTGATTTTTTCAACTTCTTCTTGATGATTTTTTAGATCTTTTTGATACTTGTCATCCGCTGCTTTGTTTTCAGCATTGATTTTATCTGTTTCAGCCTGATGAGCTGCGACTTCTTTTTTATATTCTTCAGTTGTCTTCTTTATTTCTTCTGCTTGTTTAGCATAGTCACTTTTGATCTCATCTTGTTTTTGAGCATTTTCTGTAGCAGTTGTAGCTGTTCCTTTGTCTTTTGTTTCATCTTGAGCTACCTTAACTCCTGCAGATTTTGCATCGGCAACTGTTTTATCCAAATCAGCTGATGATACTTCTACTGGCAAAGCTGAGTCTTTAGAACCAGCCTTAGCTTGGCTCTCTTTGGCAACTTGGCTCATTTCACCCTGAGCTTCAGGTAGATTTGTGGCTGGGTTTCCTGTAGTAGCCACCTCAACTGTACTTGTACTAGTTGTCTCTGTGACTTCATCAGCAAATACTGCTTTGTCTGCGAAAGCAATCAAAGCAGTTCCTAAAACAGCACCACACAAAGTTTTGGCAACCTTGCTTTTACGAAATCCATAGACTTCTTTTTTATTTTTCATTCTAATCCCTTTCTTATCTAAATTAATCATCTACCATCTATAGTAGCATTTTATGATGCGGGATGCAAACATTTACTCTCCCCCCTTCATTTATCGATAAATCTAACATATTTATAAATGAAATTAAAAAGAAGATGGTTAAACCATCTTCTTTCAGATAAACTATTTATTTTTCAGACAAGGCTGCAAGACCTGGAAGAACTTTACCTTCGAGGAGTTCCATTGATGCTCCACCACCAGTAGAGATCCATGAGAACTTGTCTGCACGACCAAGGTTGATTGCTGCGGCAGCTGAGTCACCACCACCGATGATTGATTTCACGCCTGGTTGTTTCACGATAGCGTCCATGACACCGATTGTACCAGCTTGGAAGTCTGGGTTTTCAAATACACCCATTGGTCCGTTCCATACAACTGTCTTCGCACCAGTTAACTCTTGATCAAATTTAGCAATTGATTTTGGACCGATATCCAAACCAAGGAAACCTGGGTCTACTGCTTCACCTTCAGTGTCTTTCACTTCAGTGTAGTCAGCAAATGCGTTTGCTTCTTTTGAGTCAACTGGCAAGATCAATTTGCCGTTTGCTTTTTCAAGAAGAGCTTTCGCAACATCCAATTTGTCTTCTTCTACAAGTGAGTTACCGATTTCGATACCTTGTGCTTTGTAGAATGTGTAAGTCATCCCACCACCGATAAGAACTTTATCAGCTTTTTCAAGCAAGTTTTCGATAACACCGATCTTGTCTGATACTTTTGAACCACCAAGGATGGCTACGAATGGGCGTTCTGGAGCTTCAACTGCTTCTTTGATGTAAGCAATTTCGTTTTCAAGAAGGAAACCAGCAACAGCTTTTTCAACGTTTGCTGAGATACCAACGTTAGATGCGTGTGCACGGTGAGCTGTACCGAATGCATCGTTTACGAAGATACCATCTCCAAGTGATGCCCAATATTTACCAAGTTCAGGATCATTTTTAGATTCTTTCTTGCCGTCAACATCTTCGAAACGAGTGTTTTCAACCAAGAGAACTTGTCGTCCATCTTCAAGAGCGTTGATTGCTGCTTCCAATTCAGCACCACGTGTAACACCTGGGATAAATTTAACTTCTTGTCCCAATTTAGCAGCCAAGTCAGCAGCTACAGGAGCAAGTGATTTACCTTCTTTGTCTGCTTCTTCTTTTACACGTCCAAGGTGAGAGAAGAGGATTGCACGTCCACCTTGTTCAAGGATGTACTTGATAGTTGGAAGAGCTGCAGTGATACGGTTGTCATTGGTAATCACGCCATCTTTAACAGGTACGTTGAAGTCAACACGAACGAGAACTTTTTTCCCTTTCAAGTCAACGTCTTTAACAGTCAATTTTGCCATTAGATATGACTCCTTCTTTTTTTATACGTGTTAATTATATCACAAAATCCGCAAAAGAGATAGAAAAACCCTAAACTTTTCTTGTTCATTCTTCTATCTATTAACCTAAAAACCTAGGATTACCGTACGGGAAATGGCAATTTTCACATAATTCGGTTGGAATAATTTAGGTAAATTTCTTGATTGATCTGCCTAATTACTTCTATACTATTCTTTTTCTAACACTTTAATCCTTAATATTCTAAACTCTACAGTCCTTCTTTTTGAATTGCTAGGTTTCTTATTATACAATATAACTAAAATAGTTTCTTCAGTTTGTGCTATTTGATATTAAAAGAAGGGGAATTGCTACCATGAAATTAGAAAGACTAATCTATATTTTACTGTCTCTTTTAAATAAGAAGAAAATAACAGCTAAAGAGATTGCAGAGAGGTTTGAAATATCTACTCGAACTGTATATAGAGACATGGATACGCTCAGTTTAGCGGGGATCCCAATCTATTCAGAACGCGGAGATAAGGGAGGTTTCTATATACTAAGCGACTATAAGATAGACAGGAACTTTTTCACTGAGGAAGAGAGACAGTTTATCATTAATATGAGCCAAAATGTTAGTAAAATCGTTGGTCATTCAAGTCTTGACAGTATCGAACACAAGCTGTCTTCTCAAGAAATTACAAGAGCAAACAGTCCTTTTTACTTTGATCTCAGTTCCTGGACTCTTAATACAAATTTTTTACTAGAAATTGAGGAAGCGATACAAACTGAACAGATGATTTCTTTTTCTTACTATTCGAAAAAACAAGAGAAAAGTCAGCGAACCATTATCCCATACAGATTGATCTATAAACTGAATGCTTGGTATGTTATCGGTTACTGCTTAGAAAAATTAGATTTTCGTATTTTTAAATTAACTCGAATTCGTGAACTAGAACTAGTGGAGATAAAAGATAAACCATTCGATTATCCACGTTTATCTCAAGAAAAGTTAGAGCTTTTTTTAAATCCCCCAAAACATAAAGTGGAGGGGCAAGGAGAAGAAATCGAACTAGTTTTTACAAGATTTGCACTCCCAAAAATCTACGATCACTTCACGGAAGAAGAAATCAGAGTCGAGGACGAAATAATAAAAGTTCAGGCATTCAGAGATTTAACTCCTGCATTTTTTGATTTACTCTTAAGCTTTGGTTATCAAGTAAAGGTCGTATCTCCAAGTCACTTACAAAATCTACTGGTCAGTACTCTCAAAAAAAATCTTCAGCAATATGACAACCTGTAGTCATATTTCCTTTTGTATACTCTTAAGTGGGCAAAATATTTCGTGATATTCATCATAGCCCAATTATTTTACAGGAGGTTCCAAATGGATACAAAAACACTTGCAGAAAGCTATTTTACAGCAGTAAATGAGGGAGGCTGGGAAGATTTCGTAGCTGAAAACTTTGATTATGGCATGTGCGATAGTATAGAAATTCGACAAGGACGTGATGTTTATTTGCAAGGCGCAGGCCAATTCTATGCTTTGAGCCAGCATCTTGAAGTGAAGCAATTACTTGTTGATGGTCGAACAGTCTCAGCTTTAAATCGATACCGTCTACATTCTCCTCAAGGAAAAGAACTAGAGCTGGATGTCGCAGAATTTCTGAAATTCGATGAATTTGATAAATTAGTTGCATCCAATATTTATTTCGACACCTATCGTTTCCAAAAATTTATCCAAGGAATTGAATAACAAAAATCTAGCTTCAAATTTACTCTTCAATTTCAAAACTAAAAACAAGGCCTGACTAATCTACAGTCAAACCTTGTTTTTTATTTTTATGAGAAAATCCAAGATTCGTAAATCCGATTAGTCTTCTCTCTTCTTTCTAGCAAGCAAGCCGTAGCCACTCATTACTCCGAGGAGTCCCAGCGCTACTAGACTAGCATCTCTTGTCGCTCCTGTATTTGGAAGCTCTTTACTTACTTCTTCAACTTTTGCTGGTGCTGCTGAAAGAGCTTGATCCCTCGTTTGTGAGACTTGCTCTTCTTTCGTTCCTACTTCAACAATTTCTGGGATTGCTTCCTTAACAACCTCAGTTGAATGAAGGGTGCGTTTGCCCTGACCATCGACTTCTACAAAGCGACGAACTTGACCTTCCACTCCAGCTTGCACAACACGGCGTTGTCCTTTGAGATGGGCGGCGTTTGGTCGCTCCTGACGTTCAAAGGCTGTTGTTTCAGTTTCAATAACTAGTTCAGGGAGGGCCTCAACCGTTGGGGCCACTTCATTTGGATCCATACTTCCAACATGATGGCTTTCTTCTGCAGGAGCTAGTTTCTTATTTAGCTTTTCTTTCATGTCCGCAAAAGCTTGTGGAGTTGGCATCTCTGAAGCTAATAAAGTTTCTGCTTGTTCAATCAACTCAGCTTGAGAATCTTTTTCACGGACGGATTCGAGCAAACCTTCCAATTCTTCTCTAGCAGTTTGGTAACGTTGATTTCCATCCAAATCCGTCCCTGCTTGTTTCAACTCATTCAAAGCCCGGTTGACTTCTTCTTGGCTAGCATTGTGGTTTTCTGCTACAGCTTTCGCTGCAGTGAGCTTCTCTACTAGTGCTGCTTGTTTGTCCTCACTTGAGAAGGTGTAGGCAAGGGTTGACTGACGACCTTGGGCAGCAGTGATTTCTTGTTTGAGGTACTCATCGTTGACAGCTGCTTTTGGAGAAACCAAGACATCAAACTCAGCGGTGTGCCCCTTGTAATGCAAGGTCAAGGTCTGACGACCAGTCTTTTGAGCATCGTAGCCCGTAATTTCAACACCTTGATCTGTGAAGGCATGACTTTCTTCTGTCTCATCATCATAGAGAACGCCGAAGCGACCTTCTGCAAGATCCAGTTGCTCTCCTACTAGATAGTCTGTTTTCGGTTTCTGAGTAATGTACAAACCTGCTACTTCTTTCGGTTTTCCTTCATCTTGACCTGTCACTTGTACCTTTAAGTCACCAGTAACTGGAAGTCCAAGATAGCTAACTGTGAGCTTTTGTTCCCCTTTTTGATGAGCGTCGTAGCCAGATACTGTCACACCTGAGTGAGTAAGGTTAATCAGCTCATCAGCTTGTCCCCCTTCGTACTGAACACGGAGGGTTCCGCCTCTGAGGTCAAGTTTTTCTCCCTCTTTGTAAACTGTCTTCTTAGGCCCTTTTTCAAGGCTAACTGCAGCAATTTTTCTTTCATCCTGCGGAATCGCTACTGCCAATGTGTTACTGATTTCTTTACCAGGTAGTTGGGTACGATAATAGAGTAGATTTGGTTGCTTGTCAAAGGCCAATGGTGCTGTTGCTAGGTCGCCACCATTTTCAGACTTCAAAGTTGCAATTGGCGTTTGTGAATCTGCCTTGTCGTAAACGGTGATAGTTGCACCCGCTGGAACATCAGAGAAGCCGAGTTGAACTTGATGGTTTCCAAGTGAACGAGCGGCTACCTTAGCCATTGGAATATTTTGGCTTTCTGTATCCAAGATTTCGTACATCTTCCAGTTGTAGATACGAATGGCCTTCCAAGGTGTCCCGTTATCTGAAGTGATAACTTTTAGACGCCAGTCTTGAGCAGTGATTGGTTTGTCAAGAGTGATATCCGTAACGTGTGCTTTGTTGCCACGGACTTCCTTAGCTAACTTCCATTCACCATCTGCATCTTTATAATAAAGGTCAAAGTCTTTGGTGTTCATCAAACCATCGTTGACAGACTCACCACCAGCTCCCGCATGATCCATGACCCATCTAACAACGGTACGTGGCTTGGTCAAGCGAATATCCACACTACCGCTCAACTGAGCTGAAGACCACTTATCTGACAAGCTAGTAATGGTACCGTTCAACATGCCTTCGATACCTTCTCCACCTTCAGTATTTGGGAAAGTGCTATCGATAACCTTTGCACCTGGAACGATATTTTCAGCTAAAGGTCTTGGAAGAGTCGTATCCTGAACTGTCATCCCCCAGTTAAAGGATGCCGTCGCAGCTTCGGAACGGAGGCCATTTTTACCAACTGCAACGACTTTCAGTTCCTGAGTCGTACCAGTCGCATTAGCAGAACGGCTAACTTTTGGCAAGTAGATGGTTGAAGCAGATGAACCTGTCAACAAACGCCAGTTATCACCGTCTTTTTCGTAGACTTCATAGAAATCCGCATCTTGATTACCCGAAAATTGAACCACTGCTTCAGCTTCTTGGGCATTTTTAAGAGATTGTTTCACCACAGAAAGGCCTGTTGGAGCTTGCGGTGCTTGGTGATTGTCCGTGATAGTTAATTGTCCTAGGTTGAACTGATAATCTTTTACAGCACCTTCATGTTCGAAGAAGAGTTTAACTGCATAGATGGTTTTACCTGCTAGTGAGCTAAGGTCAAATTCTTCATTCTTCCAGTTATCAGAAAGTGTTAGCTCTTTCCATGCGGCTGCATCCTCAAATTTGTAGTCTGGTGTTGTAGAGAAAGCCATATAAACTTTAGAGCCTTTTCCTCCCTTGTGGGCAACACGAAGTTTGGTTTTCTCAGTTACTTCTAATTTGGTAGAATACAAATTCACATCCTGGTCCGTCTTACCAGCAACATCACCTGAGAATTTAAGAGAATTACCGCCATTGTAGGCATCTGTAAAGTCGTATTCTGCACGAAGTTTTTCCCCCGTTGAAGTCTGCCACCAGCGCCAAGTTGGCAAGACACCTGAAACAGAACGGTAGTTCCACTCAGAATCCTTAGAAACTTTACCGTCTACAAACCATTTTCTACCATGACCTGTATTAAAGGAGGTCGTGAAGGTTCGGCCAACTGCTGGTGTGCGGTCAGCAACTAAATTGGCAATCCCATACCACTCTTTATCTGCTGGTTTTTGAGCCGTTGGATCTCCTTGGTAACCTGTAAAGAAGATGTCTTCGTTCTTGTGGTAGTCTTCACCTGTTTTTCCTAGACTGGTAATCGTATCTGGTGCAAAAAGTCCAAGTGACAAACGCAACTTGCCTTTTTCATCTAAGAGGGCATCCCATTTGACTTTGGTCTTATAAGAGCCACCTTGTTGCAATTCCAAGCCTGCAAAGACATCATACTGGCTACGTTCTAGCCATTTTGCCATCTCTACGGAGTGGTCATTCTTTTCCTTGTTCCAGTTGAAATTGGCAAAAAATTGATCTGCAGGTACCTTGTCTCCTTCTTTTTGCATGAACTGGTAGTTGTAATCACCTAGGCCATCTTCGTGGTAACGACCGTATTTGTAGGTCATGGCATCGTACCAAGCATACTTGATTGGGTGGTTGACCTTAGCTGCATATTCCTTTGTATAGAGCATGAATTGGCGCATTTTTTCACCAAGAGGTTCTACCAATTCACCCGTTGTTTCCTGATTGATGAAATAGCCATCAAATCCGTAATACTTAGCAAGATCGACAAGTTTTCGTGCGATAGGGAAGGTGCCATCTGCGTCTTGTTTCAAGGCAGCTGCAAATTTCTCTTGGTCAGCAATGCTGTTTGACCAGTTGAAAAAGAGTGTTCCATAAACGGGAACTCCGTTGCGGTGACCGGCATCAATGACATCTGGAGTAGGGACTAGGCCTTCCCAGAAGACCATTGAATCCAAGTATTGCCAGTAGTCAAAAGCATAGGCCTTGAATTCTTCTCCACCAACAGAAGCGTGGTCTTTAGCTTTCGAGTTGGTATTTGCCAGCGCCTGAACCTTGGCTCTTCTGCTTGCTTTTTCATTGACCAACTGACCTCTATGGCGCTTGGCGAGTTCAACTGAGGAACGGTTAATGGGATCATCCTCACGCGCACCCGGTTCCCATTTCAACAAATCTTCCCATGTATCAAATTTGATTTCTTTTGGTCGGAGACTCTTTTCTTCATTTTTAGGAACGTCTGCTAGAGTCGGTTTGTCGGCTTTCTTCTCAGCCACTTGAGGAGCTTCCTCTGGTTTGACTTCTTCTTTTTCAGTTGGTTGAATAGGTTTTTCAGCTTTATCTGTCGGAGTTGGCTTTGCTTCTTCTTTTTCATTAACCAAATCCGTTATTGCTGGAGTGTTTTCCGAAATTGGTTGCTCAGCTACTTTGTTCTCTGTTTCCGATAATTGTTTTTCGATAGCTGCAGTGTCTGGATTAGTTGTCTCATTAGTACTTGTAGCTTGAACGCTCGTATTAGTAGCTGTTTCAGGGACAGCGACCTGTTCAGCAAGAGCTGGGCTTGCAAACAGAGCTGAACCAATCATCAAGGAACAAGCCCCGATTGACAGCTTACGAATACTGTAACGGCAACGTTTTTCAAAAAATAGATCTTTCATCTTATCCTCCTAATAAAATATAAAGTAAGCGCTTCACTTTTTTGATAAAAAGTAACTGTTCTCTGTGCACACCACCAGAACAGGATCATCTTCATTTTATCCTATACGAAAGCGATGTCAATCTATTTAACATAAAAACTATAACTAGGATAATAATCAGTAAAATTTGGACATAATCCTATAAATCATCTATCTCAAAGGGAATCTATCTCTCATTTTAAAAGAAAGTTCTTGTTTCTTATGAAAATTTCAGCTAAACACTTGTGAGATTTACTTTTATCCTTTAAAATAGAATAGGAGAAATTCCGTTATTATTTTCCGGAGGAAAAAGAAATGTCCATTAATTGGCAGGAAATTTTATTTCACTTTTTAGGAGGTCTAGGACTGTTTTTATACAGTATCAAGACCATGGGAGACGGTTTGCAACAAGCTGCTGGAGATCGCCTTCGTTTTTACATTGACAAGTACACTAGCAATCCCTTTTTAGGTGTTCTAGTCGGGATTGTCGTGACTGCCCTGATTCAGTCAAGTACAGGGGTCACAGTTATCACGGTTGGGCTAGTCAGCGCTAGTCTTCTCACTCTTAGACAGGCTATCGGAATTATCATGGGAGCTAACATCGGAACCACCGTTACTTCCTTTATCATCGGTTTCAAGCTTGGTGAGTATGCTTTACCCTTGATTTTCCTTGGAACCATGTTCCTCTTCTTTACAAAAAACAGAACAGCAAACAATATCGGGCGCATCCTGTTTGGTGTCGGGGGAATCTTTTACGCCCTTAACCTCATCAGTGCCGGTATGAGTCCGCTTAAAGATTTACCACAATTCAAGGAATATATGGTAACCTTGGGACAAAATCCTATTTTAGGAGTAGTAGCTGGTGCAGTGATTACCGTCCTCATCCAGGCTTCCTCGGCTACAATCGGGATTTTGCAAGGCCTCTATGCAGGTGGGTTCCTTGACCTTAAAGGTTCGCTACCAGTTCTCTTCGGAGATAATATCGGGACAACCCTAACCGTTATCCTAGCAGCTGCTGGAGCTAACATCTCCGCTAAACGTGTTGCGGCAACTCACGTTACCTTTAACGTTTTAGGAACCATCCTTTGCTTAATCTTGTTAGGCCCCTTCACTGCTATGATTGAGTATTTCCAAGCTTTACTTCATCTCTCACCTGAGATGACCATCGCCTTCTCTCACGGTGCCTTTAACGTAAGCAATACCATTGTACAATTTCCATTCATCGGAGCCTTGGCCTACTTTGTAACCAAGATTATCCCTGGCGAAGACGAAGTTGTTAAGTACGAGCCTCTTTATCTCGACGAACAACTTATCCAGCAATCTCCTTCTATTGCCCTAGGAAATGCCAAAAAAGAACTCTTGCACTTGGGGAACTATGCAGCCAAAGCTTTTGACCTTTCTTATACCTATATCATCGGTTTGGATGCAAAGGTAGCTGAAAAAGGGCACAAGACAGAGGAAGCCATCAATACTATCGATGAAAAACTCACTCGTTACCTCATCAGACTCTCAAGCGAATCCTTGAGTCAAAAGGAAAGCGAAGTCTTGACCAACATCCTGGATTCATCTCGTGATTTGGAACGGATTGGGGACCACGCAGAAGGCTTGCTCAACCTAACCGACTACCTCCAACGTAAGAATGTTCAATTCTCTGGTGCTGCTTTGCAGGAATTGGCGGATATCTATCAAAAAACTACTGACTTTATCAAGGATGCCCTTGATAGTGTGGAAAACAATGATATTGAAAAAGCTCAAAGTCTGGTTGAACGCCATAAAGAAATCAACAATATGGAACGCGTTCTCAGAAAGACCCACATCAAACGCCTTAACAAGGGTGAGTGTTCTACACAAGCTGGAGTCAACTTTATCGACATCATTTCCCACTACACTCGTGTGTCTGACCATGCTATGAACCTAGCCGAAAAGGTCATTGCTGAACAAATCTAATACTCTTCGAAAATCTCTTCAAACCACGTCAACGTCGCCTTGCCGTACTCAAGTACAGCCTGCGGTTAGTTTCCTAGTTTGCTCTTTGATTTTCATTGAGTATAAGTACCAAGAAGCTATCCTGAATGGGATGGCTTTTTCATTTCCTCATCAAAAATGTTTTTTCTGACATATAAAAAATGCTTTGATTCTCAATGGAATCAAAGCATTTTAAAGAGTTCACCAAACATAATAGCAGAAACCGCGGTTCCTCTGTACTTAGCTTCTTCTCTTTTGATAAAGCGAGCCAAGTTGATCAACTCAGGTGCTGGGTGTTTGGGATTGATGAGCAATTCACGGGTGACCAGTCCTGAGAGACGGACTGCTAGTAATTGCTCATTTGTAGTAGGTAGTTTTTTAGCAGTCTCTAGGAGAGCAGCAACTAAATCTTCACTCAAGCCCTGACGGGCATGGTTATAGAGATCTCTTATAAGGCTTTCTAGGTTTGGTTCTGCCATCCGGCACCTCCCTTATGTTTAATAATGTTTAATCAAATCAACCGTTGAACGATCCAGTTTTTTCACCAAGGCTTGCAAGAAAGCTTGGGCTTCTAGGAAGTCATCCATCGCGTAGAGGGTTTGGTGAGAGTGGATATAACGGGCACAGACACCGATAGTTGTAGATGGGACACCACCATTTTTCAGATGAGCTGCTCCAGCGTCCGTTCCGCCTTTTCCACAGTAGTATTGGTACTTGATGCCAGCTTCTTCAGCCGTTGTCAAAAGGAAATCCTTCATCCCCGGAAGAAGCAAATGACCTGGATCGTAGAAGCGAATCAAGGTTCCATCCCCAATCTTACCTTGGCCACCATAGACATCACCAGCAGGTGAGCAATCCACAGCAAGGAAAACTTCTGGATCAAACTTAGTTGTAGAAGTATGAGCGCCACGAAGACCAACCTCTTCTTGGACATTGGAGCCAAGATAGAGTTCATTTCCGAGTTTTTGACCTGAAAGGGCTTCTGCAAGCTCGCTTACCATGAGAACACCGTAGCGGTTATCCCAAGCTTTCGAAATGATATTTTTTTCATTGGCTGTCAAGATAGCAGAGCTATCAGGGACAATGGTGTCACCTGGACGGATTCCAAAACTTTCTGCCTCAGCCTTGTCTGCAAAACCACCATCAAAGACAATATCCGAAATAGCAGGCATAGTTGGTCCGCCCTTTCCACGTGTCAAATGTGGAGGAACAGAACCTGAGATTACAGGAATTTCACGACCGTCACGAGTAAAGAGTTTGAAACGTTGGCTGCTGACTACCATTGGATTCCAACCACCGATTTCAACGACACGGAAGGTTCCGTCTGGCTTAATCTCGCTGACCATAAAACCAACTTCGTCCATGTGAGAAGCGACCAAAACGCGTGGCGCATCCGCAACTTCTGAATGCTTGATACCAAAAATACCACCCAAGCCATCTGTCACTACTTCATCCACATGCGGAGTCAACTTCTCACGAAGATAAGTCCGGACAGGTGCTTCATGACCTGAGATCGCAGCAAGCTCTGTTACTTCTTTGATTTTTGAAAATAATGTTGTCATATCAGTTCCTTCTTTCTGTCCTCCATTTTACCACTTTTTATAGGAGAAGGATAGTGGGAAGTTGGATTGGTTTTTACTAGTTTATCCTATAAAATAGAGGAGCAGATATTATTTCAGGAATTTTTCTTTCTTTTTACATTAAATTGTCAGAAAATTTATTGACAGATTAAAGAAATCATGTTACATTTATATCCGCAGGTACCTTTCGGTACCAAATCTACACGAAAGGACGGGGTATGAAACTCTCTCATATTTTAACAGGCTTACTTCTACTCCTAGTCTTTCTATCCATCACCATAGGAACCAGTGATTTTTCTTGGGAAAAATTCTTTGCTTTTGACCAGCAGACTTGGCTTCTTTTTCAAGAATCGCGTCTTCCAAGAACCATCAGTATTCTCCTTGCAGCCTCTAGTATGAGCATGGCGGGACTCCTCATGCAGACTATCACCCAAAATCAGTTTGCTGCACCAAGCACAGTTGGAACGACTGAAGCCGCCAAACTGGGAATGGTGTTGAGCCTCTTCGTCTTTCCGTCTGCGAGTCTGACCCAAAAGATGCTCTTCGCTTTGGGCTCATCCATCTTATTTACTCTCTTCTTCCTGGCCTTTATGACTATTTTTTCAATAAAGGAAAGGTGGATGTTGCCTCTGATTGGGATCATCTATAGCGGGATTATCGGTTCTGTCACAGAAGTTATCGCCTATCGTTTCAATCTGGTTCAGAGTATGACTGCTTGGACCCAGGGCTCCTTCTCCATGATTCAGACTCATCAGTATGAGTGGCTCTTCTTAGGCCTCATTATCCTGATAGCCGTTTGGAAATTATCCCAAACCTTTACCATCATGAATCTGGGCAAAGAAGCTAGCGAGAGTTTGGGGATTTCTTACTCCCTACTTGAAAAGCTGGCCCTCTTTCTAGTGGCGCTAACGACAAGTGTCACCATGATTACCGTGGGTGCCTTGCCATTTCTTGGGGTCATCGTTCCCAATCTGGTCCGCAAGCGCTATGGAGATAATCTGAGCCAAACCAAACTCATGGTCGCTCTGGTCGGCGCCAATCTGGTTCTTGCCTGCGACATCCTCTCTCGAGTCTTGATTCGGCCCTATGAGCTGTCTGTCAGTCTCCTACTAGGAATCATCGGTAGTCTCGTCTTTATCCTACTTCTCTGGAGAGGGGGACAAAAGGATGAAGTTTAAAAGCAAACATACCAGGCTCTTCTGCCTTCTCATTATTCTGGCCATCGGAGCTTGTCTCCTCTACTTTTGGCCTATTAGTCACCTATCTGTCTTTGCTTGGAAACTTCGTTCTCAAAAGATTATCGTTTATCTCTTGGTAGCTATCGCAACAGGGATTTCGACCATTAGTTTTCAAACCCTGACGGAAAATCGCTTCCTGACGCCAAGTATTTTGGGAATCGAATCCTTCTATGTCTTGCTACAAACCCTGCTACTGGTTTTTGAGAGCAAATTTCTTCAGTTTGAAAAGTCTCCTATCTTAGAATTTTTAATCTTACTTCTTGTCCAATCCCTCTTCTTTCTTGCCTTACAAGGCTACTTGAAGACACTGATGAAACAAGACCTGGTCTTCATCCTACTAATCTGTCTAGCACTCGGAAGTCTCTTTCGAAATATCAGTACCTTCCTCCAAGTCCTGATGGATCCAAATGAATACGATAAACTGCAGAACAGTCTCTTTGCCTCTTTTCAGCATCTCAATACTTCCATCCTAGCCATCGGTTCTCTAATCATCCTTGCTTTGACAATCTTTTTCTTTCGAAAAGCAGTCATTCTAGATGTCTTGCACCTGCAAAGAGAAACAGCTCAGATATTGGGGCTCGATGTCGAAAAAGAACAGAAAGAACTCCTCTGGGGCATCGTACTTTTGACCTCAACGGCTACTGCCTTGGTAGGACCTATGGCCTTCTTCGGCTTTATGCTGGCCAATCTCACTTACCTGATTGTCAAAGATTATCGACACAAGTTACTCTTTATCGTGGCCATTCTGATTGGATTTATTAGCTTAACCTTGGGGCAAGCCCTCATCGAACGAGTCTTTGCTTTGGAAATTCGCATCAGCATGATTATTGAGAGCGTTGGAGGTCTCTTATTCTTTATCTTACTTTACAGGAGGGCGCGTCGGTGAAACTGAAAAACATTGACAAATCCATTCAAAAACAGGATATTTTGCAAGACATTTCCCTTGAAGTCAGTCCTCAGAAACTGACAGCCTTCATTGGTCCAAATGGTGCTGGAAAATCAACTCTTCTCTCCATCATGAGCAGACTGACCAAGAAGGATCAGGGAATTCTCAGCATCAAAGGCCGTGAAATCGAGAGTTGGAATTCGCAAGAACTAGCCAAAGAACTGACTATCCTAAAGCAGAAGATCAATTACCAAGCCAAATTGACTGTAGAAGAATTGGTCAGCTTTGGACGTTTTCCCTACAGCCGTGGCCGACTGAGGGCAGAAGACTGGGAAAAAATCCGAGAAACTCTGGACTATCTGGAACTGACAAACTTAAAAGACCGCTACATCGATAGTCTGTCTGGTGGACAGTTGCAACGTGTCTTTATCGCTATGGTACTGGCCCAAGATACAGACTTTATCTTGCTAGACGAACCGCTCAATAATCTCGATATCAAGCAAAGTGTCAGCATGATGCAGATCCTTCGGCGACTGGTGGAGGAACTCGGCAAGACCATTATCATCGTCCTCCACGATATCAACATGGCCAGCCAGTATGCGGATGAAATTGTTGCCTTTAAAGACGGTCAAGTCTTTTGCAAGGGAACGACTGCTCAAATCATGCAGGCTGACCTGCTCAGTCAACTCTATGAGATTCCCATCACGCTGGCGGATATCAATGGCAAAAAGATCTGTATCTATAGCTAGCTATTCTGAACTCATGTTAGAGATTCCTCTGTCTCTTAGCTAACAAGCCTATCTAAGAGACCCCTATATCGTTATCACATTTTAAAAAGGAGAAATCATGAAAACATCCCTTAAACTTTATCTCACTGCCCTAGTGGCTAGCTTCTTGCTCCTACTTGGTGCATGTAGTACAAATACAAACTCAAGCACTAGCCAGACAGAGACAAGTAGCTCTGCTCCAACAGAGATAACCATTAAAAGTTCACTAGATGAGGTCAAACTTTCAAAGGTTCCTGAAAAGATTGTGACCTTTGACCTCGGTGCTGCCGATACTATTCGCGCTTTAGGTTTTGAAAAGAATATCGTTGGAATGCCTACAAAAACTGTTCCGACTTACCTAAAAGATCTCGCAGGAAATGTCAAAAATGTTGGTTCTATGGTTGAGCCAGACCTAGAAGCCATTGCTGCTCTTGAACCGGATTTGATTATCGCTTCTCCACGTACCCAAAAATTCGTAGACAAGTTCAAAGAAATCGCCCCAACCGTGCTCTTCCAAGCAAGTAAGGACGACTACTGGACTTCTACCAAGGCCAACATCGAATCCCTAGCAAGCGCCTTTGGTGAAACTGGTACACAGAAAGCCAAGGAAGAATTGGCTAACCTAGACAAGAGCATCCAAGAAGTCGCTACCAAAAACGAAAGTTCTGACAAAAAAGCCCTTGCGATTCTCCTCAATGAAGGAAAAATGGCTGCCTTTGGTGCCCAATCTCGTTTCTCTTTCTTGTATCAAACCTTGAAATTCAAGCCAACTGATACTCAATTTGAAGACTCTCGACACGGACAAGAAGTCAGCTTTGAAAGTGTCAAAGAAATCAATCCTGACATCCTCTTTGTCATCAACCGTACCCTTGCCATTGGTGGGGACAACTCTAGCAACGATGGCGTCCTAGAAAATGCCCTTATCGCTGAAACTCCTGCTGCTAAAAATGGTAAAATTATCCAACTAACACCAGACCTCTGGTATCTAAGCGGAGGCGGACTTGAATCAACTAAACTCATGATCGAAGACGCTCAAAAAGCTTTGAAATAAACAAGAAAACCCAACATCAGGTGATGTTGGGTTTATTTTTCTTCTTGATTTCGTTTGAGGGAAAAGTGGTCTGGGACGGGGTCTTCTCCTATTAGGAACCAAAAGAAAATTCCTTATAAAAACAGTATAGTTATCTCTAATTGTAGTTTTGAAAATTAGCGTCTCCCTCTTTTTGATCGTCTATAAGTCCGCTGATATTTCTTTTTTCTAAAATAGATAAATATTAAAACAAAGGCAAAAATGAGTAGCATTATAGTTAGATAAATACGTATAAATGAAGAGTCTGCTACTGAATCTTTTGATTCACTCAGTCCTTCTTTAAATACCCTATGTCCTCTAACCAATAAACGATGAGTATTAACACCATAAGGAGTACATGTAACCAGAGTACAATAATCTTTTTGAGAATCTATTTGTAGAGCAGATAAATCTTCAGGAAGCACCGTTAAACTCTGATCCACTTCATAAATTAGAGTTTTATCTAAAATATGAATCATAAACGTATCTCCATTTTCCAGCTCATTTAAATTTGTAAATAGTTTTGCTGAAGGGAGACCACGGTGTCCCGAAATAACAGAATGTGTTCCCACCCCTCCGATGGGAAGGGATGTCCCCGCAATGTGTCCAATTGCTATCTCCAACACAGCTTCATCAGTACCATGGTAAATTGGGAGCTTGGTGTTCAATTTTGGTATTTCCACATAAGCCATGATTCCAGTACCAGTAATATCCAATGTTGTGTTGTACCTTTCCTCCTCATCCTTGGTAAGATTGAGATGAGGATTGACACCGATAGGTAACTGCTTATTGTACAGTTCCGCTTCAGACAGTTGATTATCTTTTTCTTGTTGATTTATTATTTCTACATCACGCTTATAGGATGCAATGGCTTCTGACTGGTGATAAGAATTCCAAATATCACTAAATGTTGGATATAATATTAACGATAAACCACTTAATAAAAGGACAATCAACAAAATAGTAACAAATTGCCTCTTAATAAAAGAAATCATACCGGACACCTCACCCCCTTTTAATCAAATGAAGGAGATAGATATTATAAACTATCTCCTTTTTATAATCTTAATTATTTGTTTTCTTTCTTACAGCTAGTAAAATTCCTGCTCCAATCACTAAGAGCGAACCCATAACATACAGCATTGTTGTTCCAACACTACCTGTTGAAGGAAGAATTGAACCTTTCTTATTGACAACTGTAGTGGTTAATGAGCCATCGACAATATTAGAAGTAAACACCAGTTTATTAGTAGACGTTGACGTCGCCTCTAATGTATTTAAAATTGGGTTATCAGACGCTTTATCCACATCGGCAGAAATTGTAAACTCTACGTCTGCAATTGTATTGTAACCAGCAGGTGTAACCGTCTCAGAAAGTTTATAATCGCCAACATTAAGACCTTTAAATGTAAAAGTCGTAGTTTCGCCGGCTGTTATCTCTTCTACTTTATTGTAGACTCCAGTAGAATCTTTTTTATAAAGTGTGAAACCTGCTCCTTTAAGAGGAGTTCTTGAATCTTGATCCACTTTATTTACAATGACTTGATAAGTAAAGACAACAACTTTATCCTTTGGTGTCACTCCCTTACTTCCACCACCTGTACTATTTGGATTGTTTGAATAGGTTAAGCTAGCTGTATTTGAATTTCCTGTTGATCCAATTACTGCACTTTCATTAAGTTTCGCTGTATAACGCACAACAATCTTTGAATCTTTTGTAATATTTACTGTTTGACCGCGATCATCTTCTGACACAGTTTTCAAGTCATTCACTACATAACTTGAGCCATCCGCAGCAATTGTAAATTTGTTTGTTATTTCCTGCTCAGTAGAACCATTCACAACATAGACTTTCGCATCATTATTATAAGTTAAACCAGAAGACAATGAATCATTAAATGAAAGATAGTATTCTTTATAGGATTCATAATTGCTTGGCAATGTAGCTGTCAATTGATAAGGTACTGACTCTCCAATTGCATAACTAGCTGCATCACGATAATCATCTCCTGATTGAACTTTCTTTTCAATTTTGGGAACATCCGATTTCAATTTTGCTTGTGTATTCTTAACCACCTCTAGAATAAAGCGAGTATACGCATCATTAGTACCATTTTGCGTTCCTTCTTTATCTTTGATCAAGTAGTATCCTGCAGATAAACCTGAAATGATTGTTGTTGTCTCTGTACTTACTACTGTTGCAGAAGGGGTCTGCAGATATAATGCAACATCTTTAGCAAATTGCTGTGCTTCTGTCGCATCTGTAGCCTTCCCATCTAAACTCTCAGCTTTAGCCACGGCATCACCAAGGGCTGTTTGTCCAGCTGCACTGACACCCTTCCCCCATTTTATATTTGAAAGAGTACTATTCGATAAGTCCCCACTAAAGATTTGGTAAACTTCATAAGTATGACCTGTTGTTGTTCCATTTAAGGTCACCGTATAGGTATCACTAGCAAATACCTTATTGCTAACAATCATCATTAATACAGCTACAAAGCCTATTAATGCCCATTTTATTTTTTTCATGTTTATTCTCCTTGAAATAAATTATTTTATTTTTTATAAAGAACAGATCGTAATTAATATTTTCTTACGTGTTGCTTACGACGTAAAACTAAAAGAATAACTGAAACTACGATCATTATTCCTCCAACAATCATATATAACAATACTCCCTTACCTCCTGTTCCAGGCAAACCATATTCCTTTTGAACAGTATTTGTGATTGTTATATTTCCATTATTGTTAGCAGAGTATGTTGTATCATAACCCTTAACTACATCTTCACTAACAGTATAATCTATCTTTTTGTCATTACTTGTATATTCTGGTAAATTAGTAAATTCATGCATCCAATTTCCATTTGCATCAGCAACAATCGTCGCAGTTTGAATAACTTCACCATCTGCTAATAGGTTAACGACAATAGATTGTGGACGTTTTTTATATTTATCATTGTAATCATCCCACACTTTTGTCACTTTGACACTGGTTCTAGTTGGCGTTGAATTTTTCGTTGTATTGGTTTTAACTTCATTGTCTCCAGATGCTACTTGGGCTGTGTTCTCAATCAATTTATCATTAGCATCATCATTAACTTTCACTTTAAAGGACACCTTGAAGATTTCGCCGTTAGCAACATTCTTTGTCCAAGTAATCTTACCATTAGTGAATGTTCCCTCATTGTCTACCGAGTCTTCAATATAAGTGGTGTACTTAGGAATAGTATCTGTTATAGTAACATCACGTGACTCTCCAGTTGTGTTCTGGTAAGTTACTGTGTAAGTTAGAACCTGCCCCCACTGAACTTTTTCACCATCAATACTAATATTTGAATCATTTACAACATCTTTTTTAGGTTTTTTAGGCGTTGGATTATTAGTTGGATTGGTATCCACATCCATTAATCCATCACTCACATGCCCAGTGTTGATAATTTCCTCACCATCAACGTTCTCGTTTACTCTTACTTTAAATGTAACTACGAAGGTCTCATCCTTCAAAACTCTTTTTACCCAAGTAAGTTTACCATCAGCATATGCACCACTATTATCTGCAGAATTATCTACATAGGTTGTTAGCTTTGGAATAGTATCTGTTATAGTAACATCACGATCACTATCAGTTGTATTGGTATATTTTATAGTATAGGTTAAAACATCTCCCGGTTGGACGGCTTTACCATTAATCGTTGTACCTGAATCATTTTGAACATCTTTAACAGGTTTGGTATATTCTTCAATAACCCATTTCCCAATAAAGTGAGCGTCTTTGTTATTGATAACCTCAGAATTTTTATCATATCCCTTAAAGACCCAATTACCTTCAGGAACGCTGACTTTTGTAATACCATTTTTGGGTTGATCCGGTGTCACGGTTGTTCCATTTGGAATATTTAATTGATCCGCTGGTAATAAATCTAGAACGGCTTGTGGTAAAGTTTTATCTGGTGTACCACTGATAAATTCATGCGTTTTCTTATATAAAACCTTTGTCGTAACAGTGTTTGAGTGAGACGGAACATTGTCTATCTCTTGAGTAACACGGTTCTCAATTTCTGTACCGTTTTGGAGAATTTTATCATTTGTTACCGTCTTATAGGTAATCGTATAATTCTGGCCACCATTGCCTCGTTTTAGATGTTTTTGATCAATAGTAACTGTCACCTTTTGTTTCTCAACCGTTACAGTATAATCCGTTCCTTCCGTTAAGGTCTGTCCTTCAAGCTGAACAGTCAGACTCTTATAGTCTAATCGTTCATCAAAAGTATCAATCATCTTCATGGAAGTTAGGTCATCGATAACATCCTTACCTGGAACCGGCATCTTGTATTTAGTTGTATACGTCAACTCCTGACCAACTACTGGTGTAATAGCGTTTTTATCTACTTCTTTTGTAGGCGGTGTAGAGGGCACCTCAGTGTAGAACCCAAAGAGTCCACCACACACAGCCGTTGTTCCATAAGAAAAGGACATTTTATTATCTACTGATCGAACTGCAAGACCCGTTATATTATGCTCATTCCAATCCCCACTTGTTCCAGCAGGGTTTGTAGGTAACCATGTTGTTTTATTCCCACTAGTAGACTCGTTAAGATTGTTGGCGTTATTCTCCACTATCTTATCAATCGTATTGTCAATATTATATAACGAGAATGACTCTTTTAGACCCCTACTAATAACATCAATATCAGAAGGGTTCATAACCATCTTTAAATCACAAGGCGTGCCATCCTGATATCTCAACTCAGCTGTTACATTAGCATCGAACCAATAAGTTTGATACATATCATGAGTGACGGTAGGATGAGAAGGATAGATATAATCCATTATTTGGATTGATTTCGTCCCCCAATTTTCGTCCACTGTTAAAAAAGGGACAACTGTTTTTGCGCTGTTATTATAATCATCATTTTTAGACGCAAGATGTGTTGTCACACTATTAACGGTGATATATACATCCACAACCTTATCATAAACTGTACCTGCATTAGTAAACTTCAGAGCAAGTGGTTCTGAAAAATCCTGATTTTCCTTTGTTTTATCTACCTTTAATGAAAATACTGTACTATTCTTCCAGTTACCATTAGCTGGCACAACATCCTTTACTACTGAGCCATTTTGACTCAAAATTTCCATATTTTCCTGTCTCAAAGCGAACTGATATAAATTGATATTAGATAAATCGATATCATTCCTACTCCTTGTTAGAGCAGACGAGCTCTCTAATGGAAATATTATACATAAAAGACTGATGATTGTAATAAAAAACAATACAGCTTTTTTGTACACTCTCTTCATCATAGTGTGGAGTTCCTCCCTTTTTATGTCCAAAAAATTTAGCTTATCCTTAAATATTTTACATTATTTCACTTTAAAAATCAATATAAGTAAAAAATTAAATTTATATATATATTGAGATGTTTTAACAGAAAAGGTGATGATTATACTGACTTACTCTTCTTGATTCCGTTTGAGGGAAAAGTGGTCTGGGACAGGATCTTTTCCTATTTTCGACCAAGGATGACAACGCAAAATCCGAGCCAAGCCCATCAGAACACCCTTGAAGCCATGTTTTTCAATAGCCTGAATCATGTAGTTGGAACAAGTCGGCTCAAAGCGACAAGAAGGTGGAAAGGCTGGCGAGATAAAGCGTTGGTAAAAGCGTACTGGCGCTATTAAGATTCGTTTCATTAATTTTTTGTCACAGCCATGGTGTGTAGTTGGCTGATTTCTTTTTTATTAAGGCGACGGGATTCTCCTGGACGAAGACCTGTCAAGTCTAAGTGTCCAAAACGTGTCCGAGATAACTTATCCACTTGAAGACCGACAGCTTCAAACATCTTTTTAACCTGATGGTTACGCCCTTCATGGATGGTCAACTGTACCACAGAGCGATTTTTAACTAGATCCACTTTGAGAATTTCATAAACAGCTGGCTTGGTTTTCTTGCCATCAATTTCAAGACCACGGGTCAAGGGGCGGAGATTGTCCTTATTGGCCACGCCTTTAACACGCGCGACATAGACCTTGTCAATCTCATTACGGGGGTGAATCATTTCATCCGTAAAGTCACCATCATTGGTCAAAATCAAGACACCGGATGTATCCCAGTCCAAACGTCCCACAGGGTAAATGCGTTCCTTGACATTGGGCAAGAGGTCCACAACAGTCTTACGACCCTTATCATCTGTCACACTGGAAATCACTCCACGTGGTTTGTTAAGCAGATAGTAAACCTTTTCTTCGTTGTAGATGGGCTGGCCTTCCACTTCGACCTTGTCACCAGCCTTGATGGTGGTTGCTAGTTCACGCACTACTTGGCCGTTAACTGTCACCAAACCTTGCTTGATCAACTCTTCTGCTTTTCTCCTACTGGCCACACCTGCGTGGGCAATATATTTATTGATTCTCATCTTCTTCTATCCTTTCACCAAATAATTGGCTTTCTTGGGCTTGAATCTCAAGCTCATCAATCACTGGCAGTTCTTCCAAATGGTTAATTCCCATGTAATCTAGGAAATAATCCGTAGTCACATAGAGGTTGGGGCGGCCCAACACTTCTTTCTTTCCATCTTCTCTTATCAATTCAAAAGCTTGTAGCTTAGCTAGAGCTCCACTAGAATTAACCCCACGAATAGCATCAATCTCAATTCGAGTAATCGGTTGCTTGTAGGCAATGATGGACAAGGTCTCAAGGGCAGCCCGAGACAAACTTTGGTTGATGGGTGCCTTGGAGTATTCCTTCAAAATCGCTGCAAATTGAGGCTTAGTGACCAATCTGTATGCGCCACCTGTCTCGATCAGGGACAAGCTCGACTCTTGGTCTTTTTCATATTTCTGGGCTAATTTTTCTAAACTCTGTTGGATACCTGTCGGTGGCAGTGAGAGGAGTTCAGCCAACTGACGGACCCGAATCCCATCTTCACCTGCTACAAACAAGAGCGCTTCTATTTCTGCTAAAGTACTCATCTTTCCTCTCTATCAAGTCTAGCTTTGTGCCTCTTGACTTTCTTCCTTCTTTTCCATGAGATAGATATCTCCGAAACTCTCCTCTTGCACGAGGATCAGTTCCTGAGTTTTGATTAACTCTAGGGTTGCCAAAAAGAGGGTAATAACCTCTTGAACATTCTGGGCTTCCTTGAACAAATCCTGCAAGCGCAACTGGTCTCGTCCAGTCAAGGACTCTTTTACGATGACCATCATGTCCTCAATCTTATACTCATCTCGCAAGATGGTCGTGTGATTCTGTGCGAACTCCTCTTTTTTCTTGGCTAGGATATTTGAAAAAGCCAAAAAGAGGTCAATGGTCGTCTTGTCATGCACAAGCTCCGCATCCTCGTAAATCAACTCTGTTGGCGCTTTGGAATAGTACTGGGCCCGATCTTGGTGCTTAGCCTCCAAGTGCTCACCCAAGAGCTTGAACTTGCGGTATTCTTCGATTTGGGAGAGAAGGTCCTGCTCCAGGTCATCCTCTAAGTCTGTCACTTCTGCTACCTTTGGCAAGAGCTTGCGGCTCTTGATCAGCATGAGCTGACTGGCCATAACCATATACTCGCCCGTTACTTCCAGACGCATGGCCTGCAGAGTTGAGACATAGGCTAGATACTGTTCGATAACTTCTGTAATAGGCACATCGTAGATATCCATCTGATACTTTGAGACTAAGTGCAAGAGCAGGTCCAGGGGCCCTTCAAAATCTTTTAATTTAATATCCATTATCTATATTTTTCTAAGGTCAGGACTGTTTTTAATCCTAGTTTTTTTGCAATTTCGTACAAATCGACCTTGTTTTCTATCTGTCTTAGAATGAACTGTTCCCGCAAGGCTTGAGCGGATAAGGTTGGGAAACCTTTCTCCTTGACAAAGGACTCCAGCTGACGAAAAGCCCATTGACGAGAATAGGCTTTCCCTCCCCTTTCAAAGAGATAGGTCTGCCCCATCAAGGGTTCTAGCTCTGGAATCAAGGTCGTGGGTATGGTGACAATCCTCTGTTGGGAAGCCTTGTTAATTCGCAACACCTGAAAATCCAGATTGATATCTGCAACCTTAAGGGCTAAAATCTCACTTGGCAAGAGCCCTATTTCCAAGATAAGAAGCGCCAGCAAGCGTCCTTCTGGATAATTACTTTCCTGCCAAAAAGAGTCTAAATTTAGAATCTCTGGTTTTTCAGTCTTCTTTTCAGCTTGTTTGGCTAATTCCAGACGGTAAAAGCTGTCCACTTCTCCTTTTCGATAGAGAAAGTAGAGAAATTGGTTACAGGCCGAAAGTTTTCTCTTCTGGGCGCTGATTTTTAGATTGGCTAGCTGGGCTTGGTAAATCTTGAGACTAGTTTCAGAGATCCGCTCACCTACCATGTCTAAAAATTGCTCCAAATCATACTTATAGGACTGCTTTGAATTGGCAGACAAGCCCTGCTTTCCCTCTAAAAAGTCTGAAATCCTATCTCTCATTTGCATCGAATCTCATATTCCTTACTAAAGTCATGTAAGAGAGCATTGACGGCCTTGAGGATAGATTTGCGCGTGATGATTCCTTGGAAAATTCCTTCATCATCTACGACTGGCAAGAAGGGTTCATCCACCAGTTTATGGAGGACTTCAGTGATGTTATAGTCTGGAGCGACGACTGCCACATCTGTCTTAGTCATATTGACGATGTCTGTCGTTGCCATCTGCTCATCCGTCAAACCTTGCTCCATTTGATAAGCCAAAATGTCTCTCAGACCAATGGTTCCGACAAAGCGTTTGTCAAAGGTCACAACAGGGATACGGGTATAGGTGATTTGGCTCAACACCAAAATCGCATGGTCAGCGTTATGGGTATCAATCAAGGCTGCTAGATTGTCAGCAGGGGTAAGAAAAGTCTCTTCCTGCTCCAGTAAAAATGCTTCAAATTCCTTGGCAATCATCGAGCAAACTCCTTGGACAAGCCTGGATAAACCTCATGATCACGTGTCAAAAAGTCCACTTTGAAATAGCTGTCATCAATCTCCACACGGGCATAGAGGCATTCTCTGATGGTTCCTCGTGGTTGGCTGATGGAGCCTGGATTTAAAAAGAGTGTTTTGCCTTCCATCCAAGCATTTGGCACATGCAAGTGACCATAGAGACAGATATCGGCTTCTTCTTCCTGAGCCCAGTAGTCCAACTTTTGAAAGTTGAAATTGATGTCAAACAAGTGTCCATGCGTCTGGATGATCTTGGTGGGACCAAGTTGAGTCACCAACCGTTCTGGATAACCAGCATAAAAGTCCATGTTGCCTTTGACGACATGGATGCCCTCCCAAAGCGGAGAGTCTGGACGGAGTTCAGAGTCACCATCGTGAAAAATGGCATCAACTTTACCTAGATAGCGGTCACGAATTTCTTCCACAATCAAGCTATCTCCATGAGAGTCACTCATTACAATGATGGTTTGCTTTGCCATGATGGAAATACCTCCAAAAGTTTCTTAACAGCTAAGGCACGGTGGGATTGGCTATTTTTTTCTTCCAGGGTTAATTCAGCTGAGGATTTGCCTGTCTCTCCTACAAGGAAGAGGGGATCATAACCAAAGCCATTTTCACCCTTGGGTTCAAAGTTAATGTGTCCTGGCCAGTCAGCTTCAACAACCAAGCTTTCCTTGTTTGGACTAGCTACGACTAGGGTTGTATGGAATTGAGCTGAGCGGTCCTTGAGTTCAAAGACCATGGCCAATTCGTGCAAGAGTTTGGCGTTGTTTTCACGATCAGTCGCTCCCACTCCTGCAAAACGGGCTGACCAAACACCTGGCAAGCCACCAAGGACATCGACTTTGAGACCTGAATCATCTGCCAAAACCATCTTTCCTGTTAATTGGGAAATAGTTTCTGCTTTAAGTCGAGCATTTTCTTCAAAGGTCATGCCTGTTTCAGCTACTTCAGGCAGATCTGGATAGTCATTGAGATTTTCCACGTCGTAACCTAACTTGTCAAAGATAGCTCGGAATTCCTTGGTCTTGCCTTCGTTACGAGTCGCAATCAATAAAGTTTCTCTGACCTTGTTAGTCTCAAAGAAGTCTTCTACATTGACTCCTTCTTTAGGCAATTCGACATGCAAAAGCTTTCCATTTTCAACCAAGAGCAGAGCCCCCTGACGTTGGATGACTTCTAGATTGCGACCTGCTTCTGCATTTAAAATCTCAACGATAAAGGAGAGCAGACGAAAGTTAGAAGACCAGCGCATCACCGTTATCGTAATCGGAAAGCCGTTTTCCTCGTCACGAAAAATCCGCGCTAAATCCATAAAATCAAGCTCGAGAGGATCTTTGATAAGGCTATAGATGCCTCCATAGACATCCCATACACCGACATACCAGTTCTGGTCATCCTTGTATTCATAAATTTTATTTGTCATAAAGTTACATGCTCCACATGAATCTCTTTTTCCAGCCATTCTGCTCCAATCTGGGCAAAACTTTGGCTATTGGCTGTTGTGTAAAAACGATGTTGAAGAGGTCCCGCATCTCGGCTACGATTGATTTCAAAATAGTTCAGCAAAACCGAGATGTCCCGTACACACTCTGCCCCACTATCGATGAGCTGAACCTTAGGCCCCATGACATTTTGGATGATAGGGCGAAGGAGTGGGTAATGGGTACAACCCAAAATCAGGCTATCCACCTTTCCAACCAAGGGGCGCAGGGTTTCATAGACCACTTTCTTTGTTACACTGGTTGACAGGGCACCAGACTCCACCAAGGGAGCAAACTTGGGACAGGCCAAACTCTCCACCTGTAAATCCGGATCCAGATCATGGATTTTTTGACGGTAGATGTCTGATTGGACCGTCATGGGGGTTCCAATCACTCCGATTTTCCCACCTTGACTGGACTTGATGGCTGCCGAAGCTCCTGGCAAAATCACACCTAGGACAGGAATATCTAGTTGGGCCTTGATTTCTTCCCAGACGACCGCAGTCGCAGTGTTACAAGCAATGACAATCATTTTGACATCCTTGGTCAAGAGAAAGTTGACCAACTGCCAAGTATATTCACGGATTTGCTCAGCAGGACGGGGACCATAGGGCGCCCGTGCCGAATCTCCAATATAGACGATTTCTTCATGGGGAAGCTGGCGCATGAGCTCACGAACAACGGTTAAGCCACCGACACCCGAATCCAAAAAACCAATTGGTCGATTATCCATACAGTCTTCTTTCTAGTCTTTTTTCTGATTGATAGTTCATCATAATTACTCGTCCTAAATGAACGGATAGACAGCTTGATAGAATGTCAACTGCCTCTCTCTTAATCATAATCAAATATCAATAGAATGCAAGGAAAAAGTCTTATCCTTGAGAGCTATTGAACATAGTGAGAAGTCTGGAACTTTCATCCCAGACTTTTCCTATTTATTTCTTTTTATTGTTAGCAAGGGCTGCTTTTTGTTGGCGGATAATTTGGTGGTAAACTTGTTGTACCTTGGCTTCGCTTGGTTTTTGACCATTTGCGCTCAAGAGAGCACGAACTGCCTCAGCGTTCAAACGTGGGTTGTCCGCAAATTCTTTTTCGATTTGCTTACGAACCAAGTACATCCCTCCAAGAGCTCCTCCTAGAAAAGCTAGCACAATCAAGACAATTGCTAAAAGTAAGTCCATTCTTTTTCTCCTGTTTCTTTTTGAGTCTTCTATATTATACCATAAAGTGACTTTCCTGACTAGTTTGTTTTACGCTTTCAAGAAGGGCAATAGGCGACAAAAAAGGAGCTCCTCATTTCGATGAAAGAGAGCTCCTTGCTGCGTTTATTTTACATAAATAGCCAGTGTTTGATAAGGTTTCAGAAGAATTTTTTCTGATACTTCTACATCTTCATAGTTTGAAATCAGAATCTGTCCTTTCTGGTAGACCACTGGCAAGTCGATTTCCACTTCTGTGGCATAAAAGTTATTGAGGACCAGTAATGTTTCATCCTCATACTGACGTTCAAAGGCATAGACTTGCTTACTGTCTTCAAAGGCTGGTTTGTAGCTTCCTTCTGAAATGATCGGCATTTCCTTACGAAGTCGAATCAAGTCTTGGTAGAAGATGAAAATTGGGCCTTGGATTTCATTTTCTACGTTAATGTGTGGGTAGGATTTCCCTGCCTTCAGCCAAGGAGTTCCTCTTGTGAAACCTGCATTTTCTGAAGCATCCCACTGCATGGGAATGCGTGAATTATCTCGTGACTTGGCCTGAATAATCTGGAAGGCTTCTTGCTCACTTTTCCCTTCTTTTAAGAGCATCTGATAAGCATTGATGGACTCGACATCCACATAGTCAGCCATGGAATCATAGTCTGGGTCAATCATTCCGATTTCCTCGCCCATATAGATATAAGGTGTCCCACGTGACAGGTGAATGCTTGCCGCTAGCATAGTCGCCCCTTCATTGCGGAAATGTTGAATATCGACAAAACGATTCAAGGCTCGTGGTTGGTCGTGATTGTTCCAAAAGAGGGCGCTCCAGCCATTTTTATCACTCATCTCCTTGCCCCAGCTATGGTAGAGATTTTTCAATTCTTCAAAATCAAAGGGAGCTCGGGTCCACTTTTGCCCGTCCTTGTAATCTACCTTGAGATGATGGAAATTGAAGGTCATGGATAATTCCTGACGGTCAGGTGACGAATAGAGGACACAATTTTCCATGGTTGTAGAGGACATTTCCCCAACTGTCATAAAGCTATCGTCTGTTCCAAAAGTGGCTTGGTTCATCATGCGCAAATAGTCATGAACAATAGGCTTGTCTGTGTAAGCTGGCTTTCCTTCATTGTCAGGGCAATCCACTAAGACCTCATCCTTGCCAATCAAATTGATCACATCAAATCGGAAACCTTTGACACCCTTATCCCGCCAGAAGTTGACCACTTTGAACAACTCTTTGCGGACATTGGGATTGCGCCAGTTAAGATCTGCCTGAGTCTCATCAAAGAGGTGGAGATAATATTTCCCTGTCTCCCCGAAAGGTGCCCAAGCAGAGCCACCAAACTTAGAAATCCAGTCTGTCGGTTGATCTTGGATGAAGAAAAAGTCTTGGTAATACTTGTCACCAGCCAGGGCTTTCTGAAACCATTCATGCTCGGTCGAACAATGATTGAGCACCATATCTAACATAAAGTCAATCTTGTACTCTTTACCAACACGCACCATCTCTTCAAAATCAGCCATATCACCAAAAAGGGGATCCACAGCCATATAATCTGAAATATCATAACCATTATCCCGTTGAGGACTTGGGTAGAATGGATTGAGCCAGACCATATCCACACCTAGCTTGGCTAGATAGGGGATTTTTTCGATAATCCCACGGAAATCTCCAATGCCATTTCCAGTAGTGTCTTTGTATGATTTTGGATAGATTTGATAGACTACTTTTCGTTTATCAAGTGTCATCTATTTCTCCTTTTCCGATAAAAGGGAGGAACCTGTGTTCCTTCCCTATTTGTGCTATTTTAATTAGATCCGTGTTGCAAGCATGAGCGGTTGACCAGCTTGAATTATCGTCGGATAAGTTCCAGTAATAGTCGCTGTATAAGCATCTTGGTTGGTGATGATAACAGGAGTTTCTGTTACGAGACCCGCAGCCTTGATAGCATCTATATCAAAGCTAATTAGTCTCTGACCAACTGTGACGTGGGCTCCTTGGGCTACATGACTTTCAAATCCTTTGCCATCAAGACCTACTGTATCCATACCGATGTGGATGAGTAATTCCACTCCCTCATCAGAGACAATACCGATGGCATGCTTGGTAGGGAAAAGAACCGTCACTGTCCCATTGACTGGAGAAGTCAACTCACCTTGGCTTGGTTCAATGACTAGACCTTGTCCCATGACACCTGAAGCAAAGACTGGATCAGTTGCTTGACTTAGTTCTTTTACTTGACCAGTCAGTGGGCTAACAATTTCTACTGGAGTAAGTTCTACTGGTTCATGACTGACAAATTCTGCTTCTTCTTGGGCAACGAATTCTGCTTGCAAGGCTGTATCGTCCTCTGTTTTTGTAAAGAAACCTGCCTTACGGAAGAAGAAAGTCATGAGCATTGGTACAACAATAGCGACTAACATAGTTCCTGCAAATGGAAGCATGTATTGTGGTTGAATAGAAAGAATACCTGGCAATCCACCGATACCGATAGAAGCAGCAGTCACGTTAAATGTCACAGAAAGCATACCTGCAAGAGCAGAACCAATCATCCCAGCTACAAATGGATAGATGTATTTGACATTGACCCCAAAGAGGGCTGGTTCTGTAACACCGAGATAGGCTGAAATGGTTGCAGGAAGTGAAATTTGAGCCTCACGCTCATCATGACGGTGCATGAAATAATAGGCAAATACGGCAGAACCTTGGGCAATATTGGAAAGAGCAATCATTGGCCAGAGGGCAGTTCCGCCGGCATCCGCAATCAATTGTGTGTCGATGGCATTGGTCATATGGTGCAAACCAGTGATGACAAATGGAGCGTAGAGGGCACCAAATATCGCGCCAAAGAGCCATTTAACAGGACCAGTTAATCCTGCCAAGACAACCGATGAAAGTCCTTGACCAATTGTCCAACCGATTGGCCCCAAGACAGTATGAGCCAAAATCAAAGCTGGAATTAAAGACAAGAAAGGTACAAAAATCATGGAAATCACTTCTGGGATATGCTTGCGCCAGAAGATTTCTAGATAAGATAGACTCAAACCTGCAAGCAAGGCTGGGATAACTTGGGCTTGGTAACCGATACGATTAACAGTGAAGTATCCAAAATTCCAAACCCAGTTTGCTGCAATCTCTTCTGTTGAAGTAGAAGCAACCGCATAGGCGTTGAGCAACTGAGGCGATACCAAACAGATCCCGAGCACAATTCCCAAGATTTGGCTGGTTCCCATCTTACGAGAAACAGACCAAGTAATCCCTACAGGTAGGAACTGGAAGATAGCTTCACCAGGCAACCAAAGGAAGTGATTGACACCTGACCAAAACTGAGAAGATTCTGTGATGGTCTTGCCATCCAACATCGACCAATGCACCCCTTCCAAGACATTACGAAAACCGAGGATCAGTCCTCCGACAATCAAGGCTGGAATAATCGGCGTAAAGATTTCTGCTAGAGTGGTCATGACACGTTGGACCAGGTTTTGATTGCTCTTAGCTGCGGACTTGGCTGCTTCTTTGGAGACACCCTCAATTCCAGAAACAGCTGTAAAATCATTATAAAAAATCGGCACGTCATTCCCAATAATCACCTGAAATTGACCTGCATTTGTAAAGGTTCCTTTAACAGCTGGAATTGACTCGATAGCTTTAACATTAGCCTTCTTATCATCTCCTAGAACAAACCGCAACCGTGTCGCACAGTGGGTTACGGCAGTGACATTCTCCTTACCTCCGATTGCTTGAAGCAGATCTTTGGCTTCTTGTTCAAATTTTCCCATTTGATTCTCCTTATACTTGTCAAAGCATGCTTGACTTGATAGTTCTATTGTAAACGATACCAAACTTGTATGCAACTTGTTTGGTATAAATAGAGGATTTTTTTGTAAAATTTCGTACACTTGTATGGTAAAATAGATACAAGTATGTATAGAATAAGACTCAAAACCCATTTAATACTCAATGAAAACCAAAGAACAAACTAGGAAGCTAGCCGCAAGCTGTACTTGAGTACGGTAAGGCGACGCTGACGTGGTTTGAATTTGATTTTCGAAGAGTATAAGGAAGCAAGATGAAGAAATACCAACAATTATTTAAGCAAATACAAGAAAACATTCAAAATGAGACTTACGCTATCGGAGAGTTCCTTCCTAGTGAGCACGACCTCATGAACCAATATCAAGTGAGTCGTGATACTGTCCGAAGGGCTCTTTCCTTACTCCAAGAGGAAGGATTGATCAAAAAGATAAAAGGGCAAGGTTCTCAAGTCGTCAAAGAAGAAACGGTCAATTTCCCTGTCTCCAACCTAACCAGCTACCAAGAACTGGTCCAGGAACCTGGACTTCGCTCTAAGACTAATGTCGTCAGTCTGGACAAGATCATTATCGATAAAAAGTCCTCACTGATAACCGGCTTTCCAGAGTTTAGGATGGTGTGGAAGGTGGTCCGCCAGCGTGTGGTGGATGACCTAGTATCGGTTCTGGATACGGACTATCTGGATATGGAACTAATCCCAAATGTCACTCGCCAAATTGCTGAGCATTCTATCTATTCTTATATAGAGGATGACCTCAAACTTCTTATTGATTATGCTCAAAAGGAAATCACTATCGATCATAGTAACGATAGGGACAAGATTCTCATGGACATAGGTAAAGACCCTTATGTCGTTTCAATCAAGTCAAAAGTCTATCTCCAAGACGGGCGCCAGTTTCAGTTCACCGAAAGTCGCCATAAATTAGAAAAATTTCACTTTGTTGACTTTGCCAAAAGGCATCCGAAATAAACACTTACAGTTGGGGATACTCTCAACCGTTTTTTGGTAATAAATGATCTTCTAGTTGATCATTGGAAAAGAGTGACTCTATCCTGCTTATTCTACTATTTTAAGAAAAAGCAATCTCAAATATGTTTTTCACTAGAAACCTCTTGACAAATAATAGGTAATCAGTAGAATGGGATTTAAATAGAAAAAATATAGGGCTTTGTTTTACAAAATATAAACGGTTCCAAAACAAATAGAAATTTCTAGGGAGAAAATATTTTGGGAGAAATCCTGTCGCTATAGCATCCGCAAACTAACGGTTGGGACTGCTTCTGTTTTGCTGGGGGCTGTTTTTCTATCTAGTCATACAGTCTCAGCTGATGGTATTGAAGTACAACAAAATGCCCCAAGTATTGTCGAGACTACTATTAAACCTGATAGTGGATCAGAGCAGATTGAACCGACTGAGACCACTAAACCAGCTCTAGTTGAGAAGTCAGATGTCGAAAGCAATCCTGCTGGAAGTAAACCTGCTGAGACTCCACAAGCTACAAATAGCCAAACTAGTGCTGAGGCTATTGTTGAATCAAACGAAAACAAGGAGAATGAAAATACCGAGCTACCCGTGACAAAGCAAGAAAACTATCAACTCAACTACGATCAGCCAACAGCTCCCTCCTATGATGGGTGGGAAAAACAAGCCCTTCCAGTCGGAAATGGCGAGATGGGAGCTAAGGTCTTTGGTCTGATCGGTGAAGAGAGAATCCAGTATAACGAAAAGACCCTCTGGTCAGGAGGTCCCCGGCCCGATAGCACCGACTATAATGGTGGAAACTACAAGGATCGCTACAAGGTCCTAGCAGAAATTCGTAAGGCTCTCGAAGATGGTGACCGCCAAAAAGCCAAACAACTGGCTGAACAAAATCTAGTCGGACCAAACAACGCCCAGTATGGACGTTACCTAGCCTTTGGTGATATTTTTATGGTCTTCAATAACCAGAAAAAGGGTCTAGATACAGTAACAGATTATCACCGTGGTTTGGATATCACAGAGGCTACTACGACCACTTCTTACACCCAAGATGGGACGACCTTCAAACGTGAAACCTTCTCCAGCTATCCTGATGATGTCACCGTGACCCACTTGACCAAAAAAGGAAATAAGAAGCTTGACTTTACCCTTTGGAACAGCTTGACAGAAGACTTGCTTGCTAATGGTGAATACTCTTGGGAATATTCCAACTATAAGAACGGACATGTCACTACAGATGCAAACGGAATCCTTCTAAAAGGGACTGTCAAAGATAACGGCCTCAAATTTGCATCCTATCTGGGAATTAAAACGGACGGAAAGGTGACGGTTCAGGACGAAACGCTGACCGTTACAGGCGCAAGCTATGCGACCCTCTATCTCAGCGCCAAGACTAACTTTGCTCAAAATCCTAAAACCAACTATCGAAAAGACATCGACCTCGAAAAAACGGTTAAAGGGATTGTAGAAGCAGCTAAGGCCAAAGACTACGAGACACTTAAGCAAGACCATATCAAGGATTACCAAAATCTCTTTAACCGCGTTAAACTAAATCTAGGTGGAAGCAAGACCGCTCAAACGACAAAAGAGGCCCTTCAAAGCTATAACCCTAGCAAAGGGCAAAAACTGGAAGAACTCTTCTTCCAATATGGCCGATATCTACTCATCAGTTCGTCTCGTGATCGGACAGATGCCCTTCCTGCCAACCTACAAGGAGTCTGGAATGCTGTAGACAATCCACCTTGGAACGCTGATTACCACCTCAATGTCAATTTGCAAATGAACTATTGGCCAGCCTATATGAGCAACCTTGCTGAGACAGCCAAGCCAATGATCAATTACATTGACGACATGCGTTACTATGGTCGTATCGCTGCCAAGGAATACGCAGGTATCGAATCCAAAGACGGACAAGAAAATGGTTGGCTGGTCCACACTCAAGCAACTCCATTTGGCTGGACTACTCCTGGTTGGAATTATTATTGGGGTTGGTCGCCAGCTGCTAATGCCTGGATGATGCAGAACGTCTATGACTACTATAAATTCACCAAGGACGAGACTTATCTCAAAGAAAAGATTTATCCTATGCTCAAGGAAACCGCCAAGTTCTGGAACTCCTTCTTGCACTATGACCAGGCCAGTGACCGTTGGGTGTCTTCGCCATCCTACTCACCAGAACACGGGACCATCACAATCGGAAACACCTTTGACCAGTCGCTAGTCTGGCAGCTATTCCATGACTATATGGAAGTCGCCAATCATCTGAATGTCGACCAAGACTTAGTCACAGAGGTCAAGGCTAAATTTGACAAACTAAAACCACTTCACATCAATAAAGAAGGACGCATCAAGGAATGGTATGAGGAGGACAGTCCACAATTCACCAACGAAGGCATTGAAAACAACCACCGCCACGTTTCCCATCTAGTTGGTCTCTTCCCAGGTACGCTCTTTAGCAAGGACCAGGCTGAATACCTAGAGGCTGCACGTGCAACCCTCAATCACCGTGGAGATGGTGGGACTGGTTGGTCTAAGGCTAATAAAATCAACCTCTGGGCTCGCCTCTTAGACGGCAATCGTGCCCATCGTCTACTCGCTGAACAGCTCAAGTACTCAACCCTAGAAAACCTTTGGGATACGCACGCACCATTCCAAATCGACGGGAACTTTGGAGCAACTAGCGGGATGGCAGAAATGCTCCTCCAATCTCATACTGGCTATATTGCACCATTGCCAGCCCTTCCAGATGCCTGGAAAGACGGTCAAGTTTCTGGCTTGGTTACTCGAGGAAACTTTGAAGTCAGCATGAAGTGGAAAGATAAAAACCTGCAAAGCTTGTCCTTCCTGTCAAATGTCGGTGGAGACCTAATTGTAGACTATCCAAATATCGAAGCCAGTCAGATCAAGGTCAATGGCAAACCAGTCAAGGCAACAATCCTTAAAGATAATCGTATCCAGCTTGCAACGCGAAAAGGTGACGTCATTACCTTTGAACATTTCCCTGGTCGTGTAACCAGTCTGACAGCAGTTCGACAAAATGGTGCCACTGCCGAACTCACCTTCAACCAAGTAGAAGGCGCTACCCACTATGTCATCCAAAGACAAGTAAAAGATGAATCTGGTCAAACCTCTGCAACTAGAGAATTTGTAACCAATCAAACCCACTTTATCGACCGCTCACTAAATTCTCAACTCGCCTATACCTACACCGTCAAGGCTATGCTGGGCGAGCTTGCCACACAAGTTTCTGAACAGGCCACTGTCGAAACATACAGCGAGTTGATAGACGACCGAGATAGCCGTATCCAGTACGGAGCTGCCTTTGGAAACTGGGCAGATTCAGAATTATTTGGAGGAACAGAGAAATTTGCTGATCTTTCAAAAGGAGACTACACAGACGAAGACATCACTGCAACCATTCCTTTCAATGGTGTTGGCATCGAAATCTATGGACTAAAATCATCTGAACTAGGTCTTGCTACTGCTAAAATTGATGGCAAAGAGGTCGGCGAACTTGATTTCCACACTGCTGGGGCAACTGAAAAAGGCAGTCTCATCGGTCGTTTCGCAGGATTATCTGACGGACCTCACACATTGACTCTTCGTGTTAAACGTGAGCACAAAGGACGTGGTAGTGAACGCTCGAAAATTTCCTTAGACTACTTCAAGATTCTAGCAGGAGCAGGCAATACGATTGAAAAATTGGATGATCGTGATTCGCGCATCCAGTATGGTTCCCAGTTTAAGGACTGGTCTGACCCTGAACTCTACGGAGGTACGGAAAAATACGCTGACATCAACAACAGCGACTCTAGTGCAGCTTCAGAAGCTCAGGCAACTATTTCCTTTACTGGTACAGGCATTCGTATCTATGGTTTGAAGAGCCTTGCCCTTGGACGAGCACGTGTTACACTAGATGGCAAAGAAATGCCAAGCCTAAATTTCTATACTTCAGGTGCAACTGAAAAGAGAGCCTTTATTGGCGAATTTACAAACCTTACTGACGGTCCGCACACCCTAACATTACGTGTTGATTCAGATTCACCAGAAGGTCGCAAGAAAATCTCTCTAGACTCCTTTGATATCATCAAAGCCCCAGCTGTCGGTTTAGATAGTCCAAGTATCGCTCCTCTTAAGGAAAATGACAAAGAAATTTCCTTAAGCCTACCATCTGGAGATTGGGAAGCCATCGCTGTAGCCTTCCCAGGTGTCAAAGATACTCTAGTATTGCGCAAAGTGGACGAAATGCATCTGGTTACAAGTGGGGATCAGACTATCCTATCAGTCCAAGACAATCGAGTTCAAATCCCAATCCCTGAAGAAACCAATCGCAAAGCTGGAAATGCCATTGAAGCTTATACCATTCAAGGAAATACCACAAGCAGCCCTATCGTAGCCGTCTTTATTAAAAAAGAAGAGAAAAAGGTTGACGAGAGTCAGCCAACTACAAGCAAGGGGGACGAACCAGCTCCTACTCTTGAAATTCCGGAATACACCGAGCCTATCGGGACTGCAGGACAAGAAGAGCCACCTACTGTTGAAATTCCGGAATACACCAACCCTATCGAAACTGTCGGAGAACAAGAAGCTCCTACTGTTGACATTCCGGAATACACCGAACCTATCGGAACTGTGGGAGAACAAGAAGCTCCTACTGTTGAAAAACCTGAATACACCATCCCTATCGGAACGGCTGGTCAAGAGGAAGCTCCTACTGTTGAAAAACCTGAATACAATAAACCTATCGGAACTAGCGGAGATCAGGCTGCTCCAACCCTTAGCCTTCCTGACTATCCAGTTCAAGTCTTGAAAGATAAGGAAACTGGAGTAGAAATCATTGGTGGAGCCAGCAACTTAGAGGGAATTTCTCACGTTTCTAGCCGACATGTCCTAGCTCAGGAACTCTTTGGCAAGACCTATGATGCTTACGACCTACAGCTTAAAAATCCAACCGATCATAGCTTGCAGCCAAAAGGCTCTGTCTTAGTTCGCTTGCCTATTTCAGCTAACGTAGAAAAGGTCTACTATATTACTCCGACCAAGGAGTTGCAAGCCCTTGATTTCGACGTTCGAAACGGAAAGGTAGAATTCATCACTAATCATTTCAGTACCTATGCAGTCGTCTATCAAGCTACTGGAACAAGCTCTAACACAGAGGAAAGACCAAGTGCTTCAGATACAGAAACCTTGGCACACGAGGCTAAACAACTTTCAGCTAGTCCTAGCCTTGCTAAAGCTAGAAATCATTCTACTAAAGAACAACTTCCAGCAACAGGGGAAGCATCCAACCCACTCCTCTTCTTAGCAGGCCTCAGCCTAGCCCTTACAGCTACTTTTATGCTCAAAGGAAGAAAGGATGAATCCAGCTAACTTTTAACATCACAAAAACAGGATGAAGAACAACTTCATCCTGTTTTATTTTTTAATCAAAGGTTATTTTTACAGCAGGTATAAAAAGGCTAAGGTCAAGAGACTTGCTAGAAGCCCAACTCCCCAAAAGAAAAAGTCAACCTTCCACTCGCTCCAAGGATTGCCCTTGCCTGAGAATCCTCCAAGTTCAAAATGGTGATGGACAGGTGTCATACGGAAAATACGTTTCCCACCACTAAGTTTAAAGTAGGTGACCTGCATCATAACAGAGCTTGTCTCAAAGACATAGATAATCCCAATCAACAAAAGAGTCCATTCTTGATGGAGCGCCATAGAGATAGCTGCCAGCATCCCACCAAGAGCCAAACTTCCCACATCACCCATGAAGACCTTGGCAGGCTTGTGGTTAAAGACGAAGAAACCTAGCAAACCACCAATCATGGCAAGAATCACAAGAAGAATATCCAGTTGATTTTGCATATAAGCAATCACACCGTAAGCTGATAAGCTGATCACCACGGAAATACTTGCTAAGCCGTCAATCCCGTCAGTCAGATTCACCGCATTGGAAAAGCCAACTAGCCAGAAAAGGGCAAAGAAAATATAGAAAATTCCCAAATGAACTTGGTAGCCAAAAACTGAAAGCATATCGCCACCGCGCTCATAAAAGAGGTAGAAAATCACTCCTCCAAGAAGCTGGAGAGCAAGCTTTTGCTTAGGATTCAAGCCTTCGTTAATCTTACGGAAAATTTTGAGGAAATCATCCAAAAAACCTACCAAACCATACAAAACCAAGATAAACAAAATCATGCCTACGTTGTTGGTCAATTGTTGGGTAAAGAGAGCAACAAGGAAGCTCACAACAACTGCAACAACAAGGAAGACAAGACCTCCCATGGTTGGAGTCCCAGCTTTAGCTTGGTGTTGCTTGACATCCTCGTGCATCTGCTGTCCTGTAATCTGTGCTTTTCGATAAAATCGGATAAAGGCTGGAATACCTATCAAGGTCAATAGAAAGGCTAGAACTCCAGCACTAATGGAACTAATCATGTTAATCTCCTAAAGTTATTTTCATTTTTTTAATGTCTTTGAGGGCTGTATTGGCACGGACACTTTGTTTCTTGACCGTTTTGCCACTACCTTCCCACTCGACTTCTATATTTAGCCATTTAGCAAATGTTTGCACATTTTCATCTGTCCAGCCATACATATCAGGCATTTCTTCGACCTTATCAGATAGGATCAAGATCTGCTGATTAGCTTCCAAATTATCTCCTTCAGAAACCGAGAGCTCCTTGATCTTGGTTCCTGTTCCGATAACGATTGGTTGGACAAGGTTACGACGCAATTCCTCTGCTAGGTCACCCGGAGTAAAGTCCTTGGTAGCTGGCATCGCATAGCTTGTCGTCTTGCTGACCTGATCCAAGCTCTTGGCAGTTGACTGAAGATTGAGGGATTCTTTCATGGCAGAAGCTCGCTCAAGGATCGGGTTGGCAAACTCTCCCAGCTGAACACCCGAATAATGCTCTGGCTGTTGCACCGTCACATAGAGGATAAAGTCAGGGTTTTCTGCAGGATGCATCGACACAACAGAGAAGATATAGTTGGTTTCACCTGTAAGGTAACCCCCATTCTTCTCATCGGCAATCTGAGCAGTCCCTGATTTCAGGGCGACATTCTGACCTGGAACATTGACATTCGGCTTTCCTATGCTGTGGTTGTACATGGTACCGTAGACAGGATCTGTTCCGACCATGACCATGTGCTCCCGAGTAGAGGACGCTGCTGCTTTTGACACAGGATTTCCGACAATTTCCTTTTGAGACTTACGGACAGACTGGTCATTTGGATCATAGAGGGCACTGATAAATTTCGGCTCCAACATAACCCCATCGTTGGCAATAGCTGTAAAAGCACGAAGCATCTGGGTCTGGGTGACAGAGATCCCTTGTCCAAATGCACTCATGGCAATATTGACAATGTTATCAGCAGGTAATTGACCTGTGTACTCATCTGTCAGACCAAAACGGGTCGGTACTCCAAACTTAAAGCGGTTAAGGTAGTCCAACCAGGTTGCATCTCCCATCTTTTGCTCAAGCAAGGTCATCCCGATATTACTTGAGTGGGCAAATCCTTGAGAGAAGGTCATGGTGCCACCACTAGTCAATCCTTCATTGACGTCCCAGTCTCGAATGGTCGCATCAGCTATTTTCAATTCACTACTGTTAAAGTATTCCCCACCAGGGAAGGTATTGTTATCAATAGCTGAGGCCAACATCATCACCTTCATGGTCGATCCTGGCTCGTAGTTACTTTGATAGAGGATATCTCGCCAGACAAAGTCTTTTGTGATGCCATCCTTGGTATCTGCGTTAAAGGTTGGCCGTTGGGTCGTGGCCAGGATTTCCCCTGTTTTAGCGCTAACCAAGGTAGCCGTCATATACTTGCCTTTTACCTTTTCCTGAAAGGCATCCATCTGCGTTTCCATGAAGGATTGCAAGGGACTAGAAAGGGTTGTGTAGACATCCTTTCCATCTACCGTTTGTTGAGAAGCTTGATCTGTACCCGGAACAATATTTCCCAGGCGATCCTTCTCATAGGTGATGATCCCATCTGTACCTGCCAGAATGCTATTTAAAGAACTCTCCAAACCAGATGTTCCAATCAAGCTCTTGGTGCCATCCTCATTTTCATGGAGTTGCGCTAAACCGATAAAGGAAGAAGCAAACTGTCCATTGGGATAACTGCGGTTTGGGCTGGTTGTAAAGTCAACTCCCTCAACGCCAGCAGTTTTTAGGTCATTTTTAATAGCCATCATATTGGCATAGGTGATCCCATTTCCCTTGGTACCAAAGGATACCTGTTTCAGATCTGGCTGAGAAAGTTGTTCTTTGACATAGGACTCCTCCATATCCAGATACTTATGGAAAATTTCAGCTACCTTATTAAATTGAGAATCCTCTACATAGAGAATTTTGCCTGTTGCTGACTTGTAGGTCTTGTCAATAACAGCATAGATATTATAAGATGTCGCATCTTCTGCAATAGGCGTACCATTACGATCGTAGATGGTCCCCCGTTTTGCAGGAATCGTCTTGGTTGTTTGATGGACCTTGTTTGCTTCTTGAACCAAGTCCTTCCCAAATTTTTTACCCGTTCCGATAATGACCGCAAAGTTGACCAAAAAGACAGCGAAGAGTATGACAGCCAATAAACTCAGGCTTTTCCCTACTCTTCGGCGGTTTTCTTCTGGAGATTTACGGTTACGAACGGCATAACGGATGATTTTTTCTTTCCACTGTTTCATTTCTTACTCCGTTGCTCGGATATTTTCGTTATTCAGCTGTAAATTCTTAGAGTTTGCAATTTCTTTCAAACGTTCTGAACGAATCAATTCATTGACCTCTTGCTTGGCATCGTCTAGCTCGGTTTTCTTTTCTTCGATTTGAGCATTGACCTTGGTCAATTCATTCTGAACTTGTAATAGCTTGGTCTGCATAAACACAACGCTGACTGCCAGGATAATCATTGTTGCAGCAATCGAAACATAGAAGGCCTTTTCCACACGTGAAAAACCTTTGAACTTCGTTTGCAATAACTGGCTTGTTTTTTCGATTCTTTCTGCCATGTTTTTCCTCTTACTTGTGAATTTTTCTAGCCACGCGCAACTTGGCTGAATGCGAACGATTGTTGGCTTCTAGCTCTTCGGCACTTGGCAAGATTGGCTTACGGGATACCAATTCCATCTTGGGCTTAAGGTCATCTGGAATGAAGGGCAATCCTTTGGGAACTTCCACTGTTGAAGCTTCCTTGAATAATTGCTTGGTCAAGCGATCTTCCAGCGAATGGAAGGTAATGACCGAAATTCTCCCATCCAAAGCCAGCATGTCCATGGCCTGCTGGATAGATTCATCTGCAGCGCCCAGCTCATCATTGACTTCGATTCGGATAGCTTGGAAAATCTGCTTGGCAGGGTGTCCCTTTTTCTTGAGTTCCTTGGCAGGCTTGGCCGACTTGATAATCTCTGCCAACTCCGTCGTTGTCTCAATTGGTTTCACCTCACGCGCTTGCTCAATCTTACGGGCAATCTGTTTAGAAAATTTATCCTCACCATACTTGAAAAAGATCCGAACCAGGTCATGATAGTCATAATGATTGACCACCTCATAGGCCGTCAAACTAGCTTCCTGATTCATCCGCATATCCAGTGGCGCATCCTTTTTATAAGAAAAGCCACGCTCACGCTGATCCAGCTGAGGACTGGACACTCCCAAGTCATAACAAATTCCATCAATTTCCTGGACACCAGCCTCCTGCAAACGTGCCTGCAAATGACGGAAGTTATCCTTGATAAAGGTTACCATCCCCTTTTCGATATAGGGTGCCAACCGTTTTTGCGCATTGTCAATGGCATTCTGGTCCTGGTCAAAGGCATAGAGATGCCCTTTTTCGCTCAATTTACTTAATAAATATTCGCTATGGCCTGCTCCGCCCAAAGTCGCATCAACGTAGATACCGTCAGGTTTTACGTCAAGCATATCAATCGTTTCATGAAGCAAGACCGTTACATGATGAAATTCTTTTGTCATATCTTATCTATTTTACCACAAATCCGACCAGCTTGCACTTGTCAGACAAGGCTAAGTTTCTTCGAAAAAAATTCTCAAAAATATGTCACATATACTTGACATCTCATCCTCAAAAGAATATAATATAGTCAAATATATACGACATATCAGAAAGGAGACCCTATGAATCGTGTTAAAGAATTCCGCAAGGAACTGGGCATTTCCCAGCTCGAGCTCGCCAAAGATATCGGTGTCTCGAGACAGACCATCAACATGATTGAAAATGACAAGTACAATCCTACCCTGGAACTCTGTCTCAATCTCGCCCGCAGCCTCCAAACTGACCTCAATAGCCTCTTTTGGGAAGACGATTTTTAAAAAAGGAGCAAACAAATGAAAAAAGAAACTCTCACTGACAAACTCATCAAACGCATATACGGTATTTCTGGTCCCCTTGACGAACACAAACGGCGCGAGGCCGATCGTATCGGGAATCAGGTCTTTATTGTCCTCTTTTATCTGATGACATTTGGCAACCTCATCCCCTTTGTCCTTGCTTATAAATACCCACAAATTGTCGCTATCGGTTATCCTCTCGTGGTGTTTGGCATTTCGATGATGGCTGCCCTCTATGTGGTCTCTCAAACCAAGAAAACGGGCATCACAGCTATTGATCCCGAAATGCTGAGTCAAAAAGAAAGTAAACAGCTACATTTTCCGGGTCTAAAAGCCGGTCTGATCTACGGCATAGCGATATTTTTTATAATGCCACTCATCGATACCCTAACCAGTGAAAATCCAAATTTCATCAGTTCTCTTCTGAATTCAAAACATATTTTAAAAACTATACTGGGAGCGTTCTTTTTTGGACTGATGATGCAAATTGTTGTCTCTCTTCGCATTCAAAAAGCCAAGAAAGAGCAAGAAGACGACTAGGAGGTGCCTTATGAAATCACTAGCTAAACTACTGATCAGTCATGTTTTTATCAGTATTTTCCTTTCCTTCGCCCTTGTTTCAGGAGCTATTTCTCATACAGTTTTAATACTCTTACTCCTCTTTCTTCCTGCGCTCAATAAAGGACTTGAGAAAATGCAATCAAAACGGATACCTATCCTCAACGCTGCCCTCTTCTTCCTCCTTATATCCTTGCCACAGCTTCTAACCAACCCTGTCCAATGGAAATTTTCAATATTCCTAGTCGTATCCATCATTTCAAGTTTGGCTTACTTCTATAACTTTTATCAAGTGGTGAAAGAAGTAGATCAAAAACAGTTGATTTAGGAGATTACTCCCATAATTTCTCATTTTATAGGCAAAGAATCCCATCCAGCTCATGCTAGATGGGATTCTTTTATTTCTTAACAGAGGTTGCAAGTCATTTCCCTTTCATCTTAGAAAGTCGACTCTTTCCAACTCACACTACAATCCAAGACTTGTTGCCTTTCTTCTTGATTGCGACCTTCAATCTGGTCAATCAAAATCTTTGTAGCCTGTTGTCCTTCTTCAAAGGCGGGCTGAACCAGCGTCGAAACACTTGGAGAAGAAAAGCAAGTCCACTCCGTATTGTCAAAACCAATCAACCCAACTTGTGGCAAGTTATAATTCAACTCTTTGATAACGGTAAAGACTAGAGGAAGGGCCCAACAGTTAGGAACAAATACCAGAGTTTTTTCATCGGGATTGATTTCTTTTTGTAAAAATTCCTTAATTTGTTCCAAATTCGTATGCTTATCTTCAATGGTTAGACTGGCGTGGCGCATATTAGCATCTGTTAAAGCATCCACAAAACCACTTGCCCGCTCAATCCGAGTACTCAAGCGACTCGTATCCGCTGTAATCAAGAGAAAATGCTCATAACCTTTTTCGATACAGGACTGGGTCATGTCATAAACGGCATCATAGTTATTGGTTTTGACCCAGCTAGTCCGGTGTTCATAGAGCTGACTATCAAAAAAGACCATTTTCTTCTTTTTCTCATCGATGATACGAGAATATTTTCGGAAATTAGAGGTCGGCTGAATAATAAAGCCGTCTACTCCCAAGAGAAGCATGCTTTCAATATACCGGTCCTCACTCTCTTGGCTGTAATTACTATTTCCTATCATTACCTGGTAGCCATTCTGGCTGGCGATATCCTCAATTCCCTTAACAATTTGGTTTGAGAAACTGTTGGTAATATCACCGATCAAAACACCAATTAATTTTGTTCGTTTGGAGTTTAAGCTACGCGCAACAATGCTCGGTTTGTAATTTGTTTCATGAATAACTTTTTCAATCTTTTCACGTGTCTCTCGGGACATTTTTTCATATTTCCCGTTTAGGTAAAATGACACGGTTGTTTTCGAGGTCTGAGCCATTTCTGCAATGTCTTTTATGGTCAGTTTCTTCTCCAATCTAAAACACCTCCTACCAATACTTATTATAACATATTTACCATTCAAAATGCCTATTTCTAGCACTGCAAGCGAATCATTCTCTCATTTATTTTATCATATACTAGACATTTCCCACGCATTTTTGTTCCGTCAACGAGGCACAATTTTTCACCTACACAAATATCCTCGCTTAATAACAGAATCAGCTTGTCTGTTTCGTTATTTTTCACTTCAAAAGCCAGAGTCCTTTCTACTTCACGACCATCTGTCTGGTAGACAGAATGACGGATGATTTCAAAACTCTCATGCGCAATGATGGTATAATCCAGCATCTGATTCTCAAAGAATTGGTGTTTGGTGAGTTTACTACTTTTTTCAAGCTCATTGTATTTAGGAGAAATAATGGTAGCTTCCAAATCAAAATCAACTTCACTCCATAGTTTCAACTGATTGATTTTCCCATCTTGATAGGTCACATCCTTGTCAAGGATAAACTGAGTCAACGCCTCATGCTGACCTTGACACCTGATATCATCTACCAAGAGCCAGACATCCTCTGCCAACATGAGAATTTTTCTCCTGTAAAGATAAGGCAAATCAGGCTCTGCTGACAAATAAGCCCCCTCAATATAATGCACTCCCTCTCTTTCTTTGTGGTGACAAAACAGGGGGTGAGGATAGTATTCATATTCCCAGGATCCCGCGATCCTTTCTGGAGCTTTCCCATCTACCATGCAGGTCGAATGACTCCAAGCACTCTTTAAGAGATAACGTTCATCTATCTCCCGATAAGAATAACGCCCAGCATCTATGAAAATCGGTTGACCTTGATACTGTAAGCAAAAACTATTCTCGTCACTATGGCTATGGGCACTTCCCAGCGGACCGTTTTTGAAAAATAGATAACGATGTTCATCCTTAATGCAGACATGTCCAGAGTCTTCAAAGATCATGGACTTAGGCTGCCAAGCTCTCTTTTCAAATTCCTGCAGCCGCTTGACCTTTTCTCGCCCCAGGAACAAGAGGCTAAACAAATCGACTTTAACATCCAGACCGTTAAGAAGGTCTTCCTTGTTCAAAACCACAGCAGACAGGCTCAAAATCTCTGTCGTTTCTGTAGAATCGCTATCACCAAAAGCCAAAGTCCGTCCATCCAGGCCTGTCATCATCTGAATGTAAGTCGCCATCTTTTCCAGCAACTCTTGAAAGCTATCTTGCAAGTCTGGAAGCAAGAGACACAAATCCAGCAAGGCTTTATAAACCTCTACATGATAGAGAATCGACTGTTCAAACTGGCTTCCATCTTCTAAAATCTGTGTCTCAATTTGCTGTTTCAACTCCTCTGAAGCAAAACGGTAAGCTTCTTCTAGGTCAATCTTATCTGAAAAGAAATGGTAGATTGCAAGCATCGGAATTGTTTGTAAGATTCCCCAGTTACTAAGAGTGTACTTGGCACGATAGTGGCTTCTCATAAAGTCAATCTGCTTTTCTAGACTGACCAAAATTTTCTCTAGTTCTTCCTCCTCTAGCAAGTCAAATTTCAGGAGGAGCAAGAGTAGTTTTAACCAAGTAAAGGAACGAATGCCCGTATCCAAGGTTCTAGTCATCAAAGATTGAGGAGAAAATTCTCTCACTTGCTCAATCCAATCAAATAGAAAGAACTTGCACTTTTGAATATAGCCCTTATCTCCTTCTACCAGATACCCTATCACAAACTGCAAGAGATATTCTTGTCGATTGAGCATATAAGCCCATTCTGGATCATCTTCAAATACTTGATTCCACACCATCGGCTGGATTTGATGGATTTTTGAACAAGGTTCCATATCCCAAGGACTATCAAATATAAAACGATTGTCCATCAAGCGCTCAATAGAACGCTTGACCTTCTCATAGTCTTTTGAACAGTGGGACAAGATATAGTCACGACATTGGTTCCCATCAACTCTTTCAAAAAATTGTCTTCTTTCTTCTTTCATTATCTATTACCAGAAAAAGAACTACTTAAAAAGCAGTTCTTTTGTCTTTCCCATTACACTTTCCTTTTCTACATAGATGACCACACCTTTTGCAATCTGCAAGGAGACCAAGTCATCTTTGATAGAAATGATTTTTCCATGAATTCCAGACAACAACAACACTTCATCACCAGATGTTAAAGAAGCTAAATACTCTTGTCGTTGCTCCATCTGTTTGCGAAGCAACTTTTGCTGACGAGTAGAATGAAAGCTTGACAGTAAAAGGGGGCTCACTGCCAAGACAATCACTATTCCATAAAACAATGTCGTATCCATTAAGCTAGAATCTTAAGCCAGCTTCCGATAATTCCGATGATAACTGTTAAAATAACGAGTTTATATGTTGTCCATTTCTTTTCTTTGATCAAGTAGTAAACTAAAAGTGTAAATAGGGCTGGTAGAAGAGCTGGAGCAACCTTATCAAGCATTCCCTGAATACTGACGATACTTTGTTTAGCGTCTGCTTTAACTTCCCCTGCAGCAAAGGTGATCGGCACCATAATCTTAACAGATGTCGCTGCCAAACCAGCAATTACGGTTACACCGATAATATTTGCAATACGAGAAATCGTTGCCATCTGTTCGCTTAGTTTATCAATCACAGTTGTTCCTAGTTTGTATCCATACAGACCAGTTGACAATTTAATCGCAGTCAAAATCGTATTCATCGCAAGGAAGAACAAGATTGGACCGACAACCAAGCCTTCTTGAGCAAACGAAGCTGCGATGGTTGAGAACAATGGAGCTAAACAGAATTGAGAAAGAGAATCCCCAATACCTGCCAATGGTCCCATCAAGGCCATCTTGATACTACGTGTTTCTTTTGCGGGGCGACCATTTTCCAACATTACAAGGTGTAAACTGGTAATAAAAGGTAGGAAGTGTGGGTTGGTATTATAGAATTCACAGTTTTCTTCCAAGGCTTGGTAGAAACCTTCCTGATCCTCTCCATAGTGTTTTTTCAAAGCAGGATACATTACATTGGCATATCCCAACCCTTGATAGTTACTATAGTTAAATCCATTTTGTAAAAAGAATGCCCGCAAAGACGTTTTAAGATAATCACGTTTTGTTAATTTGTTAGATCCAGTCATCGTGTGCTTCCTCCTCTACCACATGATCCGCTGTTTTTGGCTTGTTATAAAATTCAATCAAAGCAAAGATAGTACCTACAATTGCAATACCAATTGTTGGGATGTTTAGATAAGCTGCACAAACATATCCCAACAAGACAAACGGAATCAACTCTTTCTTAGCCATCACTGACAAGATCATTGCAAAACCGATAGCTGGGAGCATTTTACCAGCAACTGTCAAAGCTGTAAGCAATACCGGTGGAATGTAGTCTACAAGTTTCAACAAGGTATCCATTGAAAGGGCACCCAAGCAACCCAAGGTAAATCCAATAAAGGCAAACAACCAAATTGTTGCATTTAGAGTGAACTTGAATTTCTTCAAATTATGGTTTTTCAAGTGCTTCATCGCCGTTTCAGGTGCTCCAGCACGTACAGTGTAAGCGAAAGTTTGTAAGAATTGAATCGCCACAGCAATCGGAGTAGAGAGGGCAAGAGCCGCTTCTGGACTGACTTTACCAGCACTAGTGATAGCCATCAAGGTACCAAAGATACCAGGTCCGATTGGGTTTGGTGGAACAGTACCTCCAGCACCAACACCGAATCCCATATAAGCCAATTCACCAATAGCTCCCATTGCAAGAGCAGTAGGCAGATCACCTAGAATAATTCCGACACCAAATGACAGAACAATACATCTATTGGTGTAAATTCCCAACAGCATTCCACTAAAACAGAAAGCTGTCCATAATCCAATTAAAATCGCTTGAAATACATTAATCGACATAACGATCTCCTCTTTTAAATATAGTCCAGAATGTTGACTTCAACAGCTCCATCATTTCCTGTTGGAGTTGTTTTCGTATTAAATGTTACTTGATAAGTTTGGTTCAATTCCTTGAGGGCTGTCTTGTCCTCTTCACCCAGGAAGATGGAGCGTGTCACTTGCTCTTTACCAGGGGCATTGTGAATGTTCCCAATATTGATTTCTTTAATTGGAACACCACCTTCTACCAAGGTTAAAGCGTCCTTCACATCCTTTACAACGATAAAGATCGTTTGAGCAGGATTAGCCTTGTGAATGATATCAATCACCTTTTGCAAAGGGAAGAAACGCATAGCAACTGAGTCTGGCACAACTGTTTTCATCAGAGTTTGTTGCATCTTGTCCATGCTTACTTCGTCATTGGCAACAATGACCGTATTACAACCTAGGTATTTTACCCAAAGTTGTCCTTGCCCATGAATCAACCGTTCATCGATACGGGTCATAATAATATTTGGCATTGTCATATTTCTCCTCCTACCAATATAGGTTCCAGTCTTTGTAGAAACGGATAAGGGCTTCTAGGTAATAGTAGTCACCCCAGATATTGCCTTCATCCACTCCTTTACCTGAATGCCATGAGTACACACCGTGGAGGAGACTTGTCCCACCAGGGGTAAATTGATCATTTGCATAATGTTCGATCAAGGAACGAAGCATGGCATGCATAGCATGTTTATAAATATCTTTGTCAGCATCCACCTCTGGGAGATGTTTTAGCATTTCATGAATCCCACAGACGGCGATAGCTGTTGCTGAAGAATCTCGTGATTGATCACTACCATCATTAAAAATCAAATCCCAATAAGAAACATGATCTTTTGGCAGACGATTCAAGAAATAATTGGTTACACCCTTAAACAAGTCAAAGCAGGACTCGTCTTTCAGGTGACGATAAGTCAAAGGAATACCATAGACTCCCCATGATTGACCACGTGCCCAGCATGAATCATCACTATACCCTTGTCTCGTTACACCTTTAAGGGGTTGACCTGTCTCAGGATCAAAATAGAAGGTGTGGAAGGACGAAGCGTCATCACGAATTACATTATTAGCTGAAGCATAGAAATGACTTTCTGCAATATCGTAGTATTTTTGATTGCCTGTTTCTTGATAAGCAAAGAACAAGAGTTGAATGTTGAGCAAGCAGTCGATAATCAAACGGTAATGCTCTTTCTTGCCCAAGTCTCCCCAAGCTTGAATAAAGCCACCTTTTTCTTGATAGCGTTCAATCAACTTATCTGCAGCTTTCAAGGCTGCCTCTCTGGCCTCTCCATCTCCATTTATCTTATATTCAGCCATACAAGACGGTGTGTATAAGAAACCGAGATCATGGTGGTCCAATTCTACTCTCTTATTGACACGATCCAGGAAAGAAAGAACATTTTTATGAGCGATGTTTTTAAATGCATCCTGTTGACTGTATTCATAAGCCAACCACAGTTCTCCTGTCCAGAAACCATTGGTCCATTCCGTGTTATCCATGATTGGATAGACATTATTAAAGGTAGCTGGCGTCGGGAAATCTTCCTTGAAATAGTCAAGGTTGAGTTCTAACTGCCGAATAACCTTATCAATTGCCTGGCCGACTTCTTCTTTCGTCAGAAGTGGTACTTCTAAGAAGCGCTCAGGCGATTTTATTTCCTCAATCGTAACCTTTTTTATCATTCTTTTACCCTTTAAATACCCGATTCGAAATCTTCTTCCTCTGTCTCTGCATCCGTTGAAAACAATTCTTTACCATTTACGACTCCGCCCTGGGCCGCCGCTACTGATTTATTAACAACCTCATCAAAGCTATGAGCCATTCTAGCAAAGACTGCTTCCATTAACATGGCTAAGTTCAAACCCGAGAGAACATTCATTGTTTTGGCTGGATTTTCTCCCATTATAGTAGAAGAAACCTTGAATGGCGATCCTCCCAAGAGGTCACTTAGAATTAAAACTTCTTCTTCATTTGAAATTGCAAGTAAGATTTTTTGCTTGAGTTCATCTGCTGACATTCCTTCCACAAAGTCAATCGCCTCCACATTTTCTTGATTGCCTGCAATCAATTGTAAAGAACTATAAATCCCTGTGGCAAAATGTCCATGCCCTACAAGTACAATTTTCATCTTTTCTCCTTTCTTGTTTGAGTTTACCGGTTTACTTTACATTTCCCATTGTAACCCTTTATTTTTATCTTGTCAATAGTTTTTTTAAAAAAATATTAGCGCTTTCATTGCTTATTTAACCATTGTAATAGACAGAAATTTCAAAATCTTCCGTTTTTCTAGGAAAACAAAGATTTTTAGAAATAAAAATATTTAATTATTGACAAAACCGGTTTACTAGAATATAATTTGGTTATAGAGAAGTCTTAACAAATTTGAAAGGAAGTATCAAATGACAAATACATCATTCTCAATTGAGCAGTTTTCTTTAAAAGGAAAAATTGCTCTCATCACCGGCGCTTCTTATGGAATTGGATTTGCTATTGCCAAATCCTACGCTGAGGCCGGCGCTACTATTGTCTTTAACGATATCAATCAAGACCTGGTCAATAAAGGGATTGAAGCTTATCGTGAAGTTGGCATCGAAGCCCATGGGTATGTCTGTGACGTGACAGACGAGGACGGTATCCAAGCCATGATCAAGCAAATCGAACAAGAAGTTGGTGTCATTGACATCCTCGTTAATAACGCTGGTATTATCCGCCGCGTTCCAATGTGCGAAATGAGCGCCGCTGATTTCCGTAAGGTCATCGATATTGACTTAAACGCACCATTTATCGTTTCAAAGGCGGTTATTCCTTCTATGATGAAGAAGGGGCATGGAAAGATTATCAATATTTGTTCGATGATGAGCGAACTGGGACGTGAAACAGTTAGCGCTTATGCTGCTGCTAAAGGGGGCTTGAAAATGTTGACCCGCAACATTGCGTCTGAATACGGTGGAGCCAATATCCAATGTAACGGAATTGGACCGGGTTATATTGCCACTCCTCAAACAGCACCTCTTCGTGAGTTGCAAGAAGATGGTTCTCGCCACCCATTTGACCAGTTCATCATTGCAAAAACACCTGCTGCACGTTGGGGAAATCCTGAAGATTTGATGGGCCCTGCTGTCTTTCTCGCTAGTGATGCCAGCGATTTTGTCAATGGCCACATCCTATATGTAGATGGCGGTATCTTAGCCTACATCGGAAAACAACCTGAGTAAAAATAGAAAGAGGATCTTATGAAAATCGCATTAATCAATGAAAATAGTCAAGCTAGTAAGAATCACATTATTTACGATAGTCTAAAAGAAGCAACAGATAAAAAAGGCTACCAATTATTTAACTATGGTATGCATGGTGAAGAAGGTGAAAACCATTTAACATACGTACAAAACGGCCTAATGGCTGCCATCCTTTTAAATACAAAGGCAGTTGACTTTGTTGTTACCGGCTGTGGTACGGGTGTAGGGGCTATGCTTGCTTTAAACAGCTTCCCTGGTGTTGTCTGTGGTCTAGCAGTGGACCCAACTGACGCTTACCTTTATTCTCAAATCAATGGTGGCAACGCCTTGTCTATCCCTTATGCCAAAGGATTTGGTTGGGGGGCGGAACTGACCCTCAAATTGATGTTTGAACGCTTATTTGCTGAAGAAATGGGCGGTGGCTACCCAAGAGAACGTGTAATTCCTGAACAACGCAACGCTCGTATCTTAAACGAGGTGAAACAAATCACCCACAATGATTTGATGACCATCCTTAAAACAATCGACCAAGACTTCCTCAAAGACACCATCTCTGGCAAATACTTCCAAGAATACTTCTTTGAAAACTGCCAAGATGATGAAGTCGCTGCTTATTTGAAAGAAGTATTAGCCAAGTAAAGCTATTCTAAACCAGAAAGGAACTAATGGATGACGAAAATATTACTGTTTGGCGAACCATTAATTCGAATCTCACCATTAGATGCCACCAGTATCGGCGATCATGTTGCCAGTTCGACTTATTTTGGCGGGTCAGAAATTAATATTGCTTGTAATTTGCAAGCCCTGGGTATCTCAACGAAAGTCTTTACCGCACTCCCTGCCAACGAGATTGGGGATCGTTTTCTCACATTCTTGAAGCAGCACCAAATCGATACCAGTTCAATCTATCGGCTTGGCGATCGAATCGGCCTCTACTATTTGGAGAACGGCTTTGGTTGTCGTCAAAGTGAAGTTTTCTACGATCGTAAGCATACGAGTATCAGCCAGATTCGGCCAAACATGCTCGATATGGATTCTCTCTTTCAGGGGATTAGCCATTTTCATTTTAGTGGAATCACCGTAGCTATCGGTCAAGAGGTCCGTACGCTCCTTCTCCTACTCTTGGAAGAAGCCAAGCGCCGAGGGATTATCGTTTCAATGGATCTCAATCTGAGAACAAAGATGATTTCAGTCCTAGAAGCCAAGTATGAATTTTCTAAGTTTGCACGTTTCGCTGACTATTGCTTTGGTATTGATCCTCTCATGATTGATGACCAAAATCTAGAAATGTTCCCAAGAGACAAAGCCAGCCTAAAAGAGGTGGAAAATCGCATGCGACAATTAAAAGAAGCCTATGGTTTCAAGGCCATTTTCCATACCCTCCGCTCTAGTGATGAACAAGACAAAAATGTCTATCAGGCCTATGCTCTGGAAGAACGATTTGAAGAGTCTGTCCAACTAAAAACTGCAGTCTATCAACGAGTTGGTAGCGGGGATGCCTTTATCTCTGGTGCCCTTTACCAACTACTCCATCATTCCTCCCTAAAAACTAGCATTGACTTTGCAGTTGCGAGCGCAACTCTCAAATGTACTCTTCCAGGAGACCATCTCTCCACTCCCGCAGCTAGTATTGAAAAATTACTGGAAAATGCACAAGATATCATTCGTTAGGAGAATTACATGACCAAATCAGATACGATTATTGAACTAAAAAAACAAAAAATTGTCGCTGTCATTCGAGGAAATACAAAGGAAGAAGGACTACAAGCCTCGATTGCTTGTATCAAGGGCGGTATCAAGGCAATTGAAATTGCCTATACCAATCAGTATGCAGGGCAAATCATCAAGGAACTTGTAGACTTGTATCAGGACGATCAGAGTGTTTGTATCGGTGCAGGTACTGTGCTTGATGCCGTAACTGCTAGAGATGCCATTCTAGCCGGAGCAAATTACGTTGTTTCTCCATCTTTCCATGCTGAAACTGCAAAAATGTGCAATCTTTACAGCACACCGTACATTCCAGGCTGTATTACCCTCACAGAGATAACGACTGCACTTGAAGCCGGTAGTGAAATCATCAAACTCTTCCCAGGTAGTGCTCTCAGTCCATCATATATCTCTGCAGTCAAGGCGCCAATCCCACAAGTTTCCGTAATGGTAACCGGAGGAGTCGGCCTAAATAACATTCCTCAATGGTTCGCTGCTGGTGCAGACGCCGTTGGAATTGGTGGCGAACTCAATAAACTCGCTTCCCAAGGCGACTTTGACCGCATCAGCGAGATTGCCCAACAGTATGTTACACTCAGATAAAATGAAGTGAAAAAGGATAAGTTAACACTTATCCTTTTTTAAAAAAAATCCGAAGATGTTTGACCTTCTTCGGATTTTTTCTATTTTCCACAGTTTCATGTGATTCATCTAGATGATGAACAAATCAGTTGTTCTTTCCTCTGCGGAACAGATAAACCGCCCCAAGTAGCAAGAGCCCTAGACTTGCCAAGATTGACTGACCTTCTCCTGTATGAGGGAGATTCTTTTGATCCGAATGGTTCTTTTCTTCTTCAGATTTTTCCTTTTCTTTTGAATCCTGAGTTTGTGGCTGAGCTGCTTGTTCTAGCTTTTTAAAGACTTCCTGATCTGGCGCTGATTCCTGGGTTTCAGGATTGTAGTAGGCAACCTTATAGTCATCCCCTTCTTTTCGAATAGTATAGACTCCACGTTTCAAGACTTGGAATTGGTTGGAAATAGTAGAGACAGAATCATCATATTTCACAATGCCCCAAACTCCTTGTTTGGCATCATAAACAGACTGAAGGGTTTCATTGTTATCAATGAGGCTACTTTCTAACTCTTTTACCATTTGATTGAAGGTGGCACGATCCACGTTAGGGATGAGCATATAGCCATAAGAATCTCCATTTTGCTTATGAGCCTGACTAATCGTAAGAAATTCATTTTCAACTTCCTTGTCTGACTGTCCTTCATTAATATCCTTCCATGCTCCCTTTTGCAAAGCCTTACTCATACTGATTGAACTCTTCTTAAAGAAAAAGTAACCAATATTCTTTTTCGAATCGGACGATTCTAAAAAGACACTTTGGGTTTCAGGATAATCCTTTTCTTGTTCTGTGAGGGAGGCTTCTTTATCATTGATATAGACTTTGTATGGATCACTTGATTCCAGTTTTCTCTGGTCAATTGTAGTTGCAGCAGTATCTGTTGAAGTGTTCTGGATATTGCTTCCTAAAAAGGCAATCTTATCCTTCAGCATAAACCAGCTCTTATGAGCAGTCAATGTTTGATTCCAGTTGGTGAAATCCATGGTTGCTGTCGCATTGGCCTCATCTAGTTTGCTCGTCCCAACGAAAGCAGATGGCAAAACTTTACCCGTATCGCTATCCGATCTCTTAGCGTCCGTCTCTGTCGTACCAGGCATCTTATAGGGATTAACTGTTGGCCAGTAGCCATCGCTATAGTGACTCAAATCACCATTATAGAGATAAAACATCCCATCACTCGTATACCAACCACGTTTGTTTTCTTTGTTCATGTGCTCGTAATTTAAGGTACGACTGGAGAAGAGCGACAGACCAAAGCCAAAACCTTTCTCTGCATTGTACATAGCTGTTTTATCCATCTTGTTAAAGGCTGATAGGTAACTTGTTCTTGGGGTACTTGCGACTCCTGCATCGCTTAACAAAGATTGCATCAAACTGATATCCTTATAAGTCTTCAAATTCTTAAAGACATCATAATAACTATCCGATTGAACAATGGTCTTCACAAGACTCTGCAACCGTTGTTTGGTTTCTCCTTCAGACATATCCGCTATCCGGTGAATCCCTCTTAGTACTTCTACTGCGGCCACGTGCCCCTCGCTATTAGCACGACTGATCGAGCGTCCACGACTCATATCCATCAGCTCTCCATTCACCAGCAAAGGAGCAAACGATTTATCAATCCAGTGGTACATAGTTTGCATTTTATCTTTATCGATTGGGCTCTTGGTCTTTTGAATGACTGGCAACAGTTGAGAAAGGCCATCAATCAAGACATTCCCATAAGCACCCGTATAGGCAACATTGGTGTGGTCGATATAGGATCCATCCTGATAAAAACCTTCACCTTGGTCTACCAACTTAAACACTTGCTCAATCGAACGAATGGTCGAAGAAATTTCTTGATCATCCTTGCGCAGTAAACCAGCTATTACTTTTACCCTTCCCATATCCACTAAGTTTCCACCTAGGGCCTTAAATGGGTTATCAGTCGTCTTTCGGAAATGTTCGGGATCTGGAACAAATTTTTCAATCACATCTGTATATTTTTTTATTTCCTCATCTGAGAAGTATTCTTTCATCAGAGACAAGGTATTGTTGATTGCACGAGGTGTACCGATTTCATAATCCCACCAGTTCCCAACAATGCTCTTTTCACTATTGTAGACATGTTTATGCATCCATTCCATGGAATCCCTAACCGTTCGAATGACAGTCCCATCTTGATAATAACGAGAAGATGGATTGGTCACTTGTTTAGCCATCTCCTCCAATTTCCGATAAGTGGCAGTTAGATTCGCAGACGTTTTATAATTTGAAAATTTTTCCCACAAATAGGTGTGGTCCGCCTGACTTGAAATACTGGATAGGCTATCAGCCACCTTTCCTTCCAGTTCCTGGTTTAACTTGGCCATCTGTTCATTTTTAGAATCATAGTATTGATTCCCAGCGATGATGCCATTCCAGTCATCCAAACGGTCTGTGTATACATCCTTAACAGAGGCTAGAATCTTCAAAGGAATCTTTTTCACTTCCTTGCCATCTTTACTGACAATGACATTGGTTGTCCCTTCCTTAAGAGGTTCTAAAATTCCATTTTTGACTGAAGCAACGTCAGGATTTTCTACCTTATAAGTATAGTCCGAAAGAGCAAAAACATGTTTTTTCCCAATTGGTAAATCAATCTTTTCCTCAAGCTGTTTATCTGTTTGAGAATCCTCAGAAGGCTGGTCTGCTACCTCTACCAGCTCAATATCCTTAAAGGAAACAGTCCCTGTTCCCGTTTCATAGAATAACTCCAGCTTGATTTTATCAACATCTAAAGTCGGGCTATAGTCTGCTTCAATGGTCTGCCAGTCCTTTGTTCCTGACGTCGTTGCAGAATTCCACAATTGCTTGTCCTTACCACTTTCCTCAATGATACGAACCTTAGCAATCCCGACTTTATTATCTGTTTTAATCTTGAAACGCAGTTTATACTTTTTCTTAGCTTCAATAGGGACCATACGGTGAACTACTGCCCTTAATTTCTCACGGCTTGAGATAGTAATAGCCCCATCCTTAGCCTCAATGACTCGAGTTGAGGCACCGGCAGAACTATTCTTCTGGTCTACCCAAGCTGACCACCCCTGGGCTTTGCTTCCTGTCCAAGGACTGCTTCCGTTCTCCGTCTGACTAAAATCACCATTTTCAACTAAATTCTTGGCATCCCTTTGCTGATACTGAACCTCCTTCTGGCTTTGCTGAATAGTGTTTGTAGTCGTTTCTTCCGCTCCAACTGTCATATAATGGTTTAATAAAAATCCCGATAAAACAAGTGAAGACAAACTCACAATGAGATTCTTTGTTTTTGTTTGCATGTATACACTCCAATAAACATATTGTAAAATCAATAGGAACTAAATCTCAAATTAGAGATTTATAACAACTGAGTAAACCGGTTTAATTAAATCATATCATTTTTAAAGTTATTTGTAAACGGTTTCTATCATATTGAGGGCTTATTCTTCAACGATATCTTCCATCCGACTCGACGAAAAAAGTAAAAACTGTTACAATGTAGAAAAAGAAAAGAGGCCTTCATGACTTCACTTTATGATTTTTCCGTTTTGAACCAAAACAACCAAGCAACTCCCCTGGAGAGCTATCGTGGCAAGGTTCTCTTGATTGTCAACACTGCTACAGGATGTGGTTTAACGCCCCAGTACCAGGGACTTCAAGAACTCTATGAACGCTATCAAGATAAGGGCTTTGAAATCCTAGATTTCCCTTGCAATCAGTTTATGGGACAAGCACCCGGCAGCGCAGAGGAAATCAATAGCTTCTGTAATCTACACTATCAGACCACTTTCCCTCGCTTTGCCAAGATCAAGGTCAACGGCAAGGAAGCAGATCCTCTTTATGTTTGGCTAAAAGACCAGAGATCTGGTCCTCTAGGAAAACGAATCGAATGGAATTTTGCTAAGTTTCTCATTGGTCGAGATGGGCAAGTCCTTGAGCGCTTCTCTTCCAAAACAGACCCCCAAACCATCCAAGAGTCTCTCCAAAAGATACTCTAATTTCTTTTTAAAACGTGTCCTTTCATTTAGTTTGAGACTTGAAAGGATGCTTTTTTTCTTTAAAAAGTAACTTATTTTCTTTAATTTATATTTATTTTTTGCTTTTTCGCTATTGCAATTCTTTTATTAATTTAGTATATTTGTTATATTAAGAGTTTTCAGTCATTTTAAGGGAGAAATGACCTTTTAAATTTTTTACCTCAAAATGAAAGCGCTTTATAAACAGGAGGTAAGGTAGCTTACAAATTATCAGAGAGTTTTTTCATTAAATCAAGTTGTAACCAAGTCAGACTTGGGCTTGGGCAGTAGCTGACTGCCTTTCTAAAAACTAGGAGTATATTATGAATCGATACCTTTTTGAAAAAGGGCAAACATTTAGCATTCGGAAGTTAACCATAGGTGTGGCCTCTGTCATCGTCGGACTGGCATTTTTTGCTTCTGGAACCGTACGTGCGGACGAAACCCCTCCTGCCACAAGATCCAATTTAGATCAGCAAATTGAACAAGTCGCAGATATAGAAGAAAGCAAGGCTGAACAAGTCAAAGAAGAAGGTCGTGTAGAAGCTGAAAAACAAGAAACACCTGCTACCGATACCAACAGTGCTGACTTGCTCCCTGAAGACATTCAGGACCGTGCCTATCCCGACACACCTGTCAAAAAACTCGATACGACTACTATCGTTGACCAGAAAGCTAGTCCAAAGGTAGAAACTGAGAGCATTCTAAAGGATAAGGAAGAAGCTCCAAAAGAAGCTGATAATGGAAACCGGGCTATTATTAACGGTGGACAAGACCTCAAACACATCAACTACGAGGGACAACCTGCAACTGCTGCTACTATGGTTTACAGCACTTACAATGCAGGAGAGCAACGCTACCTCGTTTCAGGATCTGGTATCTTTGTTGCACCTAATTTGATTCTTACCGTTGCACATAACTTCCTAGAAGCCAATAAAGAAACTGGCGAAGGTCACATTCGTGGTGGAAAATCTGCCCAGTTCTACTATAACGTTGGTTCAAACAGCGAAAAGAAAAACTCACTTCCATCTTCTGGAACTACAGTTCTATTTAGAGAAAAGGACATCCATTTCTGGAATAAGAAAGAGTTTGGAAAAGGCTATAAGAACGACCTTGCTCTTGTAGAAGCTCCTATTCCTCTTCCGATTGCTAGTCCAAACAAAGCAGCAACCTTTGCACCTTTAGCGGATCACAAGACGCATCAGCCGGGAGAAGCCATCAGTACGATTGGCTACCCAACTGACTCGAGCTCAAAAGAACTGAAACAACCTATCCTAGCCGGTCAGCTTTACAAGGCAGATGGGACCATCCGAACTGTTGAATCCTATGATGATAAGGGAACGACCGGTATCACCTACCAAACCACTTCTGTATCTGGTTTGTCTGGTGGTGGAATTGTGGATAGCCAAGGAAAAGTTCTGGGGGTTCACCAACACGGAACCGTTGACAATGGTGTTCCTGAAAAGGATCGCTTTGGTGGCGGACTCGTCCTTTCACCTGAACAACTGAAATGGGTGAAGGACTTGATTGCCAAATATGGTGTGAAAGGCTGGTACCAGGGAGACAACGGAAATCGTTACTACTTTACTGATGAGGGGCGTATGCTTCGGAATGAGAAAGCTGTTATCGGAAGCAACGAATATTCCTTCAACCAAGATGGGATTGCTACCTTGACCAAGGGAGTTGAATACGGTCGTGTTGTTATTCAACACGAAGACGAAGAAGGAAATCCTGTCAAAGATAATGATACCTTCATCGAACAGACAGCTGTTGATTCGCCATTTGACTATAATTTCAAAAAAGAAATCGAGAAAACGGACTTCTATCAGAAGAATAAAGACAAATACGAAATTGTATCCATTGATGGCGTAGCAGTCAATAAACAACTAAAAGATGCTTGGGCTGAAGAGCACAATGTTGTCAGCAAAGCGCCTGCCGGTACACGTGTCATCAAGGTGGTCTATAAAGTCAACAAAGGCTCCTTCAAAGTTTACTACCGTCAAAAAGGAACCACTACTGAACTAGCGGAAGCGACAGTTGATAACAATGACGGCCAAGAGTATGACGTTTCCTTTGTCAACACCTTCCATGCAAAAGACATTGCTGGCTACCGTCCAGTAAAAACTAGCTTGGAAGCAAGGATCCAGCAAAAAGGGGTGAATGAGGTCGTCTTTGAATACGAGCCAGTCGCTAATACAGCTAATCCAACGACTCCAACACCACCAGTAGCTCATCCAGAAGATAAGGAAACCGAGATTGGCAATCATGGGCCTCTTCCAAGCAAGGCTCAACTCGATTACCACAAGGAAGAATTGGCGGCCTTCATCCACTACGGAATGAACACTTATACCAATTCTGAATGGGGAAATGGAAAAGAAGACCCCCGATACTTCAATCCAACCAACTTGGATACTGACCAGTGGATTCGCACTCTGAAGGAAACAGGCTTCAAACGAACCATTATGGTTGTTAAACACCACGACGGTTTCGTTGCTTACCCTTCTAAGTATACAGATCATACTGTAGCTGCTAGCCCATGGAAAGATGGAAAGGGTGACCTTCTCGAAGAAGTTTCCAAGTCTGCTAGCAAGTATGACATGAATATGGGTGTTTACTTGTCACCATGGGATGCCAATCATCCAAAATACCATGTTGCAACCGAAAAAGAATACAACCAATACTATCTCAACCAACTAAAAGAAATCCTTGGAAATCCAAAATACGGAAATAAAGGGAAATTTATCGAGGTTTGGATGGACGGAGCGCGTGGTAGCGGTGCCCAAAAAGTGACCTATACCTTTGATGAATGGTTCAAATACATCAAAGAAGCTGAAGGAGATATTGCTATCTTCTCTGCTCAACCGACAAGCGTTCGCTGGATCGGAAATGAACGAGGTATAGCAGGCGACCCTGTATGGCATAAAGTCAAAAGGGCCAACATCACAGACGATGTTAAAAACGAATACCTCAACCATGGTGACCCAGATGGTGATATGTATTCTGTAGGGGAAGCTGATGTTTCGATCCGTTCGGGCTGGTTCTATCATGACAACCAACAGCCAAAATCACTCAAAGAGTTGATGGACATCTACTTCAAGTCTGTTGGTCGTGGAACCCCACTCCTTCTCAACATTCCACCAAATAAAGAAGGAAAATTTGCAGATGCGGATGTGGCTCGCTTGAAGGAATTCAAGGCAACCCTAGACCAAATGTATACGACTGACTTTGCCAAAGGTGCCACTGTAACAGCAAGTTCTACTCGTCAAAACCACCTTTACAAGGAAAGCCACCTCACAGACGGTAAAGATGACACCAGCTGGGCGCTCTCAAATGATGCCACAACCGGTAGCTTTACAGTCGATTTAGGACAAAAGAGACGCTTTGACGTCGTTGAACTCAAGGAAGACATCGCCAAAGGTCAACGTATCTCAGGTTTCAAGATTGAAGTCGAAATCAACGGACGCTGGGTGACATACGGCGAAGGTTCGACCGTTGGTTACCGTCGCTTGGTTCAAGGCAAGCCTGTAGAGGCACAAAAAATTCGTGTAACCATCACTGGTGCTCAAGCAACTCCAATCTTGACCAACTTCTCAGTCTACAAGACACCAAGCAGCATTGAAAAGACAGATGGCTACCCTCTTGGACTTGAATACCACTCAAACACAACAGCAGATACAGCCGGAACAACTTGGTACAATGAATCTGAAGGTGTTCGTGGCACTTCTATGTGGACCAATCAAAAAGATGCCAAAGCAAGCTATACCTTCACAGGAACCAAGGCCTATGTCGTCTCTACAGTCGATCCTGGTCATGGAGAAATGTCCGTCTACGTTGATGGTCAAAAGGTTGCCGATGTCCAAACTAAGAATGCTAGCCGTAAACGCAGCCAAAAAGTCTTTGAGACAGGCGATTTAGCACCAGGCCAACACACTATTACTCTCGTGAACAAAACAGGTGAACCAATTGCTACAGAAGGAATCTACACCCTAAACAATGATAGCAAAGGAATGTTTGAACTCGAGTCTACCAACTACGAAGTCGAAAAAGGAAAACCAGTCACTGTTAAGATTAAGCGTGTTGGTGGAAGCAAGGGGACTGCTACTGTTCGCTTTATCACAGAACCTGGAACTGGGGTTCACGGTAAAGTTTACCAAGATACAACTCAAGATGTGACTTTTAAAGATGGAGAAACAGAAAAGACTGTTACCATCCCAACGATTGACTTTACAGAACAGGCTGACTCTGTCTTTGACTTCAAAGCCAAGCTCACTTCTGTCACTGATGGTGCCCTGCTCGGTTTCGCTACAGATGCAACCATCCAAGTGATGAAAGCTGAATTGCTGATCAAGGATCAAACAAGTTATGATGACCAAGCTAGTCAGTTGGATTACAGTCCTGGCTGGCACCATGAAACCAATTCGGCAGACAAGTACCAAAAAACAGAGTCTTGGGCTTCCTTTGGTCGCTTAACTGATGAGCAAAAGAAAAAGACAACTGTCACAGCCTACTTCTACGGTACTGGACTTGATATCAAGGGCTATGTCGATCCAAATCATGGTATCTACAAAGTCTTCCTAGATGGCAAAGAAGTTCCTTACAAAGATGGCATGGGAAATGCTTCAACTATTGATGGTAAGAAATACTTTAGCGGTCGTGCAGTCCAACGCCAAGGCAATCAAACTCTGGTCAGCCTAAAAGGTCTGGACGAAAACTTGCACGCAGTCACCCTTCAACTAGATCCTGATCGAAACGATTTGTCTCAAAATATCGGTATTCAAGTGGACCAATTCATCACTCGTGGCGAAGGTAGTGAACTCTACAGCAAGGCAGATATCATCCAGTCTATCTCTAAATGGAAAGACGATCTGTCCAACTTTGACCCAGCAGGCTTGAAAAATAGAGCTACTGCACGCCAAGCTTTCCAAGCAAATCTAGAAAAATTGAGAAACCAACTCAGTGCTGATGCAGTGGATGTTCAGGATGTCATGTTGACAGTCAGTGCCCTACAAGATATCCTATCCAAGGATGAGAACTATCAAAGAGGCCAAGAGGAACCTAGTCCAGAGCAACCGGAACAGCCTGAAGAGCCTTCTAAACCTGATCAACCAGCTGAACCAAAACAACCGGAAATTGAGTATGATAAGGCTATGGAAAGCTTGACGAAAGCTATCGAGAAAAAAGTCGCTGAGCTTGGATCCAACAAGGAAGCTAAGAAGAAATTATTAGAAATTGCTGACCAAGCCATTGCTGCAATCCAAGAAGCTAAAACTCAAGAAGCAGTCAATCAAGCGCTAGAAACTTCTCTCGAACAAATCAGTAAGCTCGAAGCAGTTCTACCTGAAACTCCAGTTCAACCGGAAAAACCTACTCAACCGGAAAAACCAGTTCAGCCTGAAAAACCTGCTCAACCTGAAAAACCAGTTCAGCCTGAAAAACCTGCTCAACCTGAAAAACCAATTCAACCTGAAAAACCTGATCAGCCTGAGAAACCTGCTCAACCTGAGAAACCTGCTCAACCTGAAAAGCCAGTTCAGCCTGAGAAACCTGCTCAACCGGAAAAACCTACTAATCCTGAAAAGCCTGCTCAACCTGAGAAACCAGTTCAACCGGAAAAACCTGATCAGCCTGAGAAACCTGCTCAACCTGAAAAACCAGTTCAGCCTGAAAAACCTACTCAACCAGAAACTCCAGCTCAACCGGAAAAACCTGATCAGCCTGAGAAACCAGCGCAACCTGATAATCCGACTCAACCGGAAACTCCAGCTCAACCGGAAACTCCGGCGCAACCTGAGAAACCAATTACTTCTTCAAGTCCTGAGGAAGGGGTTAAAGACCTTGTCTTTACACTTCCAAGCTTGGAAATCGTCAATAAGGTCGTACCATTCAAGACTATTCGTCGCGAAAACCCACAATTAGACAAGGGAAAAGAGAAAGTTCTATCAGAAGGGAAAGACGGTCTCTTAGTCGAGTATGTTGAAGTGGACGGTGACAAACGCAAGGTTCTCCAAACAGAAGCAACTCCAGCTCAAGATCGAATGATTGAGGTAGGTAGCAAACAAAGCTCAGTTGGAACAGAAGCACCACCAGTTGTGACTCTTCCTGAGTATGTTCTACCAAGAGAGACTGAAAAACCTGCTCCAGTCGTAACAGATAATTCATCAGCAAAAGATGAAAAAGCTCCTGTTACAGCTACAATCAAAGAAGACAAGGAAAGACTACTCCCTGCAACTGGGGAACAAGAAGCAACTGCCTTCCTCTTCTTGGCAGCCATTACTTCTATCTTGTCTCTCCTCGTCTTCCAAAAGAATTTCAAAGACTAATAACCCTCTTTGATTGATTCTTTCTAATTATTCAGTTCCCCCGTTGAGAAGACCATTTGGTCTTCTCTTTTTTTCACAATTAACCTTGTGTGAAAAAATCCATAAAGAATCCCCAAATTTAATTGAACTTTTTATAAATTCACAGTACTGAACGCCCATATTTTTCTAGCCTCCTACTTAAATAGTTTCCTCTAAAACTTACTCGAGCCATCTCCATTCACAGAATTCACATTCATCACTTAGTAGGACAAACACTTCTCAAATCAATTGTTATCCCTTAACGATCTATTATTTCATTTCAGATGACAAGTCTCCATCAATCCCCTATATTTTATAGGTTAGAATAGTAAAAAAATTTAAGAGCATACTTTATTATTTATCGAAAAAATTACTTATAAATATTATGTAAATTGATTCTTAATAACGTTTAAAAAGCCTTCCTTATTTCTCAAGATAAAAAATAGTCCAGAACAAATGTTCTGGACTATTTCCTTTCCAATTACTTCCTAAGAACTAACTGAAAATCAACTCTCATCTAGAGATTATTTATTTTTACGGCTTACAAAGTACAATCCACCAGTCACTGCCATCAAAGCAAGTCCTGCAACTACTGCTGCGTTAGATGCTTTTTCACCAGTGTTAGGAAGTTGAGGTTTTGGACCTGGTTTTCCTGGTTCATTTGGTTTACCTGGTGTTGGTTTTTCTGGAGTATGTGTATTTGTGATATTGAAGCCTTCTACTTCAGATGTATAACCATCAACTGGAACTTCTACTACAGAGTATTTGATTTCTTGACCATTTTCTTTGTAACGATCAAGCCCTGTAAACTCATAAGTCCAACCAGTTGCTTCTGAAACTGTAGCTTCTTGAACGGTTTCTTTACCATCCGCAAGAAGTTTCACTGTGATAGAATCTGGACGGATACCGTCTTTGTTATTGGCATCATTCCAGATCTTCTTACCTTTTACAGTAGTTTTCTCTGGTGTATGTTTGTTGGTAATAGTGTACTTACCGTCTTTTTCTGAAGTAATTGTTGTTTCGTATGATGCAACAGCTACTTCTTTGACAGTGTACTTGATTTCTTGACCATTTTCATACTTAGGAAGTGCTTTTGATTCGAACTTCCAACCAGTTGCTTCTGAAACTTCAATTTCTTGAA
>NZ_ALKH01000004.1:0-321264 GCF_000286475.1 Streptococcus sp. BS35b
AGCTACCAAAATGCTTGCCGTCAAGCCTATCCTCTTTTGATAAACAAAAAAACTCCAATTACAAACGAGAATTAGAGTTTACCTTACAAGATTAGACAGTTCTTTTCAACATACGAAAAAAACCTTTTCACATTTCCCTTCGCCAGTATTAACTGTATCAGGTTCAATGGGTATCATCTCAGCCTAAAGCACCCCAAATGTCTTTATTATTTTATTACTGGACCAGTATAACAGAAATTGAAAGCCCTAGCAAGATATTTGACCGGAAAATATATTTATATAGTTTGTTTGTTCATTCTTTTAATTTGCATAAAAGTATTGAATCTGTCCTATAATCCATAACCGATATCAAAAAAGGCTAATTCTAAAGCAACTGCTTGATTCCAGCGTTGCTGAAGTTCTGTCAAATCTTCTCGATTTTTCCCGACACGATTGAGTTCGTCAACCAGAAATTGAACCCACACTGTAAAGAAAGGACCTCTGTGGAGATTGATCCATTCCAAATGAATATAGGCTTCAGGTAGAGCCAAATCTTTGGAACCCCAGTCTAAATAGAGACCTTCTGCAATGACCAGCATGACCAAAAGATGAGCATAGTCTGATGAAGCCACAGCAGAATACATTAGCTCCTGAAACGCTTTTGTTACAGGGTGCAAGGTCACTTCTAGATAGTCATTCTCTGCTACTTTTAACTCTTTGAAAGCCTTTTGGAAGTAACCATCTTCATCTGCTTCAAGAAAGCCTAGTTGCTTGGCAAAACGAAGTTTGGATTCAAGCTGGTCTGCGTGAGCTACACAAGCTCCCAGCATGGATAAGAAGGCATCAAAGAAATGATAATCTTGAATCAGGTAGTCTTTTAAGACCTTATTCTCAATTGTCCCCGCAAAAAGTTCATTAACAAAACGATGATTAATTGCAGCCCGCCAATCCTTCTGACTGCTTTTTAATAATTCTCCAACAGTCAAACCTGGCTGAAATGCATAGTCTTGTGTTTCCATATTTACTTTTCCTCTCTTTACTCGTTCGTAATCGACAAAATACCAAGAAAATCCTAGTTTTACTTGACCTTTTCAAAGAAAAGTGGGGCATTCAAGGAGAGCTACCAAAATGCTTGCCGTCAAGCCTATCCTCTTTTGATAAACAAAAAAACTCCAATTACAAACGAGAATTAGAGTTTACCTTACAAGATTAGACAGTTCTTTTCAACATACGAAAAAAACCTTTTCACATTTCCCTTCGCCAGTATTAACTGTATCAGGTTCAATGGGTATCATCTCAGCCTAAAGCACCCCAAATGTCTTTATTATTTTATTACTGGACCAGTATAACAGAAACTGAAAGCCCTAGCAAGATATTTGACTGAAAAATATATTTATATAGTTTCTAATAACGATTTAATCTTTCTATACACGAAGAAAAACCTCCACATCAAGTGGAGGTAATCTTCTTTATCAATACAATTTTAAGTCACGAGGGTCAACTGGGAAGGTTGGGTTGTATGGGTTATGACGGAGTTTGAAGTGTTTGACATCTTCAATAGTCTGAGTTCCAGATAACTGCATGACTGTCTTCAATTCTGCATTCAAGTGCTCAAAGACTTGACGCACACCAACACTACCGCCGAGAGCCAAGCCATAGATCACAGGGCGGCCAATAGCTACCAAGTCTGCTCCTGAAGCCAAGGCTTTAAAGACGTGCTGACCACGACGAACACCAGAGTCAAAGACAATTGGCACACGTTTATCAACTGCTTCAGCCACTTCTTGAAGTGAGTCAAAGGATGCTGGTCCACCGTCGATTTGGCGACCACCGTGGTTGGTTACCCAGATACCTGAAGCTCCCGCAGCAAGCGAACGTTCAACGTCCTCACGGCATTGTGGTCCCTTGACATACACAGGAAGTCCTGAGTATGTAGCGATAAATTCGACATCGCGTGGAGACAAGCGTTGTTTAGCTGACTTATAAACAAAGTCCATTGATTTTCCAGCACCTTCTGGCAGGTATTCTTCAACAATTGGCATACCAACGGGGAAGACAAAACCATTGCGCTTGTCGACCTCACGATTGCCCCCTACAGTTGCATCTGCCGTCAAGACAATCGCTTTGTAGCCTTCAGCCTTCACACGGTCCATGATATGGCGGTTGATCCCGTCATCCTTACTAAAGTAAAATTGGAACCAATGAGGTGTCCCTTGAAGGGCTTCTGTAATTTCTGGAAGGTCAACGGTAGAGTAGGAACTAGTTGTATAGAGAGAACCAAATTCATGCACACCACGCGCAGTAGCTACTTCCCCCTGCTCATTTGCCAATTTATGAGCCGCAACAGGCGCCATAATGATTGGTGAAGATAATTTTTCACCTGCAAATTCAATCTCTGTACTTGGATTTTCAACATCACAAAGTGTATGTGGAACAATAAGTTTGTGGTTAAAGGCACGGATGTTCTCGCGTAAAGTGAAAGTATCCTCTGCTCCACTAGCGATATAACCAAAGGCAGCTTTAGGAATGACTTGTTGCGCCATTGGCTCCAAATCATAAGTGTTAATAAAATCTACAGGTCCTTCTGCATTGCTTGTTTTATATGACATAAAGTGTCCTCCTTGTTAAGTAAGCGTTTACTTTGTCTTACATAAACTATCTTACCTCTTTTTCAGAATCCTTTCAAAAAATTTGTCTGGAAATTTCAAACTGATTATCTGAATATGCCCCAAAAAAGAGAGGACTCTCATTCTATCATTATCCTATATTCTCCTTTACCTTTAGGGAGCTTTGTTTTATTGCCCACATATAAAAAATCAGATAATCCTAGTGACTACCTGATTTTTTATGTTTTAGGCATTTTGCCAATTTTCTTGGTCTTCTTTAAAGCGTTTTAGGAGAGCGAGTCCTTCTGGCGTGATATAACCTTCTTCTTGTGCTAGGTGGATGAGTTCACTGTAGTTAGAAAGTGTCACCAATTTAACACCAGCGTCTGCAAAATTCTTATCTGCTTTTGGCAATTGATAGCTGAAAATCGCTACGACACCAAGAACATCGGCTCCTTCACGTTTAGCGGCTGCTACGGCTTCAAGAACTGAACCACCCGTTGAAATGAGGTCTTCAACAACAACCATCTTTTGCCCCTGAGCTACACGGCCTTCGATTTGGTTACCAGCTCCGTGGTCTTTTGGTTTGCTGCGGATGTAGGCAAAAGGCAAGTTCATCTTGTCAGCGATAATAGCTCCGTGAGGAATTCCTGCTGTCGCAGTTCCTGCAATCACTTCAACTTCAGGAAAGGCTTCTTTGATAGCTTCCACAAAACCATTTTCAATCAAGGTACGAGTTTCAGGATAGGCAAGCGTCACACGGTTGTCAGTATAAATCGGTGACTTGATACCAGATGCCCAAGTGAAAGGCTCCTCTGGTTTGAGGTAAACGGCTTGGATTTTCAAGAGGTGGCTAGCAATATCTTTAGCAAGTGTCATAGTATTCTCCTTTTGTTTTTATAATCTATTTCTTTAATTTCAGTCTTGGTTCCATTCATCCTTGATAGCATGATAAGCTACAACAGGATCCTCAGCTTGGGTAATAGGACGTCCCACTACGATATAGTCACTACCGATTTGATAGGCGTCAGCAGGCGTCATGACACGTTTTTGGTCTCCAACCGCAACTCCTGCCGGACGAATTCCTGGTGTCAGACAGATAAAATCTGGATTGGTGACCTGCTTGATGAGTTGCACTTCCTGAGCTGAGCAAACGACACCATCCAAGCCCGCTTCAGCTGTCTTCTTGGCATAGTGAATCACAGACTCTTGCAGAGTGGTTTGGATATTCTGAAAATCCTGCATCTGGGCTTCTGACGTTGATGTAAGCTGGGTCACAGCGATCAATTTGGCTTGTGTCCCCAGACCTTCACGCGCAGCCTTCATCATCTCCACACCACCAGCTGCATGAACATTGGTCATATCCACACCAAGCCGAGACAAGACCTTCATGGCAGATTTGACTGTATTTGGAATGTCATGTAGCTTGAGGTCCAAAAAGACACTATGCCCCAGTGACTTCAAATAACGGACAACTTCCGGACCTTCCGCATAATAAAGTTCCATCCCTACTTTTAGATAAAGACTTTCTTCTGCTGGGAAAAGAGATAAAAATTCCTTGACTGCCTCAAAACTAGGAAAATCAAGAGCAATAACTGGACGATGTTCACGCATACTTTTCTCCTTTTACCTTTACGAACAAGAGAGTATGGTCAAAAACAAACCACGAAAAAAGGAACCTGCCAACAGCAAGGTTCCACGAAAAATGGGTAGAGTGCACCCTTTCACCGTCTAACCTTAGCTGCCTCTCTGGACTGCTTTAAAGGTTTTTTTCTATTCTATTATTTATAGTAGGACTTGTCAAGCAAAAACTCGAAACTGGACTTCTATACCATTCAAAAATCAAGAGAAAAAGTTAGTCTAACGACTCTGTGACTGCTGGCTCGTTTGACTTTGATTTCCCTGTTCTTCTTGTTTTTTCTTTTCTTCTTCCTGTTTTTTCTTCTCAGCTTCCTTAGCCTCTTGTTTGGCTTTTTCTTCTGCTTCTTCTATTAGCTTATCCGCTATGGTATAGCTGTATGCTCCAGCCTCCATATCGACCACACTCGGTTCTGTCAATTGTGGCTTGATTTTGCTGTAATAAGGCAATTTCTTGCTCAATTCTGACAAGGGAACCAAAACCTCATCTGTGTCCAGCATAGTAATTTTTAAAAGATCTGCTGTTGCCTTGCTTGGCGCTAATTCGATTTTCTGGATTTGACTCTTGATATCCTCACTGATGGTAGATAATCCTGTGATCAGTTCCTTCACCTGTTGCTCGTCATTAAAGGTAACTGTCAGATAAGTCTCAGGCAAGTTTAAGCGATTTACAGGAGTTGACTCAACCGCACCACTAGAAAGAATTGGATAATACTCTTCACCAGACACATAATAACCGACAATATCAAATTCCTTAACCTCAATCGTAAAGTTAGTCGGAAATTGATAGTCAATATTCGCCGATTCTATCCAATGATTCGACTTGATTCGCTCAGCGTATGTTTCCTTATCCAACAATAGAGCTAAGGTATAGTCACTATCTTGAATTCCAGAAGCCTGTTTGATGTCATCCGCTTGTGTGTTACTATTTCCCTTAACATCGATATTTTTGATGGTCGACAGCGGGGTCAACAAATAGACTGAAAGAAGGAGGGCCAGGACACTCGGTACCAAGATACTCACAGCTCGCCAAATATGAACAGGTGCAATTTTAGGCTTGGCTGGTTTCTCTGGTTTTTCTTTTTTCTTCTTTTCTTCTTTGACTCTAGGATCATCCTTTTGAGATTTTTCTTCTTTTTCGGATGATTCTTCGTCTGGAACAGTTTCGTTCTGGTCGGAATCACTTGATGACCTCTTACTTTCCTCTAACGACTTAGAGTTTTTCCCCATTCGAGCTTGTTTTTCCTTTTCCTTCTCCTCAGCTAGGGCAGCTTCTTCCTCAGCCTTTTTTTTCAGGTATTCCTGGTTTCGTTTCTGCCATTCAGACAATTCTTTCTTAGGGTTTGATTCTTTTTTCTTATCCTTTGACATTGATATTCCTTATGATAGGTCTTTTCTTAGTAAATCGTAAAAATCCGCAAGAGATTTCAATTCAGTTGATTCCTTCATGCTAGCTTGGTACTGATCCTTGTGACTAAGCAAGTGACTGAGTTTCTCCTCCAAGCTTTCCAAGGTCAAGTCACTTTCTTGAAGTTCTTCTGCGTAGCCTTTCTTAACAAAGTAGGCTGCATTTTCAATCTGGTCTCCTCGACTTGCTTCACGACCCAATGGTACGATGAGATGGAGTTTCGCCATGGCCAAGAGTTCGAAAATCGTATTGGCACCACCACGCGTCACCACCACATCTGCCATTTCCATCAAGGGTTGATAGAGGTCCGTCACATAATCAACACGAAAGAGATTTTGGCTCAACTCGTTCAGGCTTGAATCTCCAGTGAGATTGATAATATTGTAGCGCTCTGTCAGTTCTTGCTTATGATCTGTCACCAATTGGTTAAATACACGGGCACCTGCAGAACCACCGACAAACAATACCGTTGGCAATTTAGGATTAAAGTGGGTTTGGATATCCACCAATTCATCTGGTTCAGGAGTTTTTTGGTCTGAAACCTTGGTCACTGCTCCCACATGCTCGACTTTTGCGAGCCCAGCAGCCTGCTCAAATGTCGAATACATCTTGGTTGCAAATTTATAGGCAATTTTATTGGCCAAGCCCATAGAAAGGTCCGATTCGTGAATAAAGACTGGTACGCCTGACACTCGCGCTGCGATAACCGGCGGTACAGAGACAAATCCTCCCTTAGAAAAAAGAGCCTGTGGACGCAGTCGTAACATGATAAAGAGCGATTGAACAATTCCCCAACCAACTTTAAAGACGTCCAGCATATTTTGCCAAGAGAAATAACGACGCAACTTCCCAGTCGCAATGGAGTGGAAGGTTACATTCAAGCCTGACTTGAGGATTTCTTGGTGTTCGATTCCGTGTTTATCACCAATATAGTGAACTTCCCAGCCGTCTTCGATGAACTTGGGCATTAACAAAAGGTTGAGGGTGACATGTCCAACCGTCCCCCCACCTGTAAAGACAATTTTTTTCATATTATTCCTTTAACTCCGCTACTGTGTCGATGAAAAGATCTCCACGTACTTCAAAGTTAGCATACATATCCCAGCTAGCATTGGCAGGACTGAGGAGAACCACATCTCCTTGAGTCGCGAGCTCATAAGCTTTGCGGGTCGCATCAGCAATATCTGTCGCATCTACATAAGCCACACCAGCATTATCCGCTGCCCGTTTGACACGTTCTGCAGATTGACCGAGGATAACCATCTTCTTGAGCCCAGTAATATCTGGCACCAATTCGTCAAACTCATTGCCGCGGTCCAAACCACCTGCAATTAAGATAACCTTACTGTTGTCAAATCCTGACAAGGCTTTTTGAGTCGCTAAGATATTGGTTGATTTGCTATCGTTATAGAATTTGACCCCCTTAATTTCATCCACAAATTGGAGACGGTGTTTGACACCACCAAAGGCTGAAAGAGTTTCCTTGATGGTTTGATTGTCCACGCCACGGAGCTTGGCTACAGCAATAGTCGCAAGGGCATTTTCTACATTGTGGCTACCTGGAACTCCGATTTCACTAGCTGCCATGACCACTTCCCCACGGAAATAGAGTTGACCATCTGCAAGATAGGCTCCATCAACCTTTTCCTTTGTTGAAAATGGTACAACAGTAGCCTGTGTTTTGGTAGCCAATTCTTTTGCCAAGTCTTGGTTAAAGTTCAAAACAAGAAAATCAACTGCTGTCATCTTGTTCTGGATATTCCACTTAGCTGCCACATAGGCCTCAAAAGAACCATGGTAGTCGATATGAGTGGGCATGAGGTTGGTAATAACCGCAATCTCAGGATGAAATTCTTGAACACCCATCAGCTGGAAAGAAGAAAGTTCCATGACAAGTGTGTCCTTGGCTGTTGCAGTTTGAGCAACCTTACTGGCAGGATAGCCGATGTTCCCTGACAAGAGACCATGTTGGCCAGCAGCAGTCAAAACTTCCCCAATCATAGTCGTTGTGGTTGTTTTCCCATTTGAGCCTGTGATACCGATAATTGGCGCTTCTGAGATTAAGTAAGCCAACTCCACCTCAGTCAAGACTGGAATTCCCTTTGCCAGAGCCTTCTCAATCATCGGATTGCTATAAGGGATACCTGGATTTTTTACCATCAGAGCGAAATCTTCATCCAACAATTCCAAAGGATGCCCACCAGTGACAACCTTGATTCCCTCTTCCAGCAAGCCTTGAGCGGCAGGATTTTCCTCAAAAGGCTTGCCGTCATTTACTGTCACAATAGCACCCAGCTTGTCCAACAAACGGGCTGCAGACTCACCAGACTTAGCCAAACCTAAAACAAGGACTTTCTTATTTTTAAACTGATTGATTACTTTCATGTCTCAAACTCCATTTCTACTCCTACTATTTTACCATTTTTATGGAAATAATACTAAACGAAAATGCCCTAGTCCTCATTCTGACATCGAAAAAGAGAGCCATAGCTCTCTTTCTATTTATCTTCTTTTGTTCTTTTTTACTGACATGAGCGTAATGTCTCTCAAGCTAAAGTAAGCTAGAGCCAGCATGGCGATTGTGACAAAGAATTCTGTCGGTAATTGGAAGATTTGCAAGATGGACAACATCAGCAAAATCAAGAGTGCAACAACTACAAAGACCAAGATAACGATGTTGACTGTTCCTTTAATACTTTGAGGTGTCGCAAATACATAGAGTAGTAATAAGAGTATCCCTATGATTAAATAGACCATCTTTATCTCTTTCTAGCTCTTATTCAGCTGATTTTTTCTTTTTGTTGGCTTTCTCGCGCTCTGCCTTGTTAAGGATTTGCTTACGCAAACGGATAGACTCAGGCGTTACTTCCATGTACTCATCGTCATTCAAGAACTCAAGAGACTCTTCAAGTGTCAAGATACGAGGTGTCTTGATAACCGCTGTTTGGTCCTTAGTAGCTGAACGTACGTTGGTCATTTGTTTAGCCTTGGTGATGTTCACTGTCAAGTCGTTTTCACGAGAGTTTTCACCAATGATCATTCCTTCGTAAACCTCAGTACCTGGGTTAACAAAGATGGTACCACGTTCTTCGATAGACATGATTGAGTAAGTTGTAGCCTTACCAGCATCGATAGAAACAAGGGCACCACGGTGACGTCCACCAATTTCTCCTGGAATCAATGGCAAGTATTGGTCAAAGGTATGGTTCATGATACCGTAACCACGAGTCATTGACAGGAACTCAGTTGAGTATCCGATCAAACCACGCGCTGGAACAAGGAAGACCAAACGAGTTTGACCATTACCAGTTGAAATCATATCCAACATTTCACCCTTACGTTCAGAAAGGCTTTGGATAACAGATCCTTGGTATTCTTCTGGAGTATCGATTTGAACACGTTCAAATGGCTCACATTTAACACCGTCGATTTCTTTTACAATAACCTCTGGACGAGATACTTGAAGTTCATAACCCTCACGACGCATAGTTTCGATAAGGATTGACAAGTGCAATTCCCCACGTCCTGAAACTGTCCATTTATCTGGTGAGTCTGTTGGATCTACACGAAGAGATACGTCTGTTTGCAACTCAGCTTGCAAACGTTCTTCAACCTTACGAGAAGTCACCCATTTTCCTTCGCGACCAGCAAATGGTGAGTTGTTCACCAAGAAGGTCATTTGAAGGGTTGGTTCATCAATGTGAAGGATTGGAAGAGGTTCAATGGCGTCTGTTGGTGTGATGGTTTCACCAACAAAGATATCTTCCATACCGGAAACAGCAATCAAATCACCCGCTTTGGCTTCTTGGATTTCACGACGTTCCAAACCAAAGAAACCGAAGAGTTTTGTAACACGGAAGTTCTTCGTTGTACCATCTAGTTTAGAAAGGGTAACTTGGTCTCCAACCCTCACACTACCACGGAAGACACGACCGATACCGATACGACCTACGAAGTCATTGTAGTCCAAAAGTGACACTTGGAACTGCAAAGGCTCATCTGAGTTGTCTACTGGAGCTGGGATATGGTCGATAATGGTGTCAAAGATTGGCGCCATTGTTTTTTCTTGATCAGCTGGATCATCTGACAAGGAAGATGTTCCGTTAATCGCTGAAGCATAAACAACTGGGAAATCAAGCTGGTCATCATCTGCACCAAGCTCGATGAAGAGTTCCAAGACTTCATCCACTACTTCTGCTGGACGAGCTGATGGTTTGTCGATTTTGTTGACAACCACGATTGGGACAAGGTCTTGTTCCAAGGCTTTTTTCAATACGAAACGAGTCTGTGGCATGGTTCCTTCGTAGGCATCTACGACCAAGACAACACCGTCAACCATTTTCATAATACGCTCAACTTCTCCACCGAAGTCCGCGTGTCCTGGTGTGTCCATGATATTGATACGAGTTCCGTTGTAGGCAACGGCTGTATTTTTAGCAAGGATGGTAATTCCACGCTCTTTTTCGATATCGTTTGAGTCCATAGCACGCTCTGCCAATTCAGTACGTGCATCAAGAGTTTCAGATTGTTTCAATAATTCGTCAACGAGGGTTGTTTTCCCGTGGTCAACGTGGGCGATAATCGCAATGTTACGGATATCTTCTCTTAATTTTGTCATGATTTCCTCTAATATTTTAAATTTTTATTTCTAACTGGACAATTATACCACAGTCTCATTCAAAAATCACAGTTCAGCTAAGTGTAAATGTTTTCACTCTGCTTTTCTAGTCAAGGCAACTCTTTTCAAAGTCAGAGACTTATGATAAGATAAGCTGGTATGCGTTTAGATAGATTATTAGCCCACGAAAAGGTCAGCCGCAAGGCTATGAAACAGGCACTTTTGAAAAAAGAAATCCTAGTGGACGATTGTCCAGCTCGCTCGCTCTCTCAAAATATCGATACTGGATTGCAGAAACTAGTCTTTCAAGGACGGCAGATTCAAGGATACGAGCACACCTACCTCATGCTTCATAAGCCAAACGGAAGCGTTACAGCTAGCAAGGATAAGGACCTTCCAACCGTCATGGACCTACTCCCACCTGACATCCAGTCTGACCAGCTCTATGCTATCGGCAGACTAGACCGAGATACGACGGGACTGCTGCTTTTGACAGACAATGGACCTCTTGGTTTTCAACTCCTCCATCCCCAGTACCATGTCGATAAATCCTATCAAGTGATGGTCAACGGACTGCTCACACCAGAACATATCCAAAAATTCAAAGATGGGATTGTCTTTTTAGATGGGACCACTTGTAAACCTGCTCAGCTCGAAATTCTGTCCTCAAGCCCAACAGAGAGCCGGGCCACCATCACTATCTCTGAGGGCAAGTTTCATCAGGTTAAAAAAATGTTCCTCTCAGTCGGTGTCAAGGTGGTCTCTCTCAAACGAGTTCAGTTCGGTGATTTTACGTTAGATTCAGAACTTGCAGAAGGGCTATACCGATTCTTAAACCAAAAAGAATTAGAGAAGATTAAAAAATACTTAGAGAAAAGTGGATAAAAGAAAAAAGCTTTAAATTTAAAGCTTTTTTCTTTTTTGCTTATCTAAAAACTAATGCGATGGCTGCAATCCAGTTAAGGACAGAAACTACAAGTCCTACGATATTGAGAATCTTTTCTGTTTTATAGTCTAATTGTGACTCTTTTTGATATGAAAAAGCCAAGACCAATCCTATGATCCCTAAAATCAGACCCACTATTGGAGATAGCAAACCGAGCACAATAGATAAGATACCTAAAATAAGTGAAGGTTTTTTCTTTTGTTGTGAATTCATATTATAAAATCTCCTTAAAATTAATATAAATGATGATACCATAAAATGCAAGCTTTATCTATCATTCGACAGTTTTTAATAGAATGTTAGCTCGTCTTCACTTTCCCTTTCCAAGAATCCAATCCATAAGAAAGGATATAAATCTCAGAGAAACCTTGTTTTTTCAAATAAAGTGCTGCATTAGTCACTCGTTGTCCACGTTGGTTTTCGTAGAGAAGGACAGGTTTATCCTTGCGAAGGGCTGCAAGGCTTGACTTCAACTGATTTGAAGGAATATTGCGGGCTCCGAGGATATGTTTTCTGTGAAATTCTGCTGGGTCGCGCAAATCAATCAATTGCCCTTTCCGAATCAAGGCTTCAAATTCGGCATTGTCTACAATCTTAGCCGCACGACGAATACGAAGGTAGTTATAGCCCATCCATGCCACCATTGCCAGTATAAGTGCCCACAAAATCCAAGTAACCATTAGTTCATTTCTCCATTTTTCTCAATATAGTCTAATTCTATCTTGTGCTCTCTACGAAGAACAGCTTCCGCCTCTAGATAGTCTAGCTTGTCCATCAGACCTGCATCATAGATCCGAGAGAGTTCGAGCTTCATCAGTTCAATATCATACAAGCGCTTCCCCATGTAAACAATAATGCCAAACTGTTTGAGAAATTGCTGCACATCATAGAATGTTTTCATAGCTTCCATTTTAGCAGATTCTAGACTTTTTTTCAATACTGGACCGGCTCTTTCCCCCTATTTTCTTCGTCTTCATTGCCCATTCTTCCGCAAGTGTGGTACAATAAAAACATGAGAATTCAACAACTACACTATATTATCAAAATCGTCGAAACTGGCTCTATGAATGAAGCAGCCAAGCAACTCTTTATCACTCAACCCAGTCTCTCTAATGCCGTTCGAGACTTGGAAAATGAAATGGGCATTGAAATCTTTATCCGCAATCCCAAGGGCATTACCTTGACTCGTGATGGGATGGAGTTTCTCTCCTACGCTCGTCAAGTTGTCGAGCAAACTCAGCTTCTGGAGGAACGCTATAAAAATCCTGTCGCCCACCGCGAACTTTTCAGCGTTTCTTCTCAGCACTATGCCTTTGTAGTCAATGCCTTTGTCTCTCTGCTCAAGAAGAGTGATATGGAAAAATACGAGCTCTTCCTTCGTGAAACTCGGACCTGGGAGATTATCGATGACGTCAAGAACTTCCGTAGCGAGGTCGGTGTCCTCTTTTTAAACAGCTACAACCGCGATGTTTTAACGAAAATGCTGGATGACAATCACCTGCTAGCGCACCACCTCTTTACCGCTCAACCCCATATCTTTATCAGCAAGACCAACCCTCTAGCTAAAAAAGACAAGGTCAAACTGGCTGATTTGGAAGACTTCCCTTATCTGAGTTATGACCAGGGGACGCACAACTCCTTCTACTTTTCAGAGGAGATTCTTTCACAAGAGCACCACAAGAAATCCATCGTGGTCAGTGACCGTGCCACCCTCTTTAATCTCTTGATTGGTTTAGATGGTTATACCATTGCGACAGGGATTTTGAACAGCAACCTCAACGGAGACAATATCGTTTCCATTCCACTGGACATTGACGACCCGATTGAACTAGTCTATATCCAGCATGAAAAAACCAGCCTGTCTAAGATGGGTGAACGCTTTATCGAATACTTAGTAGAAGAAGTTCAATTCGATAATTAATAGGAAAAATGAAAAAAGGAAAAAGAAAAAGTTAGGAAATAGAAAGTGAAAAAGATACTACTGACCAGTGCTTTAATCCTTTCAATCGCAGGATTAGCACCCGTATCCGTCTTAGGAGAAGAAAACACAACTCAATCCACATCTGCTGTCAAGGAAGCAATTGCCAAAGAAGAAAAGAAAGAATCAAGTGTTGAGGAAAACTCTAAATCAGAAGTTCTTCCGAAAGTAGATGTGCAAGAAGACAAGCCCAAAAAAGAAGGATGGTACCAAGAAAATCGCCACTGGCGCTTTTACCAAGATGATAAGCCTGCTTTGAACTGGAAACAAATCCAAGGCAAATGGTACTACTTCGATCAAGATGGTAATCGTCTTCATTCTACTATCTACAAAGGCTATGCCTTTGACCAAGATGGGGTTATGGTAGAAAATAGCTGGACCAATTTGGACAACCAATGGTATTATGCTGATTCCTCTGGACGACTAGCTCTGAACACTTGGAAAAAAATCAATGGTTCTTGGTACTATTTTGATCAAACTGGAAGTATGCTCAGCAACACTGCCGTTGACGGCTATCTGCTCACAAAAAGCGGAGCTATGGCAGAAAAGGGCTGGATTAAATTAGACCAAAATTGGTATTATGTCACACCATCTAGCAGAATCTCGCAAGACAAGTGGGAGAAAATCAACGGTTCTTGGTACTACTTTGATAAAAACGGCGTGATGCTCAGCCAGACAACAATTGGTGCCTACCTGCTTGACAGTAGCGGAGCCATGGCAGAAAACTCTTGGGTGAGAATCAATGAAAATTGGTATTACGCTAATGCATATGGGAAATATAGCCAAGACAAATGGGAGAAAATCAATGGTTCTTGGTATGCTTTTGAACAAAATGGAGTCATGCTTTCCAATAAATGGAAAGAAAGCTACTACCTCAAAGCCAGTGGAGCCATGGCGGAAAAAGAGTGGATTTTTGATAAATCCTACAATAGCTGGTTCTATCTAAAAGCGGATGGCCGTTATGCAAATCAGGAGTGGATTGGAGCATACTACCTCAAGTCTGGCGGTTATATGGCCAAGAATGAGTGGATTTACGACGACTATTACAAGGCTCGTTACTATCTGGACGATAGTGGACATTATGTTTCAGGAACTTACAAGATAGACGGCAAGGAACACTTGTTCCAAAAATATGGCCAATGGATTTCTGAAGTTTCAACTGAAGGTGGATTTACAAAAGGTCAATACAGCAATACTATCTTCCTAGATCCTGGGCATGGTGGTAAAGATTCAGGTGCCTTTTACTACAATGTAGCTGAAAAAGATCTCAACATGCAGATTTACCGTAAGCTTCGTACTAAGTTAGAAGAACTAGGATACAAGGTCCTCACTTCTCGTGATAGTGATATTGACGTTGATTTTGTTACCGAACGTTCTCGTATGGTTAATAAGACCAACTCTGATATTTTTATCAGTATTCACTTCAACGCTACTGGTAATACCTACTCAAAAGCGAGCGGTATTCAAACCTACTCCTATAGAGATGAACCTGATTATCCAAGTAAGATTAATCAATACTGGCACAATCACCCTGATCGTATGAGTGAAAGCAAACGCCTCGCCGCTGCCATCCACTCCTCTCTTCTAGCAGAAACAGGAGCTAAGGATGCTGGTCTGTTGGAGAGCAGCTTTGCTGTCCTACGCGAAACAGCAAAACCAGCCGTTCTCCTAGAGCTTGGTTATATGGATAATTTCTCCGAAAACCAACAAATCAGAGATAGCCACTACCAAGATAAACTGGTCGCAGGCATCGTAAAGGGGATCCAAAAATATTACTCTGGTCAGTAAAAAAGTCTCGAGAAATCTCGAGACTTTTTATTTATCTTCTTGTTTATCTTTATCAGGAAAGAGGTAGCCAAACCCTACACAAGCTAGCACACCGGCACCAATCACCAAACCACTTGAAATTGGCAAGAGATCCAAGATAGCATTTGCAATGATAAAGGCAATGATCAAGCACATGAGACTGGCTTTGTAGTCTTTTTTCAAAACGTTTTCTAGCGTGAAATAGTGGAACAATCCTACCGGAATGAGTGACCAGAGGTTGACATCCAAACTTGGCCATCCAACTGAGCCGAAATACAATACTAGCGCTGCTGCTACTAAGAATACAAGTCCCAATAATTTTTTCATTTTTTGTCTCCATTTTCTTTTTTAGGAACTCGAGTTGTCTGACACCAACTCTTCACGTTCCTTACAAAAATCATTATAGCAGAGGGTTTCCCCCAGAACAACCTCTTTTGCCTATCTGGTCTCTATCTCAGTCTAAGTGGTTGAATATTATCGACAACAAAAAAAGAAGCCTTAATTGGGCTTCTTGATTCTGCCGATTGTAACAGTATTTTTGAACGAATACAATCTAGTTTTTCTTTTCCTTTGACTCTAGAGAAGATTTGATTGATTCACGATCTGCTTGTAGTTTAGCTAAGTTCTTTTCTGCTTCCTCAAGTTTACTGGTATCTGGTTTCACACGATAATAAACATCTTCTGGTTTCATTAACATCGCTCCATACTCTTGCCCAGAAAGTAGTCTTTCCTCAGCATGATTGCTTTTATCTGTAATCTTTCCGTCATCAGCAGGTTGCATAACAACTCCACTTGGCACAGCTACTACTACAAATCCTCCAGCAACAGAATCTTTTACCCATGCACTGATAGACGCTGTCTCAGGGTTACGACTATCTTGTCCTTTTGATACCTTTAATCCAACTACAGATTCGTACTTTTGATCATTTGCAAACCAAGTCGCACGTACTTCTCCAGAATCATTAATAATGTATTCATTACCAGATTGACTACGCCAAGTACCTTCTAAACTAGACAGATCATTGTTCTTGATTGCTTCAATATCTAGTTTTGGAACGGTAGTTTCTTTCTTCAACTTGCTAACAAGTGCTTCTGCTTCAGTAATTTTGGTATCTAAAGCAGTCAGTTGATTCTTGAGTTTCTGAATTTCCTCTTGTTTATCCTTATCAGTCTCATCTGTTTTTCCTTGGCTTGTAGACGATTGACTTGTTGACTCTGTAGTTGAAACAGCAGACGATGCTTGATTTGACTCTTTCTTTCCAATCAAAGAATGCGAGAAAACACTTACTAGGATTATAGCAACCAAAATACCGAGGACTAACCCAATATAGATTTTAATGTTTCTAGTTCCTCTCGCAAACTTTTTAGTTGACTGCGCCTCTGCTAATTCTGATGCAGTCGGCTTGCGGCCATTCGCCTCCTCAAATTGTTTTACCCATTCTTTCTTATTCATAATTCTCTCCTTTTTGATTTATATTCAGCCAAGCTTGCTAGACTTCATTCGTTATTATCCACGGATTTTTATAATTTTTAGAAAACCTATGCAAAAAATTCTAGAATGATTAACAGCCTATAGTCCACTAAAACGGAACGAAAACAAGCGCTTATTAAAATATATTATACCACAAAATATAAATTTTAGTTTTTATTTATAAGCAGGAGGCACAGACGTCAAATAGAACCTATCTCAAACGTTCCACCTTTCCTATATTTACAAAAAAAGAAGCCCGTTTGGACTTCTTGATTTTGCCGATTGCAGGGCTTGAACCTGTGACCTACGCGTTACGAGTGCGTTGCTCTACCAACTGAGCTAAATCGGCGATTACCCTTTTAGTATAGCACTCTGAGAATAGATGTCAAGAAATTTTCATCTTAATTAGACAAAGCCTGTCCTGAGACAAGGCTTTGAGTTTCTTCCTTTTACGAACCCGCACTTTCGTAGGCATCTAAACCCTTGTCCCATAGTTTCAAAGAAATGACAAAGAAGACGAGGGAAATCAACATCAAACCACCGATATTAAAGAGCCCATCCTTGTCCTCTAAGAAATAGCTGGCAGGATAGTAGGCTGTAAAGGCGAAAGGCACGATAAAACTAATCAACCAACGAAGAAGGGAATTGTAAATAGAAATCGGGTACTTAGCAAAGTCATTAAACATATAGAAAATATAAATCATGGCGCCAGACTGCTTGGTCCAAAAAGCGATACTCGCTGTCGCGATTTTCAAAGAAGTATAAATCAAGGTCGCAAAAGGAATGCAGACTAGGAAAAGCAGGAATTTGGGAAGAGTCCAAGCAATGCTAGTAACCGTAGTCGCTAGTAAAATGCCACCGACCAAGAGTTCACCCAAGGCATCAATCTGAAAGGTCTCAACGACGATATGAAAGAGCGGATTGATTGGACGCGTCAGATACTTATCAAACTCCCCTTTTCGCACCAGTCGTTGACCTAAAGCCCAGAGATTGTCAAAAAAGAGATGGTCCAGTCCCTTGGGAACCAAGGAAAATCCATAGATAAAGGCGATTTCTTGAAAAGTCCATCCTTCTAGCGATGGGATATGTTGAAAGATGACATTGAGAAATAAGAGGTTCAAGCCTTGGGTCAGGAAAACACCTAAAACACCAACCACAAAATCCACCTTGTATTCCATGATTTGCTTGATGTATTGTCTGATAAAAATCAGATGCATGCGTTGATATTTTTTCATACTAACCTCCTTGAATGGTGATGAATGACTGGACTCGTTTCCAAATCAACTGAGACAAGCCAAGCATCACTAAGAGCCAGAAAAACTGCAAAACGAATGCCTGAAGAATCTGACTAGCATCGTATTTTCCAACAATGATCATGACTGGAGTGTAGATCAAGGATGAGAAAGGCAAGAAGGACAAAATATCTGAAACAACCTTGGGAAAGAAAGCTAAGGGAATCAAACTCCCAGACATAAAGGCGACTATGGAAGTCTTAAGTAGATTGGAACCCCAAAGATTTTTAAACACAAAGGCTGAAAAACCAAAGCAGATATTAAAGAAAAAGTTAATCAGGTAGGCCAGCGTTAAGCTAAAGAGATATAGAACAGTTAAACCCAGCACTTCTACAATACCTTGCCCCGATAAGACTTTCATCAAGACAATTACACTTAAAAAGGGCAGTCCAACAGAGATAAAAATCAACCACTTAGACCCAAGCTCGGTAAAGAGATAAGATGCCGCAAAATGCACGGGTCGCAGCAAGCGCATGATAATGGAGCCATCCTTGACCTCCTCCCCAATCATAAAAGAGCTATCTGACTTGGTCAAAAGATTGGTCACAAAACTCATGATGATGTAGAGGGTGATATCTGCCATGCTGAATCCCTGAATCAAGGACTCTTGCGAAGAATCAAAGACTGCTTTCCAGAGATAAAAGGCCACAAAAGCCCCCATGACATCGCCAATCCGATAGAGAAGAAAGTTGACTCGATAGGTGATCAACTCCTGAATCCCTGCATTGATAAAGGGTTTATAACGTCTCCACAATTTGACCATCTTAAAGCTCCTTCCGATAGAAGCGACGGATAATATCCTCAATATCCGTATCCACCATCTTCAAATCACGGATTTCAAAATCAGACAGGGTTTGCTTGATAATATCAGCTGACTGGTAGCGGGAACTATCAAATTCAATATTAAGGCTATTTCCTTGTCTATCAATGGTTATATCAGGCAGGCCTTCATAGTGAGAAAGGAGATGACTTTGACCTGGTAGCAGTTCAAAGGAGAGAGTCTTCATCTTGCCAAAGGTTTCCTTGAGCTGACTCACCGTTCCATCAAAAATCTCCTGCCCCTTGTCAATCATGAAAATCCGATCACAGAGTTGCTCAATATCACTCAGGTCGTGAGTGGTCAAGAGAATGGTGGTCTCTTCCTCTTGATTGATCTGGGTGATGGCGCGACGAATGTTGTCCTTGACCGAAACGTCCAAACCAATAGTCGGCTCATCTAAAAAGAGAACTTTAGGATTGTGGAGCAAGGAAGCCGCAATATCCGCTCGCATCCGTTGCCCCAGTGAAAGAGTGCGCACGGGGTCTTTGATAAAGTCCTTCAAATCCAAGACCTCATTCAAAAAGTCCATGCGATTGTGAAAGAGCGAGTCCGGCACATCGTAAATTTCTTTCAAGACCGTGTAGGTCTCTTGCAGTGCCAAATCCCACCATAGCTGGGTGCGTTGTCCAAAAACTACTCCAATATCCTTGACATAGTCTTGGCGATTGTCCTGCGGAATCTTGCCGTTAATCCGACAAAAACCAGATGTCGGTTTCAAAATCCCTGTCAGCATTTTGATGGTTGTCGACTTCCCAGCACCATTTGCTCCGATAAATCCTAAAATCTGGCCTTTTGGAACTTCAAAGGTCAAATCCTTGACCGCTTCAAAGGTCTGCTTTTCAGGATGAATAAAGGAACGCAAAGCCCCCTTTAACCCCGGCTCCTTTACTGTCTTCACAAAATTTTTCTGAAGATGTTCCACTTCTATCATTGCCATAAATCTCTCCCTATCGTAAGGAATAGAAAGACTACAAATATTCTAAATCCTTACTTTCTAAATCCTCTACATTTTATTATTACAGAAGGCTTTATACCAACCTATTATAGTCCAATAAAAAATGGAATGCAAGCGTTTGCCTGAAGATTATGAAATTCGATATTTCTCTCTTAAAATAATAGTTTTAATCAAAAATTCTGGTTTAATAGTCTCCCTAGAACACCAAAAAACCTGCCTAATGGGCAGGTTCTATCTGTATTGTTCGGCTAGATTAAGCTTTACCTTCTGAACCAAATACGTCGATACGTTCTTCAACAGCTTCTGTAATTGCTTCGAAACCTGGTTTCAAGAATTTACGTGGGTCAAAGAGTTTCTTCTTATCGTATTCTGCTTCGTTTGCTTCGTATTCAGCAACAAATTTACGAGTTGCGTTAGCAAATGCGATTTGGCATTCAGTGTTAACGTTAACTTTCGCAACACCAAGTTTGATAGCTGCTTGGATTTGGTCATCAGGAATACCTGAACCACCATGCAATACGATTGGGAAGCCTGGAACTGCTTCTGTCAATTTTTGCAAGTGATCAAGGTGAAGACCTTTCCAGTTTGCTGGGTAAGGACCGTGGATGTTACCGATACCAGCTGCCAAGAAGTCAATACCAGTTGCAACCATTGCTTTAGCATCTTCAATTGGAGCCAATTCGCCATCACCAATGATTCCGTCTTCTTCACCACCGATAGTACCAACTTCAGCTTCTACTGATACGCCGTTTGCATGAGCAAATTCTACAACTTTACGAGCTTTTTCAAGGTTTTCTTCAACTGGAAGGTGTGAACCGTCAAACATAACTGAAGTATAACCAACTCGGATACATTCAAGTGCATCTTCATAATGACCATGGTCAAGGTGAATAGCAACTGGTACAGTAATTCCCATTGATTCTACAAGGTTTTCGATGAGAAGTTTACATACTTTGTAACCACCCATGTATTTCGCAGCACCCATAGAAGTTTGGATCAAAACTGGAGCTTTTTTAGCTTCTGCTGCACGCAAGATAGCTTGAGTCCACTCAAGGTTGTTTGTGTTAAATCCACCAACTGCATAACCGTTGTCACGAGCTGCTTGGACAAATTTTTCTGCTGAAACGATTGCCATTTTATCAGGCCTCCTGTATATTTTTATGGGTCAACCCATTTACATTGTTCATTTTATCACTTTTTGATAAAAAAAGCTAGTTTTTCCCATACTTTAGATTGAATTTCTTCTAATCCGATTGATGTAACCCTTTTCTTTTTTAATCTTGGCTAACTCTAGGAAAGCGTATAAAGAAAGTCAAGCGATCATCCTGCCTTTCAAAACGATAAGGCAATTTCTCATGTTCTAATAAACTTTTGACCACAAAGAGTCCCATCCCCGAACCTTTGGCCTTGCGACTAGCATTTCCAGAAAAAGACTGGGCCAATTGTTCTTGTTCTTCAGGACTACAGCTATTCTCGATAAAGAGTTCTCCTTCTCTCTCGCCAATGTAGACCAGGCCACCTGGAGTGGAGTGCTTGATAGCATTACTGATGAGATTCGATAGGATTAGTTTCATGACAGATGGGTTTATGTATGCCTGCTGATGGGTTAGGTTAATGTCTACCTGAAGTTCTCTCTCCTTGGCTAGTAAAGCATAATTCTTGACTAGACTTTGCGTCATCTGAAGGAGGTCAACCTTTTCTTTCTCCTCTCGCAATTCCTGAACAGAAGAAAGAGACAATATCTGGAGAACGTGATGACTGAGGTCATCCACAATCCCCAAGGCAACTCCCAGATAGTGGTCTCTATCTCTATAGCGACCGATATTTTCTTTCATATTCTCAATCAGGATTTTCAAACTGGCCAGAGGTGTTTTCAATTCATGAGAAGCCCCTCGAAGAAACTCAACCTTCATCTTCTCCAGCTGGAGAATAGCTTCATTCTTGTCATGCAAGTCCGCAATGACAGTCAAGAGATGCTGGTAAAGGCTATTGATTTGTTCCTTGAGATCACCAATCTCATCCTTAGAATCTACACGCAATCGCACTTGGGCATCCAAATCCATCATCCGACGGGTCACTCGCTTGATTTCCAAAATCGGTGCAACAATGGTCCGAGCATAGATGTAGGCCACCAATAGGGAAATCAGAAAGGATGCCAGCAAGGTATAGGGAAGAAACTGGAGACTGATCTGCTCTGCTTCTTTTTGCAAATCCATGGAAGCTAGAAACTGAAGAATCATAGTGCTACCATCTTGCGTTTTTACCTCGCGTTCCTCAATGAAGAGTGAGGTTGTCTGGCGAGCTGTATCTAGTGGAAAATTATCCTTAACCTCTAACTTGTCCTCAGTCATCTCACCCTTAACGGACCCTTTGATATCACTGGTCTGGGAATACAAATCTAACACTTGCTCGATACTTTGCCTATCCTTTCCTTCTAGGGACTGGGCAATAGCTGTCGCTTTCTGACCAATGGTTTCCTGACGGTGGCTCAGATAAGTCGATGGAAAGAGAAAATAAATAGCTAAATGAAGACAAATAACCAGAACACTAAAAATCGAGAAGGTATAGATAAATATTTTAGTAAATAGACCTGTTCGTTTCATTTTCGCTCCAATTTATAACCAACATTGCGCACAGTGAGGATACAATCCAAGTCTAGCTTTTTCCGCAGTTCCTTGATATAGACATCAATGACACGGTCAAAGGGAACCTCATCTGTCACCTTCCAGACCGCATCAATTATCTGAGAACGAGTCAAGGCCCGGCCTTCATTTTTCACCAGATAGTCCAGAATTTCCAACTCTTTGGCATTGATAGCCACTTCTTGACCTGCGAGGCTTGCACTATAACTCTCAAAGTCTACCTTGGTATCCTTATAAGAGAAGACTCGTCCCGTATCGTAGTAGCGCTTGAAAATTGCATCTACCCTCACTTTTAAAAGAGAGAGAGAAAAGGGCTTTTCCAGATAGCCGTCTGCCAGAGAGGCAAAGGCGCTCATCTTGTATTCTTCATCCTGAAAGGCGGTCAGCATCAGGACAGGAACCTGACTGCTTTTACGAATCTCAGCTAGGACTTCGAGGCCATTAAGCTTGGGCATCTGGATATCCAGCAGTACTAGAGCAACTTCATAGCTGGAAAATTTTTCCAAAGCTTCTTGTCCATCTGCTGCTTCAATGGTTTCATAACCACAATCCGTCAAATAGTCACTGATCCCCTCACGGATCATCTCTTCATCTTCTACAATTAAAATTTTCATAGAAAAAATTTTTCACATTCCTTTAAATTTCTTGTAAATCATCTCGGTTTCACCCTGAAAGGAAGAGGCCTTATACTCAATGAAAATCAAAGAGCAAACTAGGAAGCTAGCCGCAGGCTGTACTTGAGTACGGCAAGGTGAAGCTGACGTCGTTTGAATTTGATTTTCGAAGAGTATTATCAAGATGAAATAGATAAAAATGCTACCTATATTATACCCCATTTAGGAGAGAATAGGTAGCAAGTTTTTTATTCGCTATCGAGCAAGAGCTCTTTTGGTTGTTTTCTGAGGAGATTGCTTGAAGCAAGCGCCATAACGAGAACCACTAGAACCAAGGCAAGGACAAAGACGATGATAAAGTCTGATGTCTGAATAGAAATATCTAGGCTCGACAAGGTCTTGCTAAATCCATCTACTTCTGCACCACCACCAAGATTAGAGGCTTGAGCCGCCTTGCTGGCTTGCTTAGCAACACCTGAAGTGACATTGGCAAGAACAGTATTTCCGATTGCACGAGCTGTGTAGTTGGCTAGGAAGTAAGCAGAAACAAGAGCAGGGATGGCAATCAGGATCGATTCGGTGATGAATTGCCCCAAGATACTTGCCTGCTTGAGACCGATAGAGAGGAGGATTCCCACTTCCTTGCGACGGGCGTTGATCCAAAGACTGAGCAAGAGTGCAAGGAGAAGAACTGAGAAGCTCAAGCTACCCCAGAAGAGGAGGTTGGCCATCTTGTACATACCGGAGATGGATTGCTCTAGAGCTGGGTAGTTAGAGGAGCTCTTCACAAGTGTGTAGCTCTTCCAGTTGATACCACTGATACCATTCAACTCTTTCATGACGTCATCCAAGTTCTTGTCTGCTGTTACAAAGAAGGTTGCGTCCCCATAAATAGCTGTGTCTTCTGTGTATCCATAAAGTTTTGCAGCAGTGTGAATGTCTGTGATAGCTGTGTTTTCATAGAGTTCTTGTGAGTAGGTTACTGCAGACTTATTGTGGCCATCAAAGAGTCCCTTGATTGTCACTTCAACTGTTTCCTTGGCACCTTTTTCATTGTCTGCATCATAGATATTAGAGTCCAGTTTGACCTTATCTCCAACTTTCCAGCCGTGTTTGGCTGCCAAGTCCTTGTGCATGAGGATTTTGTCCTTGTCGTCGTTGGTTAAGTGCTCACCTTCGACTAGTTTGTAAGAACCAGAGACAAACTTATCTTCTTTCGAGGAGTCATTGACACCTGTAATCATCAAACTACTTCCAAAACGCTTGGCACGGTCAGCAGTGAGATTTTTCTTGGTTTCTGGCGTTTCGATGAGTTCATATCCAGTCAAATCTCCGATAGCGTTGATGCGTTTAACATAAGACTCGATGGCCTTATTTTCGGTGATTTTTTTGATGTCTTCACCCTTGATATTCCCAGCACCACGAGGCGTTCCTTGATTGACGCGACGATTGATTTGCATGGAGAAGCTATTGGTGATATTTTTAAAGGTCTCCTGAGAAGCCTTGGCTGTAGCTCCCTTGATCGACAAGCCGACCAAACTCAAGCTCGCCATGAGGAGAATAATCAGGAAGATAACAATCGATTTGAAAAACTTCCTTGTAACATAGGCAAATGCGTTGTGTAACATAGGTTCCCTTTCTAGATTTGATTTCATAATTCTATCAAAACAAGCTCATCTTATTTTGTAGTATTGCGAGTTTCAGTTAGTTTCTTATTCTTCAATTCAAGTGTAATATCTGACGCTTGTGCCACTTCCTTACTGTGGGTGACGACAATCACACATTTACCTGTTTTCTCAGCAAGTGACTTGAGCAGTTCGATAATATCTCCGGCAGTTTTAGGGTCCAGATTTCCTGTTGGCTCATCAGCTAGAATAACTGGAGCTTCGGATACCAAACTGCGAGCGATAGCCACACGTTGTTGTTGACCACCTGATAACTGGAGAACATTCCGCTTGATCTGACTTTCATCCAAACCAAGCTCAAGAAGCGTATCCTTGCTGGCCTTTTTGTTGACCAAGCGGATATTTTCCAGCGGAGAAAGATAATCTATCAAGTTATAATTTTGAAAGACCAGGGAAATATGGTGCATACGATGGTAAGAGTATCCCTTGTTCCGAATGTCCTCTCCTTGGAAAAGGATAGAACCTTCAACAGGGCTATCTAGACCAGCCAGTAGGGACAAGAGAGTGGATTTTCCAGCTCCTGACTCACCAATGATACTATAAAATTTTCCGGGTTCAAAATTATACTTGATCTGATATAAAACTGCTTCAGCAGTGTTCTTATAACGGTAGGTAACATCTTGCAATTGTAATAAAGTCATGATTTCTCCTTCTTAACTAATAGATGATAAAATTTCCTTAGGCGATTTTCTAAATAAGAATAGGAAACAAAGGGCCACAGACAAGCAACCAATCAAGAGCAGAAAGACATAGGATTCTGCAAAGGATATGAGACTGGTTGATAGACTGCTTGCTTTGGCCAGCGTGTCCTGTAAGGTTGCCTGGTCTCCACTGGCTAGTACAGTTTGGAGCAGATAGGATGTGATGGCGTTTCCTGCAACAAATGCTGGAAGCAAAGCTCCGAGAGATACCAAAACTACCTCTAAACAGAACTGGAGGAAGATCGAACTCTTGCCTTTTCCAAGTGCCAGAAGAATTCCCACTTCGTAGACCCTTTCTCTCAACCAGAGAGACAAGACCAAAATTAAGGCTCCAGCTCCAGCTATCAACATCCCATACAGGAAGATGGTTAGGAAGGTTTGGAAGGTTGCAACCGAGTCTTTGATTTGTTCAAAGGCCTTGTTTTCCTTCTCGACTTGATAGCCGCTATTTTCCAAGGCCAAGTTTTCCACCTGCTTCATGAGTCCGTCCATTTCCTTAGGATTTTCTACATAGAAGCGGGCTGCACTGACTTGTGGTTCACTATTTCCCAAAAGGGTTTGGCTACTTTCATAGTCTGTAAAGACTTGGTTTTCACTGAAGTCAGAAGACAAGCCTGTAAATTTCTCTTGTTTTTTACCAGAAAAGATACCGACAATCTCAAACTCTACTGTTTGCCCTTTTCCAGCTTCGGACTGACCAGCATCCAAGCGAATCTTGTCATGAAGCGAAAGACCGTTCTTCTTGGCCAACTCTTCGTGGATCAGGATTTTCTTGGAGTCCCCTTTTTGAAGGTGTCGCCCTTCTTTTAGATTGAAAGCCGAACTGGTAAAGGTGACATCCTTGGATGAATCCTCAAGAGCCGTTAAGCTAACCAAGTTCTTGTCCGCTGCTGACACATCATCACGTTCTACGCTCTGCTCACCACTCACCGCTTCCTTGTCTTTCAGTTTTGCGACCGTCTCGAGTTCAGGAGAGACATTTTCCAGTCCCTTAATCTTGCTCACGGATGCTAGATCAGACAATTTGAAGGTCTGTCCATTTTCTATCTTTTTGATAGAAAAAGATGTATTGAGTGATTTGTAAAGATTGTTTTCTACTGTTTTGTTGGACTTCATCAGAGTCAAACAGGCTGAAATTCCTGCCAAAAGGACAAATAAAATCAGAAATAAAATAAGACTTCTCAGTCGTTTTCTGCTGATATAAGCCCAAGCTCTTTGGATTGGATTCATTTGTCACCTCCATATTTGTAAGACTATTATAAAATCCAAATATGAAATGTTTATGAAATCGAAAAAATTTTTTGAAAAAAACAAAAAAGCTAGCGAACGCTAACTTTTCTCATATAGAATGCATTTTATCAATCAAAAATATACTCCATTTTATAAATGCTGGCACCGTCTTTCAGCTTAGCATTTTCCATTTCCTAAGTTCTTCATTTTCTGACTTGTATCTGAGGAAATTCTTGATAGGATGAAATGGAAAACTCAGTTTAAATGTTCTGATACAATGACTGTTCTTGATGCCAATATTTTTCGAGATACGAAACGTAGCCTCTAGTCTTCTTTGTAAAAACAAAAAGAGCCAGCCAAAGCTAACTCTTATCCTATGCGGAGAGAGGGACTTGAACCCTCACGACCTAAAGCGGTCACAGGATCCTTAGTCCTGCGCGTCTGCCAATTCCGCCATCCCCGCGTTGATTACTTTACTAGTATATCAACTTTCAAAATCTTTGTCAACACTTTTTTCAGATTTTTTTCATTTTTCCAAGGGAATTATTCTTGGATTTCAGCCAGATTTTCATCCAGCAACTTGGCTCCCAATGTGTTCTTAAAATGACCAAGAGCAAACTGATGATTTTCTGGCCAAATAGAGGCAACTGCAGGCTTGACAATCTCGATTTGATAACCTAAATTATAGGCATCAATAGCCGTATGAAGAACGCAAATGTCAGTCAGTACACCGGTCAAAATGACTGTATCTACCCGACGTTCTCGCAAACGGATATCTAGGTCCGTTCCTGAAAATGCTGAATAGTGACGCTTGTCCATCCAAAAGACACGGCTATCCACCTTATGTTCAGCATAAAAGTCAGCTAGGGGACCATAAAGGTTACGACCACTAGTCCCGATGATGTTGTGTGGCGGAAAGAGCTTGCTTTCTGGGTGGAATGTATCCTTCTCTTCATGGGCATCAATGGTGAAAAAGATATAGTCCCCACGTTCAAAAGCCAATCTGGTTACTCGATTAATTGCCTCTGATATGGCTTGGGCAGGTGCCCCTGCAGTCAGCTTTCCATGGTCTGCTACGAAATCCTCTGTATAGTCAATCGAGATTAAAGCCTTTGCCATTAGTAGTCCCTCTTTTTCACTTCCTCAAAAATATCACCAATTAGAACTTTGAGATAAGTCCCCTTCATTCCGAGTGAACGGCTCTCAATAATTCCTGCTGACTCCAGTTTACGAAGCGCATTGACAATCACCGAGCGTGTAATGCCAATACGGTCTGCAATAACAGATGCAGTCAACTGTCCTTCATTTCCATCCAATTCAGCTAAAATAGCTGATACGGCACGAAGTTCTGAATAGGAAAGGGTATTAACCGCCATGGTAACAGCAGTACGACGACGAATATTTTTCTCATCCTCTTCACGTTGGAAGTTCAAGAGTTGAATCCCTACCACCGTGCTCGCAATCTCAACAAGAATCAAATCTTCATCTTCAAATTTCTTATCATTGCGCCAAATAATCAACGAACCTAGGCGAATCCCTGATACATGAATCGGAGCAATGGTCGTCAAACCATCTGGAAAATCCGCACGGCTCTCTACAGGGAAAATGGTCAAATCATGTTCAACAGGAAGGTTGGCTTCCGTATCATAGATCATGTTTGCACCTTGGATATAATCATCTGGAAAAATCTTAGTTTGAAAAAACTGCTCTACACGATCTGTATTCGTTTTATAACGCATGAAGTAGCCTAAAAGGCGCCCCTTGCTATTCACAATACAAGCGTTACAATCAATAATATCTGCCAACTGGCGTGTAATCGCATTATAGGGAAGTTCATCTTGAAGTTGCTCCTCTGAGCGTTTCAAAATAGAAGTAATTTTTCTTGTTTTTTCTAATAAATGTGCCATTTTTTACCTCGCATTTAATCGCTACCATTATAACATAAAGAGCGTGAATTTTCAATTATTATCTGAAAATTGCTTATTTAATTACAATTTTGAACAGCAAAAATATTTTAGAAAAAAGCGATTTTTTTATTGACATCCTATTTTATTTTTGATATTATAACATTATAAGAAAATGACATGATAAATCCCTTTCCGTTTCACCTATCCTTTACTATCACCATCTTCTTTTACTATCGGTCTCCTTATATATAAAAGCGATTCACAGTGTGAATCGCTTTTTTCTATTTGTCTCCTTTGTTACGAATAACAAAGCCGGTCTTCTTTTCGCTTGAAGTGTTGCGAGGTTTTTTATTGTCTTTATTACGGTAACGTCTGTCTTTATCAAAACGATCGTTTCCACGACGGCCTTTCTTGAAGTCATCACGGCGACCACGATCTCGACGGTCGTCTCCACGACGGCCTCCTCGACCTCCCTTACCTTTGCCACCGAATCCATTACCTGATGGTTTAAATGGCAGTGGTTTTTCACGCGCAATCTCCACTTCTGGAAGGCTGTCTGGATCTTGGACTGTCAGACTCAAGATATACATAGCCAATTCTTCTGGACTAAATTCAGCGGCTAACTTACGAGCATCTTTAGCAAATTTCTCAAAGTTGCCACGAATGGCTTCGTCTGCGAAGTCACGTTCGATTTTCTTAAGCGCTACTTGTTTCTTAGCTTGGAAGGCTTCTTCTGCTGTCGCTGGTTTCAAGCCTTTCATTCGTTTCTTAGTCAAGTTTTCAATGATTTGAAGGTAACCCATTTCATTTGGTGCTACGAAAGTAATAGATTGACCTGACTTACCAGCACGACCTGTACGACCGATACGGTGAACATAGCTTTCAGGATCTTGTGGAATATCGTAGTTGTAGACATGGGTCACACCTGAAATATCCAAACCACGCGCTGCCACGTCTGTCGCAACTAGAACATCAAGATTCCCATTTTTAAAATCACGAAGGACACGAAGACGTTTGTTTTGGTCTAGGTCTCCATGAATTCCTTCTGCACGGAAGCCACGAATTTTAAGTCCACGAGTCAATTCATCTACACGGCGTTTGGTACGACCAAATACAATAGCAAGTTCTGGTTGTTCCACATCCATAAGACGTGTCATGGTATCAAATTTCTCTTGTTCCTTGACACGGATATAGTACTGATCCACCAGCTCTGTTGTCAATTCCTTGGCAGCAATCTTGACATGTTCAGGGTCCTTCATAAACTGAACACCAATACGTTTGATAGCATCTGGCATGGTTGCTGAAAAGAGCAAGGTTTGACGATTTTCAGGGACACGAGAAATGATGGCTTCGATGTCTTCAAGGAAGCCCATATTGAGCATTTCATCCGCTTCGTCAAGGATAAGCGTTTCAATATCTTGTAATTTCAAGGCCTTGCGTTTAATCAAGTCCAAGAGACGGCCTGGTGTTCCTACCACGATGTGGGCACCAGATTTAAGGGCTTTAATCTGTTTCTCAATACTTGAACCACCGTAAACTGAACGAACTTTCACTCCCTTGCTACGACCAAAGCGGAACAATTCCTCTTGGCTTTGAACAGCGAGTTCACGAGTTGGAGCGATGACCAAGGCTTGAATAGTTGATTCTTCTGTACGGATTTTTTCAAGGGTTGGCAAGCCAAAGGCTGCAGTTTTTCCTGTACCAGTCTGAGCTTGACCAATGACATCCTTGCCTTCAAGAGCCAATGGAATAGTCTGTTCTTGGATAGGACTGGCTTCTACAAATCCAGCTTTTTCAATCTCTGCTAGCAATTCAGCAGACAAATTAAATTCATTAAATTTCACGTTATTCTTCTTTCTAAAGGTGGTGCGAAGCCACCCTATAGGGCTTTAGTTTATACTTTTCTTTTCATGACGTATCTTCTACAAAAAGAGATACCGTGTTGCTTCTTTTCCACGAAAGAAAAGTACTGGTTTCTTTGCAACCTATCTAGTATAACACAAGACCAAAGCAAAAGATAGTAGAATCCTTTAGGAAAACTATGTAAACGATTTTCTAGCTGTAAAGTAGCCTGAAACTTGTTTATCAAAGGATTTGAAGGGACCATTTCAAACGTACTTCATTTCCCGTAGCAGATTTGTGCAAAAAGTGTTTTCTTGTGCTAGAATGAAAATCGAATAGGAGGACTATAAATGTTAACATATGATTTAATTGTTATTGGATTTGGTAAAGCTGGTAAAACACTAGCTGGTAAATTGGCTTCAGCTGGTAAAAAAGTTGCCCTCGTTGAACGTAGCAAAGCTATGTACGGTGGAACTTGTATCAACATCGGATGTATCCCAACTAAAACCTTGCTAGTCGCTGCTGAGAAGGACTTGTCTTTTGAAGAAGTCATTGCTACCAAAAATACTATCACTAGTCGCCTCAACGGTAAAAACTATGCTACTGTTGCGGGAACAGGTGTGGATATCTTTGATGCGGAAGCTCACTTCCTTTCAAACAAGGTCATCGAAATCCAAGCTGGTGATGAAAAACAAGAACTGACTGCTGAAACTATCGTTATCAACACTGGTGCTGTTTCAAACGTCTTGCCAATCTCTGGACTTGCTACAAGCAAAAACGTCTTTGACTCAACAGGTATCCAAAACTTGGACAAATTGCCTGAAAAACTTGGTGTCCTTGGTGGCGGAAATATCGGTCTTGAATTTGCAGGACTCTACAATAAACTTGGTAGCAAGGTTACAGTCCTAGATGCCTTGGATACTTTCCTACCTCGAGCAGAACCTTCCATTGCAGCTCTTGCTAAACAATACATGGAAGAAGACGGCATTGAATTGCTTCAAAACATCCGCACTACTGAAATCAAAAACGACGGTGACCAAGTCCTTGTCGTAACTGAAAACGAAACTTACCGTTTCGACGCCCTTCTCTACGCAACTGGACGTAAACCAAACGTAGAACCACTTCAACTTGAAAATACAGATATTGAACTAACTGAGCGTGGTGCTATTAAAGTAGACAAACACTGTCAAACAAACGTTCCTGGTGTCTTTGCAGTTGGAGACGTCAACGGTGGACCTCAATTTACCTACATTTCACTTGATGACTTCCGTGTTGTCTACAGCTATCTTGCTGGAGATGGCAGCTACACTCTTGAAGACCGTCTCAATGTACCAAACACCATGTTCATCACACCTGCACTTTCACAAGTTGGTTTGACAGAAAGCCAAGCAGCTGATTTGAAACTTCCATACGCTGTGAAGGAAATTCCTGTTGCAGCAATGCCTCGTGGTCACGTAAATGGCGACCTTCGCGGAGCCTTCAAAGCTGTTGTCAATACTGAAACAAAAGAAATTCTCGGAGCAAGCATCTTCTCAGAAGGCTCTCAAGAAATCATCAACATCATCACTGTTGCGATGGACAACAAGATCCCTTACACTTACTTCACAAAACAAATCTTCACTCACCCAACCTTGGCTGAGAACTTGAATGACTTGTTTGCGATTTAAGTTGAGACTTCTTGGTATCTCACAGCCCTCATCGGGCTGTTTTTGTTTCTGCGAAATCTCAAATCTGTCTTTTCCCTCTTTTATGATATAATATCCCAACTTTATTTAGTAGTCCTAATTATATATTGAGTCTCAGGTCGCTCTTTCAAATATCAGCAATACATATGACTTTAAATAACTTGCTTCAACTCATCGTTTTATGAGTAATTTAAAAAGATATTTTGCAATGATTGTTTCGTGCCTAATTAGGTAAATTAGGCACTCTTCGCGCGGTCATATGTGTATTTTCATCGTTTGTGGAAAGGTTTTACCGTTTGCAAATTGATGGCTAAGTCGATATATTTTTTCTTCTCAAATATTTTCCAAATCATTTAATCTTTTTGAAGATAAGAACCGCTTTCTAATCAATCAAAGGATACTTCAAATTTCTTCGTTCTTGATAATATGAGCAATACTCCGCAAAATGTTTAAACTTTATCATTGTAAAAAATATCGAAAGAAATCCCATATTACATTAGTATATATTTGGTATGGGATGAAATTGACTTTCGAAAATATTAACTATATAATGTCTGTAAACAAGAAACAATGAGGTAACGATATGAATAAAACAGAATTACTATTACAAAGACTAAATGATATTGGTCAGTCTCTAAAAGATTCTAGACAAGCACTAGCTTTGCTGGCACTTGGTTCTTGCGGATCAGAAAGAGAACGATTGGATCAGTACTCCGATTTGGATTTCTTTGTTATTGTAAAAGATGGCTACAAGCAGGCCTATATCCAGGACCTAACCTGGTTAAGTAAGCTAGAACCAATTGCATTTCACTACCAAAATACAGTGGACGGACATAAAGTTCTATTTGAAGATGATGTTTTTTGTGAATTTGCTATCTTTGAAGCTCACGAACTAGTAAACATTCCCTTCGCTGAAGGCAAAATTATCTGGAAGGAGGTCGGTTTTGATGGAACAATCTGCCAGCCACAAAGATTGCCATCAAAAGAAAATAGAGATCGTGAATGGCTGTTGGGAGAAATTTTATGCAACCTATATATAGGACTAGGTCGCTATCAACGAGGGGAAAAATTGGCTGCTTATGATTTCATCCAAAACAGATCTGTCAAGCTTTGGACTGAACTAATCAATTTGGAAAAAACTTCTAAATCTGATTTTATAGATATTTTTAACAGCAACAGACGATTTGAAAAAGGTTATCCAAATGAAGCCAAACAATTACCCTACTTTTTGCAAGGTTACGAACGAATTTCTGAATCTGCTCAGGCACTCCTAGAATATCTTGATAAACACTATCCTCTTAACGCATTTATAAAAGAAAAAATTCGTAATTTATTATAAAAGAGACTTTCCAAAAAATAATCTAAATCCCAAAAGTTAGGTATCTTTGTCAACTATAATGGATTAATAAAATTTTAAAACCTGTAGAAGGTAATCAATGTCCTCTCCTTTCTTATGTTCAGAGTAAGAAAGATTTATTTCTTAAAGTTGCCAAAGTTATCAAAAACAAAGATATTGTATTTGATTGGTTTAATCAGAACCTAAAAAGCACCTCTAAGGTTACTTCTTTAGTTGATCTTAGAGGTTACTTTAGTTATTGGACTGCTGGGTGCAGTATGATATAATAGAAACATGAAATTAAAAACTACTTTGGGCCTTCTTGCTGGGCGTTCTTCTCACTTCGTTTTAAGCCGTCTTGGCCGTGGAAGTACGCTCCCAGGAAAACTTGCCCTTCAATTTGATAAAGATATTTTACAAAATCTAGCTAAGAACTACGAGATTGTCGTGGTCACTGGAACCAACGGGAAAACCCTGACAACTGCCCTCACTGTCGGCATTTTAAAAGAAGTTTATGGTCAGGTTCTGACCAATCCTAGTGGCGCCAACATGATTACGGGGATTACGACAACCTTCTTGACGGCCAAATCCTCTAAAACTGGAAAAAACATTGCCGTCCTCGAAATTGATGAGGCCAGCCTATCTCGTATCTGTGACTACATCCATCCTAGCCTTTTTGTCATCACTAACATTTTCCGTGACCAGATGGACCGCTACGGTGAGATTTACACAACTTATAAGATGATTTTGGATGCCATTCGTAAGGTGCCTACGGCTACTGTTCTTCTAAACGGTGACAGTCCGCTTTTCTACAAGCCAGCTATTCCAAATCCTGTTCAATATTTTGGTTTTGATTTGGAAAAAGGTCCAGCAAAGCTAGCTCACTATAATACCGAAGGGATTCTCTGCCCCGACTGTCAAGGCATCCTAAAATATAAACTCAATACTTATGCCAACTTGGGTGCCTATATCTGTGAAAATTGTGGTTGCAAACGTCCTGATCTCGACTATCGTTTGACAGAACTGGTTGAGTTGACCAACAATCGTTCTCGCTTTATCATCGACGGCCAAGAATACGGCATCCAAATCGGTGGACTCTACAACATCTACAACGCTCTCGCTGCGGTTGCTATTGCCCGTTTCCTCGGTGCAGATTCTCAACGGATCAAGCAAGGATTTGATAAGAGCCGTGCTGTCTTTGGACGCCAGGAAACCTTCCATATCGGTGACAAAGAATGTACTCTTGTCTTGATTAAAAATCCTGTTGGTGCGACCCAAGCTATCGAAATGATCAAGTTAGCTCCTTATCCATTTAGCCTTTCTGTCCTGCTTAATGCCAACTATGCTGATGGGATTGATACCAGCTGGATTTGGGATGCTGACTTTGAACAAATCACTGATATGGGCATTCCTGAAATCAACGCTGGCGGTGTTCGTCATTCTGAAATCGCACGCCGTCTTCGAGTGACTGGCTACCCAGCTGATAAAATCACTGAAACAAGTAGTCTGGAACAAGTTCTCAAGACTATTGAGAACCAAGACTGCAAGCATGCCTATATCCTAGCAACCTATACTGCTATGCTAGAATTCCGCGAACTGCTGGCTAGTCGTCAGATTGTTAGAAAGGAGATGAACTAATGGTTTATACTTCACTTTCCTCAAAAGCTGGCAACTACCCTTATCAACTCAACATTGCCCACCTCTATGGAAACCTCATGAATACCTACGGGGACAATGGAAACATCCTCATGCTCAAGTATGTGGCTGAAAAACTGGGGGCACATGTGACGGTTGACATCGTTTCTCTTCATGATGATTTTGATGAAAACCGCTATGATATCGCCTTTTTCGGCGGCGGTCAAGACTTTGAACAAAGCATCATCGCAGGCGACCTGCCTGCTAAAAAAGAGAGTATTGACAACTACATCCAAAACGACGGAGTAGTTCTAGCCATCTGCGGTGGTTTTCAACTTTTGGGGCAATATTATATTGAAGCTTCAGGCAAACGTATCGAAGGGCTCGGTGTCATGGGCCACTACACCCTCAACCAGACCAATAATCGCTTTATCGGTGACATCAAAATTCACAATGAAGACTTCGATGAAACCTACTATGGCTTTGAAAATCACCAAGGTCGAACCTTCCTCTCAGATGACCAAAAACCACTGGGACTGGTTGTCTATGGAAATGGAAATAACGAAGAAAAAATCGGCGAAGGGGTTCATTATAAGAATGTCTTTGGTTCCTACTTCCACGGACCTATCCTCTCTCGTAATGCCAATCTAGCTTATCGCCTAGTCACTACTGCCCTCAAGAAAAAATACGGTCAGGATATCCAACTCCCTGCCTATGAGGACATCCTCAGTCAAGAAATTGCTGAAGAATACAGCGACGTGAAAAGCAAGGCTGACTTTTCTTAAACCAAAGAAAGCCAGATCAAAGAACTCCGCTATCATATCGGAGTTCTTTTTGCCTGTTCTTTTACCCTTCTCTCTTGCATTTTCTCTCTTTTTTTGCCAAAATAGAGGGGTAGAAAGAAGGTAGCATATGTCTAAATTACAACAAATCGTAACATATCTTGAATCAGAAAAACTAGACGTCGCTGTCGTATCTGACCCCGTCACTATTAATTACCTCACTGGCTTTTACAGTGATCCCCATGAACGCCAAATGTTCCTTTTTGTCCTAGCGGACCGGAAACCTCTCCTCTTTGTCCCAGCCCTTGAAGTGGAGCGTGCAACCAGCACCGTTTCATTCCCAGTTGTGGGCTATGTGGATTCTGAAAATCCATGGCAAAAAATCAAAAATGCCTTACCACAGCACGATTTCAAACGTGTCGCTGTTGAGTTTGACAATCTCATCTTGACCAAATACCATGGTTTGAAAACTGTCTTTGAAACTGCTGAGTTTGAAAACCTCACTCCTCGCATCCAACGCATGCGCCTCATCAAATCAGCCGATGAAGTACAAAAAATGATGGTTGCAGGTCTCTATGCTGATAAAGCTGTAAAAGTTGGTTTTGACAATATCTCTCTTGATAAAACAGAGACAGATATTATCGCACAAATCGACTTCGCCTTAAAACGTGAAGGCTATGAAATGAGTTTTGATACCATGGTCTTGACTGGTGATAATGCTGCAAATCCACACGGAATTCCTGGTGCAAACAAGGTCGAAAAAGATGCCCTTCTCCTCTTTGACCTGGGTGTTATGGTCAATGGCTACGCATCAGATATGACTCGTACAGTCGCTGTCGGCAAACCAGACCAATTCAAGAAAGATATTTACAACTTGACCCTTGAAGCCCAACAAGCTGCCCTTGACTTTATCAAACCTGGTGTGACAGCTCATGAAGTGGATCGCGCTGCCCGTGAAGTCATTGAAAAAGCTGGTTATGGTGAGTACTTCAACCACCGTCTCGGTCACGGTATCGGTATGGATGTCCACGAATTCCCTTCTATCATGGAAGGAAACGACATGGTCATCGAAGAAGGCATGTGCTTCTCTGTTGAACCAGGTATCTATATCCCTGGTAAAGTCGGCGTTCGTATCGAAGACTGTGGTGTTGTTACCAAGGATGGCTTTGACCTCTTTACAAGCACCAGCAAAGATTTGCTTTATTTTGATTAATATTCTTCGAAAATCTTCCCACAATAAAACGCATAATATCAAGGCTTTTCAACACCTGATATTATGCGTTTTTCTGATTTTTAAAACTTTTCTCCAGCCACTTTACTTAATTTTCTTAATACTCTGACTAAGCACAAACCCTACAACCATACCCACGATATTTTGCAGGAAGTTTGGTAGGATTTCTGGTAGGGCTGCCGCCCAGCCATTCATCAAAGTTGAACCCAAGGCATAGCCCCCTACCATGACAATCGTTGCCAAGATAAGTCCTAACCACTGAGATCTCCCTTTAAATCCTGCGAAAAATCCCTGCAAGCCATGGTTGATCAAGCTAAAGAACATCCACTGAGGGTAGCCTGATAAGAGGTCAATCAAGAAACCTGCTAGACCTCCAACGACAGCCCCCTCTTTACTACCAAAGTAGAAGGCTGCAAAGAAGATACCCGCATCTAAGAGAGTTAGAATACCTGTTGGTGTCGGGATTTTTAAGAAATAACCTAGAACCACAGAAAGGGCGGTTAATAGAGATAAAAGAGCGATTTTAGTTGTTTTGGTTTGCTTCATATTGTCTTACTCCATATTGATCTGCTTGTGCAATAGCACGGTAAACGAAAGCTTTCGAGCTCTCCACTGCTGGTAAAAGTTCAGCACCTTTAACCAAGTGACTGGCAATGCTTGAGGCAAAGGTACATCCTGCACCAGCATTTTGGCCTTGAATGACTGGGTTTTCTAGAACAGTGAAAGTTTGTCCATCATAAAAGACATCCACTGCCTTGTCCTGACTGAGGCGATTGCCTCCCTTGATAATGACTGCTGGCGCTCCTAAATCATGCAATTTCTGCGCTGCAGCTTTCATGTCTTCCAATGTTTTAATTTCCTGACCAGCCAATAATTCTGCTTCAGGAAGATTTGGCGTAATCACACTGACATGAGGGAAAAAGCGAATCAACTCTTGACAGAGTTCACTAACAGCTACATCGTGCGTTTCCTTGCAGACCAAAACGGGGTCCAATACCACAGGCACTCCTGGACGTTGCTTGATAAAGTCCAAGGCCTTCTCAGCCACACTGACAGTAGGAAGAAGACCAATCTTAATCCCTGCAAACTCGACATCACGCAAGCTATCCAATTCATGTTGAAAAATGGCATCGTCAGTTGGAAAGACTTCAAACCCCTTCTCTGTCAAGGCTGTCAAACAAGTCACTGCTACAAAGCCATGCAAGCCGTTTAAGGTATAGGTGGCAAGATCAGCTGATAAACCACCACCACTAAAAATATCATTCCCAGAAAGGGCTAAAATACGATTATTCTTCATAACGAATCTCCTTTAAATACAAGCCATTCGGTGCAGCCGTTGGACCTGCTAGCTGCCTGTCCTTCTTCTCTAAGATGAGGTCAATCTGTTCAACTGGCAGCCGATTATTTCCGATTTTGAGCAACGTCCCCACCATATTGCGAATCTGCTTATACAAGAAACCATTTCCTGAAAAGCTAAAGGTCAAAAACTGCCCTGTCTCATCAACACTAAGACTGGCTTCTGTAATGGTCCGAACCTTGTCCTCCACACTGGTTCCAGATGCTGTAAAACCGGTGAAATCATGGGTTCCCTCTAGCTTTTTGATTGCCATCTGCATCCGCTCCACGTCGAGCGGATAGGGAAAGTGAGTAGCATAGTGACGGCGCATGGGATTTTTAGGACGCCCCCTATCTACGATAAATTCATAAGTCTTGCTATGCTTGGCGTAACGACAGTGAAAATCATCTGCCACGATCTCAATCGAAATCACATCGATATCTTCAGGAGACTGAGTATCCAGAGCAAAACGGAGTTTTTCCTCATCCATCTGATAGGGTAGGTCAAAATGAATAACCTGACCAAGAGCATGAACCCCACTATCCGTCCTACCAGCACCGTGAACAGTGATGGCTTGCCCCTTATTGAGTCTCGTCAACGTTTTTTCGATTTCCTCTTGAACGCTCCGCGCATGAGGCTGGCGCTGAAAACCGGCAAAGGCAAAACCATCATAAGAAATAGTTGCTTTATATCTTGTCATAACTTCTATTTTATCAGGAAATAAAAGTGTAAACAAGTTTAAAAACCAATAATTGTCTGGGTACAAAATTCCCGAAAAGAAAAACTTAGGAAACCAATCCTAAGCTCTTTTTTGAAGTGCGTACATAACAAAGATAGAAGTGACAATCAACCAATATCCTAAAATGGTGAAGACTAACATACCGTTTTGAGTCACCAAGCCAATCGCCCCAAGAATGAAAGGTGTCGTAAAGGCTCCAAAGCTACATCCTAACACTGCAAAAGATGTTGCCTGATTAAGGAGCTTGGCTGGGATTCTTTCAGAAAGAAGCTGAAAGACAGTGGTCAAGGCCACACTGTAAGAAAAACCTGCCACGATACTTCCAACTACCATCACACCCAATGACGGAGACAAGGCAATCACAATCTGCCCCAATCCAAAGGTGATACCTGACCAAAGGAGCAACCTTTCTTTAAACAGAGAGATAAAGAAAGAAAAACTCACACCTGCCAAGATACCAATCAACTGCATGATACTTAAAACCAAACTCGATAACTGGGCATCCCCTAGATCTCTTTCCACCATCAGACTAGGAATACGAATGGTGATAGCTGTATTGGTGCAGACAACAACTGCTGCTTCGACAGCCAAGAGAAAAATCAAGCCCTTCATCTGTCCTGTCAAACGAGTCGTTTCGGCCTCTTTTTTCTTGGTTTCTTTCTTTTCCTTCCCATAAGGGACAAAGAGCAGGTAAAGGATCAATACTAAAAATCCCGCACTGTAGGCCAAGAAGGTCACTGTCCATCCCAAGGATAAGAGTTGACCTACCACTAGAGTCAAAATCGACGCTCCGACAACTTCTGCTGATCCGCGAAGACCCAACATCTGGATCCGTGTCTTTCCATGATAGCGTTCGCTGATGATAGAAATGGCCTTGGCATTGATCATCCCAACACCCAAGCCAAATAAAATCCGCATCGCAAAGACAAAGTTGTACTCCTGATACCAGAAAGGGGCTGTTCCACCGATAGAAAGGATGAGAAGTCCTAGACTAATCTGAAGTCGCTCAGGAAACAACCGCTCCAAAACCCCATTTAAAACCAGCATAATCATGATCCCAAAAGAAGGGAGACTGACCAGGAGCTCGATTTGTTCTTTGGGGTAGCCTTGATAGTAGTCAAACATGGCTGGCAGAGCACTTGAGATGGAAAAGGAGGTAATCAAAACGAGGGAGAGAGCCAAAATACTAGCCCGTTCTAAAAATTGTTTCATGAATTTTCTTTCTGTATATTTCTCACTGTTGATCCTTTTAAAAGGAAGGTGGCAAGAAAAGAAGGAGCCCGATTGAACTAAAGACTCCGTCCTAACTTTCCTAATAGGAAGACTATTTTCGCTTGATTTGCTTAATCAAATAGAAGATGAAGCCTGCAACCATATAGGCAACAAAAATGATCAAACACCATTTGATGACCACGTCCCAACCCTTGTTCACATTTAAAAAGAAATATGGGAAGGGATTGTCCTTGGAATTCGGAATATTGAGTTTTAAGACCAGGCCGTTAAACAAGGCAAAAATCATATAAACCAAGGGCAAGATGGTCCACAAGACTGGATCCCAGATCTTGTATTGACCCCGTTTATCGAAGAAGAGGGTATCGGCTAAAAACCAGAGTGGAACGATATAGTGGCAAAGGAAATTTTCCACACGGTAAAAGTCTGTCGCGATCGGAGCAAGCATAAAATGGTAAATCACACAGGTAATCATGATACTCATGGTAACGCCACCCTTGAGACGAAGCAAGGTCGGACTTTGCCAATTTTCACCTGAACGGCTCATCACACGGAGCAGATAGCCCGTGAAAATCGTTACCAAAAGATTGGACAACACTGTGTAGTAAAGGAGCATACCAAAGCCACCGTGCTTGGTAATCTCCAAATAAACTCCTGTAAATGCCGCTAAGAACAAGAACACACGACTATAAAAGATAAATTTGTAGTTCAGTTTCATGGCTAGATTTTCTTAACAAATTCTGACTTGAGTTTCATAGCTCCAAAACCATCAATCTTACAGTCGATGTTGTGGTCACCTTCTACGATACGGATATTTTTAACGCGAGTTCCTTGTTTCAAATCCTTTGGCGCACCTTTTACTTTCAAGTCCTTGATAAGGGTCACAGTATCGCCGTCAGCCAACTTATTTCCGTTGGCATCGATAGCGACAACACCTTCTTCTACTTCTGCAACTTCTGCAGGGTTCCATTCATAGGCACACTCTGGGCAGACCAAGAGATTTCCATCTTCGTAGACATATTCTGAATTACATTTTGGGCAATTTGGTAAATTGTTCATGGGGTCTCCTTATAACATTTCACTATTCTTTGAAAATCAAAATTTCTCGAACAGCAACTATTATACCGTAAAATCCCACTTTTGACAATGTGTCCTAAGTCCAGCAGACAAAAAAGTCATGCAACTTTTTACAGTTACATGACTTTTAAAAGATGATTGGTCATGGGCACTTATCAAGCACCTCATGATAAAAGGGGTAGCAACTATATCTTACAAACCAGGAGCTTGTCCAAGTTCTGCTGCAATCATCCAAACTGTTTTCTCAAGTTCAGCCTTAGCACCAACAAAGATATCGTTTGTAACATCATCGCCTTCTTCGTCAGTCACATCCAAAGCCTTTTGGAAAAGAGTGATGAGGTAGCGATAAATAGCTAGAACACGTTCCAAGCTTTCTTCAACGTTACGGAATTCTCCTTCTTCTTCTTCGATTTCACTGTGTTGAAGGAATTCTGTCAATGTTGAGTAAGGTTTGCCGCCAAGGGTGATCAAACGTTCGCTGATTTCGTCAAGATAGCCATCAAGACTGTCCATGTATTCATCCATTTTTGGATGCCATACGAGGAAACCACGACCACGCATATACCAGTGAACTTGGTGAAGGGCAATGTGAGCCACATACAAGTCTGCTACTACTTGGTTCAATACTTCTTTTGTTTTTGCTAATGCTACTGGCGCTGTTTTAGATAATGTTGTAACGTCTTTTACTGCTTCTTTTTTCAATTCAACCATATTTCTTACCTCTTTCCTTTTTTTGTAACCATCCTATTAATGGTTACAGTATAAGTATACTACTACCATAAAACGATAGCAAGAAAAGTGTACTATCTTAGAAAAATTGTAATAGACTGATAATTTAAGAATAATCTGGACAGTTTTGATTAGCCGACTTGCTCGGATTTACTTGAAAATTGACTTTGATATAGGTCATAATAAAAACCTTTTGCTTGGAGCAAGCTTTCATGATTTCCCTGTTCAATAATCTGTCCATCCTTAAGAACGAGAATCTTGTCCGCTTCTTGAATGGTAGAGAGACGGTGGGCGATGACAAAGCTGGTTCTTCCCTTCATCAAGCGTTTCATAGCTTTTTGAATCAAGAGTTCCAAACGGGTGTCAACAGAGGAAGTCGCTTCATCCAGAATAAGAATTTTAGGATTGGCTAGGAGAGCACGCGCGATGGTCAAGAGTTGTTTTTGCCCGAGGGAAATATTACTTGACTCTTGGTTCATCTCCATGTTGTAACCACCAGGAAGAGTTCGGATAAAGTGGTCTACATTTGCTGCTTTGGCAGCTTCTATTATTTCCTCGTCACTGGCGTCAAGATTTCCAAAACGTAGGTTTTCTTTGATCGTACCTTCATAAAGCCAAGCATCCTGCAAGACCATTCCAAACTGACGGCGATAGTCTTGGCGTGACAACTGGCGAATATCCTGCCCATCAACCAAGATTGCGCCTGCTGTGACATCGTAAAAGCGCATAAGCAGATTGATTAAGGTCGTCTTACCAGCTCCAGTAGGACCAACAATCGCCACCATCTCTCCCGGTTGAACTTCCAGATTAAAGTCTCGAATCAATGGTTTGTTTTCAACATACTGGAAGTCAACATGTTGGAAGGTCACCTGACCTGTTAAGGGTTCAAGGATTTCGAGTTCTTCTCCCTTGACTTCCTCTGTCTCATCCAAAATGTCGAAGATACGGTCTAACGAAGACTTGGCGCTTTGCATTTGACCCGCAAGTTGGGTGATGTTTTGGATAGGCTGGCTGACCTGCCAAACGTACTGAACAAAGGCCTGCATATTCCCCACTGTCAAACGGCCCGCGATAACCTGTAAACCACCGAGAACTGCAACGATCAGATAGGTCAAGTCCGATACAGCATGAAGAGCTGGCATCATGAGCCCAGAGATAAAGCTGGCTTTAAAACCAACACGTTGGAGGTCGTCTGTAATCTTAGAAAATTCTTTATGAGAAGTTTCCTCACGACCGTAGAGTTTCAAGACATTAAAACCTGTGAGATTTTCCTGCACATAGCCATTCATCCGTCCTAAAATAGCCGCCTGCTCTTTAAAATAAGGCTGAGAATGTTTCAGGATGCTTCTGGCACCGAAATAGGTCACTGGGATGGATAGAATCACTACTATAGCCAGTTGAAAGTTCAAGTATAAAACCATTCCCATGACGAGAACAATCGTCAAAACGGCATTGACAATTTGGAGAAAAGACTGTTGAAGAGCATTAGACACTGTCTCAACGTCACTGGTAAAGCGCCCCAACAAATCGCCAAATTGGTGTTTGTCAAAGAAAGACACTGGGATACGATTGATTTTCTCGGTCATTTCATTTCGCAGATCCTGAGTCATAGACTGGACCGCATTGGTCATGAAATAGTTGGAATAATAAGAACCAAGTTCATACAAGAGACCTCTAAAGAGGTAAATGATTAAAACAGTTCCGATGTAGCCAGTATTGATACGAGCGCCTGCAAGACCATTAGCCATATCTAAGAGATTCTTTGTCAACTCCGTAATGGCTAGCCCCAATACAAAAGGCTCCAAGACACTCATGACTACGCTTAAAACTTTTAGAAAGACTGCAAAAAAGACAGAAAAACGGTAGGCTTTCAAATAGCTCCACAAACGAGCCAAACTAGATTGTGTTTTCATATTTCCTCCTATTCCTCTGTTAGAGATGCATTTTTCAACTGCGACTCAGCAATCTCACGATAGATATCATTGGTTTCCATTAATTCCTCATGGCGACCGCGACCCACGATCTCTCCCTTATCCAGAACGATGATCTGGTCAGCATCCATGATGGTTCCGACACGTTGAGCGACAATTAAAACCGTTGCATTCTGTGTTACTTCCTTGAGACGACGGCGTAAAATGGCATCCGTACGATAATCCAAGGCTGAGAAGGAATCGTCAAAAATATAGATATCAGGATTCTTTATGACCGCTCTTGCAATTGAGAGACGTTGTTTCTGTCCCCCAGAAAGATTGCTTCCACCTTCAGCTAGATGGGTCGCAAAGCTTTCTTCTCGGCTTTCGATAAAATCTTTGGCTTGCGCCACATCCGCTGCCTGATGTAAATCTTTGTGACTAGCATCTTCCTTCCCATAGCGGATATTTTCAGCGATAGTTCCTGTAAAAAGCAAGGCCTTCTGCGGAATAAAACCAATCTTTTGACGGAGAGACTTGAGGCGGTAATCCCTCACATCAACACCATCAACCTTGATTTTTCCAAGTGTGACATCGTAAAAACGAGGAATCAATTGCACAAGAGAGGACTTGCCCGATCCGGTCGATCCGATAAAGGCAATGGTTTCACCTGGTTTAGCACTGAAAGAAATATTGTGCAAAACAGGATTTTCCGTCTCACCAGGATAGGCAAAGGTGACATTTTCAAATTCCAAATAGCCGTGGGTTGCTGTCTCTCTGACACCTCCTTCATTTGGATCAATAGAAATCGGCATATCCATGACTTCTTTCAACCGTTCACTCGAAACGGCTGTACGAGGATACATGGTGAAGAGATTGGATAGGAAAAGGAAGGACAAGAGAGCGTGGAAACTATATTCGATAAAGGCAACCAGGTCCCCAATTTGTAAGTTCCCTTGTTTGATAGGATCCAGAGCAAACCAGACAATAGCTACTATCATAGCAATGATAATCTGAACAAACAAAGGTTCCGTCAAACCGGTTAGTTTAAACAGACGATTGGAATTGGCTGCATAGACTGCATTTTGTCCTGCAAAGCGTTCCTCTTGAAACTCCTCACGGGCAAAGGCACGAATGACACGGAGTCCCATCAGATTTTCCCTGGCATATTGGTTTATCTTATCTAAGGTAGCCTGCTGTTTCTCTGATAATGGTCGAGTCTTGACCGCTACATAAATGACCACCACAGCCAAGAAAGGTACTGCAAAGGCCACTATCCAGGCTAATGACGGACTGGTTAGGAAGATCATTAAGATACTAGACAGCATCATCATGGGAGTGATGACACCCAGTTTTAAGGTCTGTTCTGCAAATTGCATGAGAACAAAGGCATCACTGGTAATACGAGTAACCAGTGAAGACACTCCAATCTTTTCATATTCATGATGAGAATACTCTTGTAATTTGGCATAGAGATCATCTCTCATATCCTTGACCATATTGGTCGTCAGCTTACTAGCAGCATAAGCCAAGACTATACGCCCCAAGGTTCCACATAGGATAATCACCAGCATAATTGCAGCCCAAACATACAATTGCTGTTCATTTCCTTTATTCACACCTTCATCAATCATCCGAGCCAGAACAGTTGGCAGTCCAAGATTGACGACAACAAAGAAAACCGCTCCAAAGAAATCCAAGAATAACCACTTGGGGTATTTTTTCAAATAAGACCAAATATAGAGCATAACTCCCCCTTTCATAACTTTTTGATATAGAAAAGAGCGCGCATCTGCACGCCTTTCTTTCCCTAAGGAACTTTCCTAGTCTAGAAAAATCCCTCTTTCACAAGAATGCTCCAAGTAAAAATAAGACAGGCAGTCAAAGTCACTTAGTACTTTTAACTGTCTGTCTGGAATGAGCTAGATTATTTTACAAAATCAAGCAATGCCAAGAAGCTTTCAGCTTCAAGTGACGCACCACCAACAAGGGCACCGTCAACGTCTGGGCAAGCCATGTATGAAGCAACGTTTTCAGGTTTAACAGAACCACCGTATTGAACACGAACTTTGTCAGCAACTTCTTGACCGAAGTCTGCAGCTACAACGTCACGAACAACTTTACACATTTTTTGTGCATCGTCTTGTGAAGCTGATTTACCAGTACCGATAGCCCAGATTGGCTCATAAGCGATAACGGTTGAAGCAACTTGTTCAGCAGTCAATCCAGCCAATGCAGCAGATACTTGAGCACCTACGAATTCAGCAGCTTTACCAGCTTCGTAAGTTTCAAGTGACTCACCACAACAGATGATTGGAAGCATACCGTTTGCAAAGATTGCTTTTGCTTTTTTGTTGATATCTTCGTCAGTTTCATGGAAGTAGTCACGACGTTCTGAGTGACCGATCACGACGTAGTCTGTACCGATTTCTTTCAAAACTTGTGGGCTAGTTTCACCAGTGAACGCACCTGCATTTTCAAAGTAGCAGTTTTGAGCAGCAACTTTAAGGTTTGAACCTTTAGCAGCAGCAAGAACAGCTGTCAAATCAACTGCAGGAGCTGCGATACCTGCTTCAACAAGGTCTGATGAAGGAAGTTTTGATGCAACGGCTTCAACGAATGCTTTTGCTTCTTCTGGATTTTTGTTCATTTTCCAGTTACCAGCGATAAATGGTTTACGTGACATTTCATATACCTCTTTTTTCATTTTATTCACTATTATTCTATCATATTTATAAGGAGCTTGCAAACCTTACTCTAATTTTCAAGATTTTTCAAGCGACTAATCTTGCCACAAATTCATGGCATCGAGGAAATCAGCCGAAGCCTGAACTTGTTTGGGATTGTTTGCTTCTCGCTCTGCTCGTTTGGCCTCCACCTGGGCCACAGACTGAATGCCTTCATGGCACCAGTTTCGTAGGATTGCCTGAATGTACTTCCAGTTTGGTTTGCCATTAAAAACCGCCTCTCGGAGAGCTTCCTTGATCAAATCCGCCTTGATTCCATCTTCTTTGACAGTCTTAAAAAGATCTTCGATTTCAAATGGTGTTAATAAGCGTCCCAATTCCTGCTGAAAAGTTTCAACCAGATCCTTCAATTGATTTTTGGGGGTTGGGGCAGTTGTAGCTGGAGTTTGGGTATCCAACAAGCTATCTAAGCGTTCAAAAGCCAGACTAGCATCAAAAATGAGCTCAATTTCCCCATTTAGTTCAATGGTCCGATATTGTAGCAAACCATTTTCAGTCAAATTTGAAATAGATTGGTTGACATCTGCCACCTCTTTCCCAATGATTTCAGCTATTTGGCTAGGCGAAACATCTCCTAGGGCTGTGGTATTTTGTAAATAGAAAAATTGCCAGACGAGAAAATCTTCGCTGGAAGGAAAGAGTTCCTTAAAATGCAAGAGCAGGGCACTTGGCAAAACCAAGTTCCCTGTTTTAAAAGCGTCAAAATATGTCATAATTCCTCTTATAAATATCCAAATGCAGCCGCATCATCCTCTACCTTTCTCCAGTCAAAAGGGGTTTCTTGATAAACTGCATAGTTTACCCAATTGCTGAAAAAGAGGGCAGCTGATGAAGACCAACAGAGACAGGGCGTCTCATTTACATCATCATTTTTAAAGTAGTTCTCTGGGATATGAGGGTCGAGTCCCGCCTCATAATCACGAAAATACTCTCTTGCTAAAGTGTCACGATCGTACTCCAAATGACCAAAACTATAAATCTCACGCAGATCTCGACTAGCTAGGATGGAAACCCCAACCTCAGGACCTTCTGACAGAATCTCCAGATTGGTCTTGTTTAAGATTTCTTCCTTTAAAATCTCAGTATGACGAGAATGAGGAGCTACATAGCGATCATCAAAACCTCTAAAAAGAAGGTGCCCCTCTTTTAAGGTATCCTGTGGGTAAATACCTGATAGTTTCCGATCCATCTGGTGCTTTTCAACGCCATAGCGAACATAAAGACCTGCTTGTGCACCCCAACAGATATGGAGGGTTGAAAAAACATGCGTCTTGGACCATTCGATGACCTGCTTGAATTCCTCCCAGTAATCTACCTCCCCAAAAGGCAAATGCTCCACTGGTGCTCCTGTGATAATCATTCCATCAAAGAAGTCTTCCTTGACCTCTGGAAAGGTCTTATAGAAAGTTTCCATATGTTCGGCACGGGTTGTCTTGGAATGATGCGTTTCCATATATAAGAAATCAATATCTAATTGCAACGGTGTATTAGCCAAATGCCGCAAGAGTTGCGTTTCTGTCACCATCTTTTGAGGCATGAGATTTAAAATCAAAATCCTCAAGGGGCGAATATCCTGATGAGCAGCTCGTTGGTCGTCCATAACAAAGATATTTTCTGTCCTTAAAATCTCCACAGCTGGTAATTTTTTATCAAGTCGAATCGGCATAATACCCTCCTAACAGTTCTCTATTTCGGGAATGATCTTGTCTGTTTGAAAGTAAAAACCTCCAAATACTTCTTCCCTATATTATACTGTATGAAGATATAGTTTTCAATTATAGTTTTTCTCTAACTAGCTATAGTTAATTTATATAGCATATGAAGAGAAAACAGCCCCAGGGACTGTTTTTTATCAATAATGCATAAGTACCTTGTAATCGTAATCTCCGATTTTTTCACGGCCCTTAAGCTCATCCAACTCAATCAAGAAAGCACAGCCTGCTACAATTCCACCAAGTCTTTCAATCATCTCAATTGTTGCCTTGACAGTTCCACCTGTTGCCAAGAGATCATCTACGATGAGAACGCGTTGGCCTGGCTTGATTGCATCAGCATGCATGGTCAAGGTATCGATACCGTACTCTTTCTCATAGTCAGCAGAAATCACTTCACGTGGCAATTTCCCTGGTTTACGAACAGGTGCAAAGCCAATTCCCAACTCGAAAGCAACTGGGCATCCGACAATAAATCCACGGGCCTCTGGGCCCACAATCATGTCAATTTTTTTGTCTGTTGCATACTGAACAATTTCACGAACAGCATAGCTATAAGCATTTCCATCTGCCATCAAAGGGCTGATATCACGGAAGGTAATGCCTTCCTTAGGATAATTTTCAATCGTTGCGATATAATCTTTTAAATTCATCTTTTTCTTTCTTTCAAAGTTTTTTACTCTCTATTATACCATATTTTCTGTGAAAGAAGAAGAGGAAAAGCACTATTGCTACAAACCTGATCAATGAACTGATTTTTCTAAAAGGTCATACTCATCAAAAAAACGAGCACTTTCGTACTCGTCTTCTCTTTTATAAACTACTAATTTAAAGTGAGTTTACGTCAACTTTGATACCAACACCTTGAGTAGTTGTGATTGTCAAGTTTGTTACGTAAGTTCCTTTAGCTGTAGCTGGTTTTGATTTTTGGATTGTTTCGTTGAAAGCTTTGAAGTTTTCAACCAATTTTTCAGCTTCAAATGATACTTTACCGATGATTGCTTGAACGTTACCTGCACGGTCAGCACGGTAAGTGATTTTACCACCTTTAGACTCTTCAACTGCTTTAGCAACATCCATTGTTACAGTACCAGTTTTAGGGTTTGGCATCAAGTTACGTGGTCCAAGGACACGTCCAAGACGTCCAACAAGAGCCATCATGTCAGGTGTAGCGATAACTACGTCAAAGTCCAACCAACCGTCGTTGATTTTCGCAACAAGGTCATCTTCACCAACAAAGTCTGCACCAGCAGCTTTTGCTTCTTCAGCTTTTGCACCACGTGCGAAAACAAGAACGCGTGAAGTTTTACCAGTTCCGTTTGGCAATACCATTGCTCCACGGATTTGTTGGTCAGCTTTTTTAACGTCGATGTTCAAGTTGTAAGCAACTTCTACAGTTGCGTCAAATTTTGCAAAGTTAGTTTCTTTTGCAAGTGCTACAGCTTCTTCTACACTGTATGCTTTTGTGCTGTCGATTTTCTCAAGAGCAGCACGAAGTTGTTTGCTTTTTTTAGCCATTTTCTATTCTCCTTGTAAGTGGTTCAATCGATTTTCATCTCCCACGTCACTCCTCGAAATGATGAAGTCTTGCGGGTTTTCAGTCTATTATTTTCCTTTTCCTACTTCGTTCAGTTCCTTTACTGTACCTAAGTACAAGCCTCAGTCACTTGCCTAGTATGAAAAGCAACTAATAGACTGCTGTGAGATTTTCTACTGTGTTATTGATTAGTCAACAACAGTGAATCCCATAGAACGAGCAGTACCTTCGATCATACGCATTGCAGACTCAATGTTTGCTGCGTTCAAATCTGGCATTTTAGTTTCTGCAATTTCTTGTACTTGTGCACGAGTAACTGTAGCAACTTTAGTTTTGTTAGGTGTACCTGATCCTTTTTCAACACCTGCAGCTTTTTTCAAAAGAACAGCAGCTGGTGGTGTTTTTGTAACGAAAGTAAATGATTTGTCTTCGTATACTGAGATAACAACTGGAATAATCATACCAGCTTGGTCAGCTGTACGAGCGTTGAACTCTTTTGTGAATCCCATGATGTTGATACCAGCTTGACCAAGAGCAGGTCCAACTGGTGGAGCTGGTGTAGCTTTACCAGCAGGGATTTGCAATTTTACAAGTTTTTCGACTTTTTTAGCCATTTTTAAATCCTCCTTTGTGGTTTTGGCGGTAATTAGAGATTTTTACCTCCCACAAGTATGCTTTACACATACCCACCTATTATACACTATTTATCTAAAAATGCAAGAGAAAAATTTCTTTTTTAATCGACGTAATCGCCGCCTTCAAAGCCATAGTATTCTTCCAAACTGAGACCACTTGCAGCAATTTCTTTGGCTTCTTTTCCAACGTAACGAAGATGCCATTCTTCTGCCATATAGCCAGTCTCTTTTTCCTTGCCTTTGAGATAGCGAACAACAAAGCCATAGTCAGCTGCATGATCCAAGAGCCACTGAGCCGCCTTCTCCTCTGTCACCAATTCTCCATTAGTCCCGATCAAATCAAAAGCAAGACCTGTCTGGTGTTCACTGTATCCAGGGCGAGCTGAGTAGCGATCTGCTGCTTCCTTACCGTCTTGATTCACATAGTCTTGATAAAGTTTGGTTTGAGTTTCATAACTTCTAAAACCACTGTAATGATCGCTGATTGGGTAGCCAGCTGCTTGCATTGCTGCAATGAGTTTGACCAACTCTGCTTTAGCTGTTGGATTTTCTCCTGGATTATAGTCTTTTGACAAAGGATAGTGCTTATTAGCTACGACGATTTCATCGTATTTCCCTTGTATACTATAGTGGTCTCCCTTATTGACAACTTCTGCCTTCTTCTGACTAGAGGCTTGGGATTTGCTTCCTACAGTCCCTTCAGATTGGCTAGTCTGTTCCGTTTTTTGAGTATTTTCTTCATTTTTAGGTTGTTCTTGAGAACATGCTGCTAGGGTTACTGCTAGCAAACCGGATAAAACGATATATCTTTTTTTCATTTTTTGCTTCCTCTCTTAGACCACGTGCTTCTCTAATTCATCGGATAAGGATTTAATCATTTGTTCCAACTCATAGGATTTCACTTGGCAATCTTCTGCCGCCATTTCTTCCCAGGGCACCCACCAGACTGGACCACGGCCATGAAGCCCATGCCCCTTCATATCACCTGATCGTCTTGGAAAGAGGTGCCAGTGAACGTGGGCATCTCCATTTCCTAGAAGTTCGATGTTCATCTTTTCAGCTTTAAACGCTTTGGCAACTGCTTCTTGGACCAAACTCATTTCCTCTAGAAAACGAAGTTTTTTAGAAGTCTCCATCTGATGGAGTTCTGTGACATGCTCCTTTGCTAGAAATAAGGTATAGCCCTTAAAGTATTGGTGGTCTCCAATAACAACATAGCCTGTTTCTAGTTCTTTTACAAAGTAGGGATTCTTCCCTGCCTTGATCCATTCAATTCTTTGACAAATCAAGCACATATCAGTCTACCAATGCACCCTTGAGATAAGCATCGACCATACGCTCAGTCGCTACGACCGAATCAATGTGTGTTCGTTCGTAAGAGTGACTGGATTCGATACCAGCTCCAAGGAGGGCGTGTTTGACCTCTGCTCCTGCAGACATGGCCGCTGAAGCATCAGAACCATAAAATGGATAGATATCGAGCTTAAATGGAATATCTTGCTCCTTCGCCAAAGCTACCAAGTGTTGACGAAAGTCATAGTGATAGGGGCCTGAAGCATCTTTGACACAGATAGACACTGTGTACTCATCCGTCTGCTGGTCATCGCCCATAGCTCCCATATCTACAGCTAGATATTCTACTACCTGAGCTGGAATATTGGAGTTGGCACCATGGCCCACCTCTTCGAAGACTGAAAAGGCAAAATGTGTCGTCATTGGCAAGTCAATTCCTTCTTCTTTATAAACTCGAAGGAGATTGAGTAAAATCGCTGCGCTGACTTTGTCATCCAAGTGACGTGACTTGATAAAACCAGTCTCTGTCACAACTGTCCGTGGATCAAAACTGATAAAGTCGCCAACCTCGATGCCCAAGGCGCGGGTTTCTTTTTCATTGGTTACTTTTGCATCCAAACGTACTTCCATATTGTCCTGCGTACGTTCTGCAGTTCCTGCATCCTTGTAGACATGGCAAGAAGTTTGATGGATGAGGATGGTTCCAGATACCTTTTGACCAGTGCTAGCCACATGAACGATACAGTTTTCTCCTTCAATCATATTCCAAGGAAAACCACCAATACGATCCAATTTGAGACGGCCATCTGGTTTGACTGCACGAACAATAGCACCCAGCGTATCCACATGGGCAGTCACATAGCGTTGTTGCTCATCGTTTTGACCTTTAATGGTCACATTGACACCACCCTTGGCTGTACGGACTGGCTGGTAGCCAAGCTCTTCTAAAGTATGGACCAAGTAGTCTGAAATCTCACGAGTAAATCCCGTCGGAGATGCAATAGCGGTTAGTTCTTTGATATAGTTTATAGTCTGATTCATTTCTTCACCTCTTTCCTACCATTATAACATTTTTCTAGTCAGACTCCTTCTCAAAAGGAGAAAAACTGTGTTTAGTTGCTTTCACTATAGATCCATGTTATAATACAAATGCTTTGATTATGAAAGGAAAGTAAAAATATGAAATCATACTTTAAAGTATCGCTAGCCCTTGTGGCTTCACTTGTCCTCCTACTCGGATGTTCCAAACAAACATCAACACCTGCTAGCAGCAGTAGCAAAGAAGACACATCAACTCAGTCAAGCGAGACCAAACAAAGCACTGAACAATCATCTGAAAAGAAAGATGAGACAGAAACTCACACATTTGTCCACAATAGCAAACCTGGGATTCATTCTACCTTGACTTATACTGTGAAGGGGGATGACGTTGTAAAACAAACTGTTCATAATGTACTTGACCCTGAAAAACTTAATAATACCGCGGAAGGTATTAAGGAAATTGTTGACGATACTTATAAAGGTTATGAAGGGGTCAAAGGGGTTACACAAAAAGTTGAAATTCAAGACGAGAAAGTTATCCAAAACATCGAGGTTGACATGACTGTCGCGAGTCTTGACGAATTGAAAAAAGCAATGCCAAACGAATATTCTGGTATTGGAAACCGTGTAAGCTTTGCTGCCTCGAAAAAAATGCTTAAAGAAGCTGGTTATACTGAACAAACCAACTAATGAGTCGTGCTCATACAAAAAATTCTTGGTCGATGACCAAGAATTTTTTTATTCCATCTCAAAAACGTCGCTCTCTTGTTTGTTTGGTAGAACCAATGAAAGCAAGATTCCGATAATAGCTGGCACTATCCATGGAAGAGAGGCAGCTGCAAACGGAAGAGCATTAATCAGATTTTCTAGAAACTCAATCTTAAAGGAACTTCCAAGGACGCTTGCAAGAGCAATAGCTGTAACAAGCCCAATAGTTAACTGCATGCCCGGTTTTGACAGGGCGACAAACTTATTAACAATCACGATCATCACAATGGCGATGGTGATTGGGTACAAGATTACCAGTACTGGAACTGAATGCTTAATGATTGCATCAAGGCCAAGATTTGCAATAGCAAACCCAATCAAGGTGAAGGCAGTTGCATAGGCCTTGTAGCTGATTTGTGGGAAACGTCCGTTAAAGAACTCTGCAGTAGACACAATCAAGCCAACTGTCGTTGTGAAACAGGTTACAGTTACCATAACAGCAAGGAAGAGTTGAGCTGTTGAACCAAAGATTTCCTGAGTTGCTTGTGACAAGATATAAACACCTGGTGTTCCACCCTTCATCACTTCAGCTGGTACCGGGAAATGATTTCCAAGGAATCCTAAACCGATATAAAGAGCGCTAAAGGCAAGAGCTACAACGATACCAACCACCCAAATAGTTGAAATGTATTCTTTCTTACTGGAGAATCCAAGTTGTTTCAAGGTTTGAACTGCAATCACACTAAAGGCCACTGAGGCAAGGGCATCCAAGGTATTATACCCTTCTAGGAAACCTGTCCCAAAAGCAGAAGATTGATAGGCTTCTGAGGCCGCTTGAGGACTTGTTCCACCATATTTGAAGGCACCTAGTACAACCAAGATAACGATCAACAAGGCAAAGACTGGCGTCAAAACACGTCCGATTCGATCCAAGATTTTTGATGGATTGAGCGAGATCAAATAAGCCGCTGCAAAATACAACACAGTAAAGACAATCAAGCCAAGACCTTTATTCGCATCTGATAAAAGGGGGCTAATCCCGACTTCGTAAGCTGTTGTGGCTGTACGTGGAATGGCAAAGAAGGGGCCAATTGATAGATAGAGGACTGCAAGATAAAGTGTCGCAAACCAAGGTGAGATTTTCTTAGAAATCTCGTAAATGTATCCTTTCGGGTTTAGTGTTCCAATAATAAGTGTCAAAACGGCGATACCGACGCCTGAAAAGACAAAACCTGCAATAGCAGGAAGAAAACGTTCTCCAGATAGGGCACCTAGAGAAGGCGGAAAAATCAAGTTCCCCGCACCAAAAAATATTCCAAACAGGAGCAAACCTGTTAGGGCACCTTTTTTAGCCATAAAGAATCTCCTTCATATTTCTAAAATACTGACCTAGTATATCACGAATAAGAGTATGAAAAAAGCATCACGAAGTAAATATTGAATGTTTTCAATATTTTTAAAAATAAGAATTATCTAAAAACAAAATCCCTTACTCAGTTGGAGCCGAGCAAGGGAAAACTAGGATCTATCGCCATATAGGTTTAAAGATTTTCAAAGGCCGTCATTCCACCTTGGACATTGATAACGTCATAACCCTTTTCAGCTAGAAATTGACAAGCACGCGCTGACCTCATCCCAGATTTACAAATGACATAATGCAAGAGGTCCTTGTCCAACTGATCATAAGTATCAGCCAATTGACTAAGCGGTAAGTTGTGGGCACTTTCTAAATGAAGCGTCTCGAACTCTTCTACTTCTCTCACGTCCACTAGAGAAAGTTGTTCGTTTTGATAAAGCTGGTAAAATGCATCGAAGGCTATTTCTTTCATTCTTTTTCTCCTAAAATCGTTTTAATTCTTTTTTTCAAATCGGGCACTACTTCTGCCTCAAACCAAGGATTTTTAGCCATCCAGATTTGATTTCGTGGTGATGGGTGAACCAGAGGGAAAAATTCTGGTAGATAGTCTTTGTAGCGTTTTACCCGCTCTGTTACCTTGCCACTAATTTTCTCATGTAAATAATAGGCTTGAGCATATTGCCCAATCAAAAGGGTCAATTCAATATTTGGACATTCCTTGAGGAGTTGTGGGTGCCATTTTTCTGCGAAACCTGTACGAGGTGGAAGGTCGCCTGATTTTCCATGTCCTGGGAAATAAAAGTCCATGGGAATAACTGCAAACAAGCCCGAATTGTAAAAGGTATCTTCATCTACACCTAGCCACTCACGCAGACGATCACCACTCTTATCCTTCCAATAAATCCCAGCTTCTTGCGTTTTAAACCCCGGAGCTTGACCGACAATATTGATGCGAGCAGTTTTTGGCGCCGCAAAGAGAGGTTCGATTCCGCGTTCTGTGTAGCTGGCATTCTGCGGATCCGCCATAATAGCTTTCTTGATTCTTTCAATTTGAGACATCTGTTTTCCCTCCAAAAAGAAGTCCAAGCATACAATCTCAGACTTCTATCGTTTTATTTGATTAATTCATAGATAGCTTCTGCATAGATTGCTGCTGCTCGGAAGAGATCGTCCAAGGCGATAAATTCATTGGCTTGGTGCATGGTGTCAATTGAGTCTGGGAACATGGCACCGTAGGCAACCCCACGTTCTAGCAAACGACCAAAGGTACCACCACCGATGACTTGTTCGTGACCTTGAAGCCCAGTTTGTTTTTCATAAACATTCAACAAGGTTTGCACAAGTGGATCTTCCATCGGTACATAGTGAGGTGTATGACCATGTTCAGAAAGACTAACAGAAGCAACTGGCAAGTTTTCTAGGATTGACTTGATTTGCTCTGGGCTTGTTCCTTTTGGATAACGGAAGTTGAGGGCAATGGTATTGTCAGCACTTGCTTCGTCAAAGCGGAAGACACCGGCATTTATAGAAAGGGCACCCATCTTTTCATCAACATGAGCCACCTTGAGATTTTCACCCTCATGGTCATTCAAGAGAATCTTACCAGCAATGTAAAGGTAGTCTTTTGCAGGTCCTTCAAAGGCAAACTGGCTGAGGAAGAGAGCAAGGTAGGTTGCACCATTGACACCTGAAGCAGGCATAGCACCGTGGGCAGATTTACCAATCACAGTCACCTTGTACTGACCGTTTTCTTCTTTGATTTCTCCTCTAAGTTTGTGCTCTGCAACAAAGGCGTCTAGTTTAGCTTGTAAGTCAGCCAAGTCACCTGAAACGACTGCTGTTGCTGATTCTGGTACCATGTTTTCACGCAAACCACCTGAGAAGCTGTGAAGACGGGCAGCACCTGCATTTTCACCTCTAAAGTGGAGGTATTCTGTGATATTTCCTTTTTCACCGTTGATGATAGGGAATTCAGCGTCTGGTGAGAAACCAAAGTCTGGTTTCGCTAGTCCTACGTGCTCGAAGTAGTAGTCCATATCTGCCCAGCCTGATTCTTCGTCTGTTCCGACGATGAAGCGAACTTTCTTAGAAGTTGGAAGGCCCAATTCTTTGATAATTTTTAAACCATAGTAACAAGCTGTTGTAGGCCCCTTGTCATCTGAAGCTCCACGCGCATAAAGACGACCGTCTTTGATAGTTGGTGTGTAAGGATCTGTGTCCCAACCACTACCAGCTGGCACCACGTCCATGTGAGCAAATATTCCGAGAACTTCTTCTCCTTCACCAAACTCAAAATGTCCTGCGTAGTTATCGACATTCTTAGTTGGATAGCCGTCACGGTCTGCGATTTCAAGGAATTTTTCCAAGGCTTTTACTGGACCAGGTCCAAATGGATGCTGGGCATCAGCCTTACTGTCGTCACGTTCAGAGTTGATTTCCAAAAGGCTAAACAAATCAGCCAAGAGGTCTTCTTTGCGTTTTTCTACTTCTGCTGTAAAATCAATTGCTGTCATATTATCTCCTTCTATCTTTTCTCGATGATTTCATCTACTGGCAAGCGGTAGCTTGGCTCCAATTTTTCGTCTGTGTAACCCACTGTGATCAAGAGTTCTGGGCGGAAACGGTCTTCGATGTCCAAAACTTCGTTGGCTTTTGATTTGTCAAATCCAAGAATAATGTTAGAACCGATTCCCTGGTCTGTCAGAGCCAGAACCAAGTTCATGGCAACCAAACCTGCATTGAGGGCTAGATAGTCACTGACCTGTTGTTCACTGTAACGCGCAAACTCGGCAGGCAAATTTTTCATAAAGTATTGAAGTTCCCCTTCTGAAAAGTTCTTTGCACCACCAACACGGGCGATTTTACGGGCACGTTTGGCAAGATCTGTATCGGTAAACAAGGCAATGGTTACAGGTGCTGATGATACCTGCTCAAAGTTCGAACCGTATGCCAATTTTGCCAATTCAGCATTTTTCTCACGTACCACCACAAATTTCCAAGGTTGGCTGTTATGGGCGCTTGGGGCTAAGGTTGCGATTTCAATAGCCGTACGCACATCTTTGGGATCCACCGGCTTATCAGTGAAATGCTTGGTCGCATGACGTTTTTTATTTAATTCAAGAAATTTCATAATCGATTCCCTTTTCTAATTCTACTGCTTCCATTCTACCATAATTTGAAAGAGCTTGCAGAGATTTTTCATAGAGTTAGTACTTCTTTCAAACTCTCTACTATCCACTTGTAGCTCTTTATGTAGGTATCGTTTTGGATTTAAACAAATCAAAAAGCAGGTGATAATTCACCTACTTTCTCATATTATTGACCAGATGTGTATGGAGCAACTGCTTTATACGCTGACTCCAGTGCTTTCTTCATTGTATCACGTCCAGTTTTCAACTGTTGAACAAATAGAGTACGAGTTTGTTCTGGCACTACTGTATCATCAGAACCAAGACTTGAAAGGCTTTCGTTAAATGACTCTCTTACAGTTTCCATAGACTTAAGCGCTGGCTCAACTTGGGCGTTATATGCTTCTTTTCCACTCTCTGGAATTTTTTCCCCAATTTCAACTGCATGCTTTTTATAATTGTCAACTAATTTGCCAAAGACTTTCTTCACATCTCCAACAGTTTTAGCATTGTCAATTTCTTCATCGGTGATCAAAACAACCTCATTATTTTCTGTCTTTGAACTAGACGTTGTTGATGAGGTTTCTGAAGAAGTTTTCTCTACAGAGCTTGAGGTCTTAGTCGAAGAATCAGACGTTGTTTTCCCTGAACATGCTGCTAAAACAACAACAGATAAAAGAGCCATACTGGCTGTAATAATTTTCTTCATAATGTTCTCCTTTTTATTAAGAATTGAGTTCATTGTATAACAAAATAATTTCAATGTCAAACTTTAGCTGAGCTATCTCTTTTTCCTTATCATCGTCTAACTCTTTTCTAAGCGATTCGACTACAAACCTCACTTCAAAATATGGGCTACCCGCTTTATTTCTAACTTTGCAGAAAATCAAAATAATCTTTTACATCCTCTACATACCCATGCTTTTCAATTAAACTAGCTAAGAGTTCTAGATTGTGCCCCCGATAGTTGTCATCTCTACGTAGTTCTTCATACATTTCGATAAAGGGAAGCCCCTTGGACTTGGCCAATTCTAACTCCGCTTCATAGTCATAAGCAACTTTTCGAAATAGAATATTTACCAATTTCCCATCTTCTACTTCTATCACGGCATACTGGGCACGGTGATTTTTTAACGCCTCCCAATCAAAATAGGGCATACCAATCGTACCTGGATTGATGATTTGTTGCCCTTGACTTCCATAACGAAGCAACTGCTTGTGGACATGACCATAGACTGCCACGTCCGTTTCCTCATCTAGGAGTTGGTCAAATTTATCTGTGTTATTCCCAACAGACAAGTCACCACCATAGTTCTTATTTGGCAAATTATGAGAAAGAGAAAAGCGCAGTCCATCAACTTCTTTCTTTTCTAGCATAGGTAAGTTTCGTAGCCAGACAATCGTTTCAGGATCCATTCGCTCCATCAAAAACTGGGTTAATCGCATGAGCTGGACTTCCTGTGGGTCTTCTAAGCCATATTGCCCATCTAAAGCCTCTAAGACACAATCATCCCAATTGCCTCGAACACTTGCCGTGATAGGAAGATTCTTTAGCAGAGCAACAAGATCATTTGCACCTGGACCAGGTAGAAAAATATCTCCCAGAAGCCAATATTCACTGACTCCTTGAGTTTTAGCATCTACAATCACTGCTTCTAGTGCCGTTGCATTGCCATGAATATCTGATAAAATTGCGATTTTATGGTTCATGATGGTTTTCCTTTTTCTATTTCATCTAGCCAATTGTGAAACTCCCAACGAAGAGGATCTTCCTTGCCTATTCTTTGTCTCAAATAACCTTGATATCGAAGATAGAAAGCGTAATCTCCCCAACTACTCCACACTTGAGAAGGTCTTGGGATACACAACTGTTTGTTTGCCCTCTCTAACACGATGTTATCTATCGGTACGTGTAAAAAAGGAAAAACGAAGTCTAGGGTTACAGCTTCAAGCATATACAGATACTTGAAAGTCATATTAATCCACTTTTGAGCATGACCATAAGTGAATCGAATCCCATTTGAACGATAGCATTCTATAATACTATCACAAGTCCTATGATGCCAACTATCAAAATCAGTTTGACACAGCTTGTCCCGATTCAAGAGATTTAAAATCGCTTCTTTGATACACTTAGAGGCCCGATTTCTCATCTCCAAGCGCTGTTCATCTGGCATGCCATGAAATCGCAAGGTTCGATTAAAATCCAGATAGGCTCTTGTAGTTGCAGCCAAAAATAAATCTTTTGTATTCCCAAAGTAAGCAAATCGTAAAAAAGGAGTATATCTCTGTCAATCTCAATCCTATTCATTTCTTCTACTTTCTATCTAGATACTTATTCCAATTCTTTTAATGGTTCCGCTACTTGAGCCAACCCCACTTCTCCCTGAGGGTTCAACTTTCTCTGAACAGCTTCTGCGACTACTCTTGGCACACCCACTTCGACAATTTCATCCACACTAGCTTCCTTGATTTTAGTGAGAGACTTGAAATGCTTCATAAGATTCTGCTTGCGTTTAGGTCCCAATCCTTCAATCCCATCCAACTGAGATGAAAAGGAGTTTTTGGAGCGCAGTTGCCGGTGGAAAGTGATAGCAAAGCGGTGGACCTCATCCTGGATGCGTTGGAGGAGGAAAAATTCCTGAGAATTGCGAGACAACTCCACCACTTCCAGTGGATCTCCAAAGAGCAATTCATGAGTTTGGTGCTTATCATTCTTTTGAAGCCCAGCAATGGGAATGTCCAAACCTAGCTCTTCTTGTATAACCTGCTTAGCGATATTGACCTGCCCTTGTCCCCCATCGATGACAATCAAATCTGGCGGGGTTAAACCATCACGTTGAACTCGACCATAACGTCTGCGAATAACCTCACGCATACTAGCATAGTCATCTGGACCGACAACAGTTTTTATCTTGTACTTTCGGTAGTCTTTTTTACTTGGTTTGCCATTGACAAAAACCACCATAGCTGAAACAGGACTGGTTCCCATGATATTAGAGTTATCGAAGGACTCGATGCGAACCGGAGTCGGGATTTGGAGCAAGCGTCCCAGATTTTCAATAGCTCCTTGGGTCTTTTCAACAGATTTTTCTAGCAGATTGAACTTCTGCTCCAGACTAACACGGGCATTCTTTATAGCTAAATTGACCAGTTGTTTTTTCTCACCACGTTGGGGCTTGAAAATCTTGGTATCCACCAAGGCCTTGACGGCTTCTTCATCAATATCCTGCGGAATCAGTACCTCATTGGGAACCAGGTGGGATTTTTCTTGATAAAATTGCCCCACATAGGTCAAGAAGTCCTCATCCGGATCATTGTAGTAAGGGAAGAGGTTGACGTCCCGCTCAATGAGCTTTCCTTGACGAACAAAGAAAACCTGAACACACATCCAGCCCTTATCCACATAGTAACCAAAGACATCCCGATTTTGCAAATCTTTAGCCATAACTCGTTGCTTGGTCCGAAGTGTTCCAATGGCTTGAATCAAATCGCGATATTCCGCCGCACGTTCAAACTCCATACTTTGAGCTGCCTTTGCCATCCTGCCCTTGAGGTCATCTATAATTTTGTCATCCTGTCCTTTTAGGAAATCAGAAACCTCCTGAGCCATGGACTTGAAATAAGCCTCATCTTTCTTACAGATGGTGTGGGCCATACATTGGCCGATATGGTAATAAAAACAGACTTTAGACGGCGGATTGGTACACTTACGAAAAGGAAAAATCCGATCCAGCAGTCGCTTGATTTCATTGGCTGCCCCTACATCTGGATAAGGACCAAAGTAAAGACCGCCGTCCTTCTTGACCTGACGGGTGATAATAAGCCGTGGATAGCGCTCATTGGTGATTTTGATAAAAGGATAGGACTTATCATCCTTGAGCATGATATTGTACTTGGGCTTGTTTTCCTTGATGAGGTTGATTTCCAGCAGAAGGGCCTCGATATTAGACTCGGTAACGATAAATTCAAAATCTACAATCTCAGATACCAGAGCCTCCGTCTTGGTATCATGACTTCCACGGAAATAGGAACGCACGCGATTGCGCAGATTTTTAGCCTTTCCTACATAGATAATGGTGCCATTTTTATCCTTGTGAATGTAACAACCAGGGCTGGTTGGCAGGAGCTCTAGTTTTGATTTGATCAAGTTATTCATAGTTCCATTATAGCAAAAAGGCCGTAACAGGACGAACAAAAAGCCCCACCAATCACTTGTTGGAGGAGCTTTGATTTCTTTTTAGACTACACCGACTTCATCTAGTCGCTACTGGTATAGAGTTCTTGAACAGCCTTCACATCCCGAGGCTGAATCCCATAATAGGAACCTGCCGGCTGCATGACAGAAATCTCGCTGGTGTGATCCAATCCGATGGCATGCCCCAGCTCATGTTCTGCCGTGTGCACGATCCGTTCGTAAGAATATCCATAGTTTGGATTGGATAGATAATAGTGATTCAGGCGAACCGTTACAGATATAAATTGATTGGTCAATAGATTGGTTTGACTCTCGGCTTGCCCAGCTACAGCTGTCGATCCATCATTCATCTCACTTGCCACAATATCTGCCTGACTAGGATCCGCAACCACCTCAAAGGTAAAGGCTCCCGTTTGATTCCAGTTTTTTATGGCTTCTGCATAGGCACCTTGGAAGGTCTCATCCATTTGAGGCTCAATATAGATGCGAGCTGAGGCCTGAGCCCACTTGCCTTCTGCATGTTGGTGACTGTCTGTCTGAGACAAGACTTCCAGCGTTCCCGTCTCTTTCCATTGATTCCAGCCACCTTGACCAATCTTGCTCATTTTTTCAACCTGATTGACCGCAGAATGAAAATCACCTGTCAGGTACCAAAGTACTCCAAAGGCAATGAGAAGTAGAATAACCACGGTCCAAACCAGACGCCAGAAGAAACGCCAAATTCCCAACAGAAATCGGAAGAATAATCGAATAATCCAGAACATGACATTCCACCTTTCATAAAAATAAGAATCTATCTTGAAATCGCATTTTCCTTGATCAAGATAGATTCTCTATTTTACTGAGAAAAGCTGAAAGAAACCTAAAACTAAGATAAGCGTTCTTCCAAGACAAAGTCAATTGGTAGAGTAGCCAAAAAACGCTCCAATTGTTTTTCCCAGTAGTACCACTCGTGCTTACCTGGACTGTGACTATAGGTCACCTCTAAACCAATTTTTTTAAGATTTTTCACTGCGAGATTATTGGCAGAGTAGAGATAGTCTTGCTCCCCACACCAAGCCCATAGTTTGGTCTTTTTATCGGATTTTGCTGCCATACTTTCAAGCGAATGAGGACTAGCTGTCCAGTCTTTAATCTCTCCAAAAACTCCTCGCCAGTAGGCAAGCGATCCCAGATCCTGGCTTTCAGGAGAGAATTCCTGAAAACTGAGCGCGCCAGAAAAACTAGCTGCGTGAGAAAAACAATTCGTCGCTAGAGCGAGTTTGAAAGAACCATAGCCACCCATGGAGAGGCCTGCTATGAAGGTCTTTTCTCGCTTGCTGGTCATGTTGGGGAAGAAGCGTTTCATGACTTGGGGGAGTTCTTCTGCTAGAGCAGTATAGTAGTTAAAACCGTACTGGGTATCTGTGTACCAGCCATTATTTGTATTGGGCATGATAACAATGAGATTGGTTCCACGCAACAAGCGTTCGACATTGGTACGTTTGAGCCAGCTATTTTGATTTCCTGACATTCCGTGCAAAAGGTAAAGAACAGGAATATCTGCGCAATCTGGTTCAGCCACTCGACTAGCATCTGGATAGAGTACGGTAACACCCCACTCCATATCCAAAACTTCTGAGTAATACTCAATATTCATAACTGCCATGGTTGTCTCCTTTTACTATTCTATAAGAAAAAGCCGAATATCGACTTTTTCCGTAGGTATTCTGCTTATTATTTAGCTTCCATCACGACTGGCAAAATTGCTGGGCGACGTTTGGTTTGATCAAAGAGGTACTTGGTCAAATTGTCACGAACCTTCCCTTTGAGATCTGCCCAGTCAAAGTCATCCCCTTGAAGATACTCTTCTACCGTTTGGTTAATCAATTCGGAACTTTCACGGAGAATGTCGCGACTTTTCTTAAGGTAGATAAATCCACGCGTGTGAACGCGAGCCTTAGCCACAATCTTCTTCTCACGACGGTTAACAGTGATAGCCACAATAAAGATCCCATCCTCTGACAAGACCTTACGGTCGCGAAGAACGACATTCCCAACATCACCAATGGCATTTCCATCAATCATGACATCGCCTGCAGAAACTGCTCCAGCTGGGACGAAGTCTCCATGTTCATAGGACATGATTGTTCCCTTTTTAGGGATGAAAATGCGCTCTGGCAACATTCCAACTGCCATGGCAGCCTTGGCATGCGCATCCAACTCACGGTACTCCCCTTGGACAGGGAAAAGATATTTCGGTTGCAAAAGATTGATCATCAACTGCAAATCACGCGCATTTCCGTGTCCTGATACTCGCAAACTCTGAGTAATGAGTTTTACCACACCACCAGCTTGGTAAATCATATTTTCAACGCGAGCCACAACTGCTTCTTTGGCGGTGGATGGAGTTGTTACAATATAAACCAAGTCCCCATCCTTGATTTCTACGTAACGGTGGCGCCCAACGGACATCTTGCGAAGTCCATTGATGGGTTCACCCATACGACCTGTCTCTAGGATAATCAACTCATGGTCTTCGAAACGAGACATTTCTTTTGGTTTGATCAAGAGACTTTCATTAGCTAGAGATAATTTTTTGAGACGAATCGCTGTACGGACGATATTTTCAACATCAAATCCAGTCAAAACGACTCGGCGGCCAGTCTCCGCAGCTGCATCAAAAACCTGCTGGATACGAGAAAGGTTGCTGGCAACTGCTGCAACGATGATACGACCGTCCCAGTCAGCGATGGTTTGGGTAATTTCATCCCCAACTTCACTCTCGCTCGCCACCTGAATATTGCTGTCTGCATTTGCAGAATCACTGAGAAGTGCCAAGACACCGTCACGGCCGATTTCGGCTAAACGCGCAAAATCCGTCGCATAGGATTCACTAGCCGTCTGGTCAAATTTGAAGTCGCCTGTGTAAACAATGTTCCCTTTTGGTGTTTTTAACACAACTCCCAGACTTTCTGGGATAGAGTGAGTCGTACGGAAGAAGGAAACCACAGTCCCTCCAAAGTCGATCTCCGTATCTTCATCAATCACATGGAAGTCATTGAATTTCTTAACCGTATCATTCCCTTTGACAAAGAGTTTGGCCAACTCAATGGTCAACTCAGAACCAAACACAGGCACCTTAGCCTCTGCCAAAAGATAAGGCAAGGCACCAATGGCATCCGCATGTCCGTGGGTCAAAAAGACCCCTGCGATACGATCGCTATTTTCAAAAAGGTAGTCCATATTTGGAATGACGACATCAACCCCTAGTTGTTCATTTTCAGGGTATTTAAGCCCTGCATCCAAAACAAAAATCGAATCGCCTATTTCAGCGATGTACATATTTTTCCCATTTTCTCGTACACCACCTAGTGTTGTTAAACTGATATTACTCATTTTCCCTCCGAAACTTAATTATCTTGATTATAGGGTAGGTTTACCCTCTTATTCTAAAAGTTCTAAAACTTTCAGCCGAATCTTTTCCTACCATTATACCATTTTTTTGATGATTTTCAAAACGAAGATTTGTTTTCAAAAAAGAGCTGGTTACCCAACTCTTTCCTAACTTCTACTATTTTTCCATTAAAAAATCATACATTTCTTGCACTGTCCCCAGTGCCATCATTTCTTGATTTTTTACAGTTTGTTTGAGATTTTGGTAAATCTGACTTTCAGCAATTTCCCTTTTCGGCGCTTCTTTATTGACTGTCATAACCCCATCTTTGATTGTCACAAAATCTAGCTCCTCAAATACTTGAATCATCTTGACCAGCAAGATTTGTTGGATATTGAGATAAGCCGCCAAATCCTTTAGCTTGTAGCGAATATCAAACTCTGGGAACTGGTAAATAGTCTTATACAATTTAGCAAACTGCTCTCTGGTTCCATAACCTGTCAGATAGTAGGCCTTGTCAATGTCATTTTTAAAATAGACAGCAGAGAAGTGCTGTTCTTGAAAAACAGTCTTCAGCAAGGTAATATCCTCAGGAATGGTTTTTACAACAACCGCTTCACTAGTCGCTAGATTCGGCAACTCTCCAGAGAAATCCAAGACTGGAACCCCTTCTGGCAAGACTGCATTCTTCCCACGAATGTTAAAGAGTTGAACACCTTCCACACGCGCATCCACCATCATCAACTGGAGGGCAGTTTGGCCATTCCATTGATTGACAGACAAGGTGACTGCCAATTCTAGGTTTTTTGTTTGAGCAAACTCTGTCGCCCATCTACCTTGTCCGAAGGCCACCACTTCAAAACTCGCCTCACCCTTGGAAATTTTTAGTTTGAGGTGGGCATTGCCTGCTCCCATTGTACGAGCACTTTCGACCTGAAAATCCTTGATATAAAAGACAGGTTTCTGATTGTCCATTCCAAAAGGTGCCAAGCGTTCAAAACTTTTGACCGTTTCCAAGCTAAGTGTCTCCAAGTCTAGCTCTTCATCTAGATTTAACTTGTTCTTACCACTAGCGTCTGCTCCTTTTTCACGGATATAGTCCTCCAAGACCTCAGATAAATCTGAAAGTTTCTCCACTTCCAGCGTCATTCCTGCTGCACCAGCATGGCCGCCAAAGGCGATAAAGAGGTCGCGATGGGGATCTAGGGCTTCAAAAATATCGACTGCTTCCACACTACGAGCGCTACCCTTAGCACGACCATCCTCTATATTAAGAACGATGACTGTCTGCCCCAATTCCTCTAGCAAGCGACCAGCCACGATACCCAGAACGCCAGGATTCCAGCCTTCCTTTGCCAAGACCTGGACCTTCTTCTCAGGATCCACCATGGTCTTAGCTTCTTCATAGATGGACTGAACGATTTCCTTGCGCTCTTCGTTTTTCTGATGAATCATGAGGGCAATCTCATGAGCTTCCTCGTCGTCAAATCCAGTTAACAAATCAATGGCAGGATTGGGATCATCCAATCGCCCCAAGGCATTTAAACGAGGGGCAATCTGAAAGCCAACCGTTTCTTCTGTCACTTCGTTAGCAGCAATCCCAGCCATGTCCAGCATTTCTTGCAGACCGATGCGCTGAGTATGCCCCAACATTTCCAGACCATATTGAACCATGATGCGGTTTTCATCCGTCAAGCTCACCATATCTGCAATAGTTCCGATAGCAACCAAATCAAGCAATTCTACTTGCACTTCTTCTAAAAGGGCGCAAGCCAGCTTGAAAGCCACTCCGCATCCGGCCAAATATTTGAAAGGATAGTCCGCATCCGGATGCTCAGGGTGAACAATCGCATAGGCGTCGGGAAGGGTTTCTGGCATAGAATGGTGGTCAGTCACAATGACATCCACTCCCATAGACTGGGCCAATTCAATGGCCTCGTGACCTGCAACCCCATTATCCACTGTCACAATCAAGGAAATTCCCTCTTGCTCGATAAAGTATTTATAAACACTGGCATTTGGACCATAGCCATCGGTAAAACGGTTGGGCAAGTAAACACGGCACTCAGCACCAAGCTGTTCCAAACTTTCCTTCACAATCGAAGCCGAAGTCATACCGTCCGCATCATAGTCGCCATAGACGAGAATATTCTCCCCTTCTTCAATAGCCTGACGAATCCGTTCCACTGCCTTATCCATATCATGGAGCAGATAGGGGTCATGTAAGTCCTCTAAAGAAGGTTCTAAAAACTTCTTTAGACTTTCTTCATCCTGAATCCCTCTTTCAAATAATAACCGAGCCACCTCAGGACCCAGCCCAGCCTTCTTGGCTATCTTTGTAAAATCCGCATCTTCAACCTGCGGGGCAAACTGCCATTCATAAGTAGGAGTTATCAAAAAAACATCCACTCTTTCTAAGAATTCTATCGTTTCATTATAACACGATTTAGGTATTTTCTCTATTCAGATTGCTTTTTTATAAAATTTTAGTGAATTTTTTTCAGATATGATTTGACAAGAACATTCTTTTGCTGTAGAATCATGTTATAAAATCTAACACAAAGGAGATCTCTCATGGCTTTAGTAGAATTTAAAAACGTCGAAAAATATTACGGAGACTACCACGCACTCCGCGACATCAATCTCCGTTTTGAAAAAGGACAAGTTGTTGTCCTGCTTGGACCTTCTGGTTCTGGGAAGTCCACTCTTATCCGTACGATTAATGGTTTGGAAGCTGTTGACAAAGGAAGTCTCCTAGTCAATGGACACCAAGTAGCAGGTGCTAGCCAGAAAGACCTGGTTCCTCTTCGTAAGGAAGTCGGCATGGTTTTTCAACATTTTAACCTTTATCCACACAAAACAGTGTTAGAAAATGTGACACTTGCACCCATTAAAGTTCTAGGAATTGATAAAAAAGAAGCTGAAAAAACAGCTCAAAAATATCTGGAATTTGTAAATATGTGGGACAAGAAAGATTCCTATCCAGCTATGCTATCTGGTGGACAAAAACAGCGGATCGCCATTGCTCGTGGACTAGCTATGCATCCGGAGCTCCTCCTCTTTGACGAGCCAACATCTGCTCTTGATCCTGAGACTATCGGAGATGTTCTAGCAGTTATGCAAAAACTGGCGCATGATGGGATGAATATGATCATCGTTACCCACGAAATGGGCTTTGCTCGAGAGGTTGCGGACCGCATTATCTTTATGGCAGACGGAGAAGTTTTGGTGGATACGACAGATGTCGATGACTTTTTTGACAATCCAAGCGAACCTCGTGCCCAACAATTCCTCAGCAAAATTATCAACCATGAAAGTGACAAAGTCAAATAAGGAGGCGCCTATGAAAAAGAAACTCTTTTTATCAGCATTATTGATTAGCCTTTTCGGTCTTGCTGCTGCCAAACCAGTTCAGGCTGATACTAGCGTCGCAGACATTCAAAAAAGAGGTGAACTGGTTGTCGGTGTCAAACAAGACGTTCCTAATTTTGGCTACAAGGATCCTAAGACAGGGACTTATTCTGGTATCGAAACGGACTTAGCTAAGATGATTGCAGATGAACTCAAGGTCAAGATTCGCTATGTGCCTGTTACCGCTCAAACCCGTGGTCCACTTCTAGACAATGAACAGGTCGACATGGATATCGCAACCTTCACCATCACAGACGAACGTAAAAAACTATACAACTTCACCAGTCCCTACTATACGGATGCTTCTGGTTTTTTGGTCAATAAATCTGCCAACATTAAAAGCATTGAAGATCTAAACGGTAAAACGATCGGAGTTGCCCAAGGTTCCATCACCCAGCGCTTGATTACTGAACTTGGCAAAAAGAAAGGTCTAACCTTTAAATTTGTCGAACTTGGTTCCTATCCAGAATTGATTACTTCCCTTCACGCTCACCGTATTGATGCCTTTTCTGTGGACCGCTCTATCCTGTCTGGCTACATCAGCAAACGGACAGAACTACTAAATGATAGTTTCAAGCCATCTGACTACGGTATCGTCACCAAGAAAGCAAATACCGAGCTCAACGACTATCTTGATAACTTGGTCACTAAATGGACCAAGGACGGTAGTCTTCAAAAACTCTATGACCGTTACAAACTCAAACCATCTAGCCATACCGCAGATTAAGGAGGACACCCCATGACAGATTTATCATCTTGGACAGCCTATTTTCAGGATTTTGGACAATTTTTCAATGGTTTCCTCTTCACCCTTGCCCTAGCGGTTGGATCCTTTATCCTCGCCATGGTTTTGGGCATCTTCTTCGGGGCCATGTCAACCAGTAAACGCCCATTCTTGCGTGTTTTGGCTCGTATCTTTGTCGAATTTTACCAAAATACTCCCCTCTTGGTGCAGTTTGTCATCGTCTTTTATGGTTTGCCTCTTATCAGTGAACACACCATCATGATTCCGATTTATTGGACAGCTGTACTTTGTGTGGGACTCTATCACGGCGCTTATATTGCTGAGGTTATTCGTTCAGGGATTCAGTCTATTCCTAGCGGTCAGATGGAGGCCGCCTTGTCGCAAGGTTTTACTTATATCAGTGCCATGCGCTTGATTATCTTGCCTCAAGCCTTCCGTATCATTCTCCCTCCATTGACCAACCAAATCGTTAACCTCATCAAGAACACCTCTACCGTAGCTATCATCTCTGGAGTAGACTTGATGTTTGTGACTAAGTCTTGGTCGGCTCTCAATGGAAACTATATTCCAGCATTTTTAGGTGCTGCCCTTCTCTACTTTGCCCTATGCTTCCCTGTTGCCCAGTTTGGTCGCAAGATGGAGCAAGCCAACAAAAAAGCCTATTCACTTTAGGAGGTTACTATGGAATCTATTTTAGAAGTTTTGACCCCAGATAACCTAGTCTTTATCTTTAAAGGATTCGGCTTAACTCTCTACATTTCTCTGATTGCTATCGTCCTCTCGACCCTTATCGGAACAGTACTAGCCGTCATGAGAAATGGGAAAAATCCTGTCTTACGGATCATCTCCAGCATTTATATCGAGTTTGTACGTAACGTTCCCAACCTCCTCTGGATTTTCACCATCTTTTTGGTGTTTAAAATGAAGTCCACACCGGCAGGTATCACTGCCTTTACCCTCTTTACCTCAGCAGCCCTGGCTGAGATTATCCGAGGTGGTCTCAATGCCGTAGACAAGGGACAATACGAAGCAGGAATGTCACAAGGATTCACTTCAGCCCAAATCCTCTACTACATCATTCTCCCACAAGCGATCCGTAAAATGCTGCCAGCTATCATTTCTCAGTTTGTAACCGTGATCAAGGATACCAGTCTTCTCTACTCTGTTATCGCCCTACAAGAACTCTTTGGCGCCAGCCAAATTCTCATGGGACGCTATTTCGAACCAGAGCAGGTCTTCAGTCTTTATATACTGATTGCCTTAATTTACTTTATCTTTAACTTTGCTATTTCCAGCCTGTCTCATAAGCTAGCAAAACGTTGGCAACAAGCTGCGGAATAAAAACGAAATGTGAACTCAAAACAAGGGTTCACATTTTTATATTTTCATTCAGGCGGATTGTCCCAATAATCGTCAACATCATAGCCAATCATAATAAATCCAACAGGAATTTCACCATCATAGGTACCAAACGGAAATAAAAATTTATTTTGCTACTCTGATACCTATAATTTTGGTATTTCCCATACATTTTTTCCATATGAAACACTGTTCTAACAGCTCCACAACTTTTAATTCTTTATCAGTACCATTTTCTATTGGATTTTCTCCGACAAAATACGGACACTTAATGTATTCAATTTTATAAATCAATTCTTTCGAAGTCTTTTATAGCTTTCTGATAAGAAAACCAGGTGCATAAGTTAAATATGGCAACACCAAAAAGTAATATTACTATCTGTGGTACGTTCAAATTTGAAGAATCATTCAAACTTTCTAATCCAGGAATATGGTGTAATATCTCTCCCATGAATATAATGACAGTTGTGACTGCGCAGAATAGGATAAAAGGCTTCCCAATCTTATAAGCTGTTTTAAAAAAGCCTCCAAGAAAAACACTGTTAAAGGTTGCAAATACAAGCATTATATAGCCAAGATATGCAGCATTTGCATTCATCAACGGATTTGTCACATACGGTGTGGCATCTCCTAAGAGTCTCATCCGAATAATCGTCAGAAAAAGACATAATATGAAAGCTATGCACTCGATAGATAAAACAAATAAATATTTAGCCGTAACCACATCTTGTTTTCTAACTGGCAACATGACCGTGTAGGTGATGTCATCACATTCTCGGACTTGTTGATAAGTATAAAAAATACCAAGACAGATAAAAAAGGAACCGACAAGAATAGGATACCTTGGAATCATCGTAATAGCTGAAAAAGTTATAAACCAATAGCTCAAAGGATTTGCTGTTAGTTTCATTTCTTTATAGAGAAGTTTTCTCATCACAAATTCACCTCTTCCCTTTCAATATGCACCATAATATCTTCAAGTGTGGATTTCTGCCCTATTTCTTTCGTGTAATGACTGATAAAATCCTCTTTTCTCTCAGATAAAAGCAATTCACCATTTTTTATATAAGTAATAGTATCTGCACACTTCTCTAAATCACTAGTAATATGAGTAGAAAACAAGATTGCTACTCCTTTTTCTGCTAGTTTTCGAAAGATTTCATTCATCTCATCTCTAGATACTGGATCAAGTCCACTGGTTGGCTCATCTAAAATCAAAAGCTTAGCATGATGAGAAAGAGCTAAAGTAAGATAAAATTTTACTTTCATCCCCTCAGACAGTTCCATAATTTTCTTATTTTCATCAAGCTTAAATGCATCAAGATAATGACGATACGATTCATCATCCCAGTTATCATAAAAAATACGAGTAATAGCGACAATATCCTTTAATTTTTTTCTTTTATAATAATTGGTTCCTCCCACTGCATAACCAATTCGTTGTTTGATTTCATCTTCATTATCCAGATAATCCATTCCAAGAATACGGACATTCCCTGCATCTGGATGAACAAGATTTAGAATGGATTTAATCGCTGTAGTCTTACCTGCTCCATTCCTACCTATAAATCCCATAACCTCACCTGATTTAATATGAAAACTTATAGGTTTCAATTCAAATGCTAAATATTTTTTTGTAATATCATTTACCTCTAAAACATACTTCATTTTATTCATCCTCCTTCTCTTCAAAAGCAATTTCCATCAAGTGTGCAAAGGCTCCCTTCGGCGGTATGGCAATTCCACGCTTTTCATCACCAAGAAGTAGAATCGTATCCCCAGGTTTGATATTAAAGACATCGCGCGCCTGTTTTGGTATTACTATTTGACCTTTTTCTCCAACTGTAGCTGTCCAAGCATATTTACCTTTTGGTGCTTTCATAACTATTATCTCCTTTATGGTATGATTTGTATAACTAATTATACCACTTATCCTAAATAATACAAGTGCAAACTACATCCAGTTGCCATCATAATAAAATGCTCGTTAAAATCTGTACCACTCATCCCAAAACTAAGAATCTTAGACACCTTAACCCTAACTTTTTGTAAGTGGTGCTTATTCATTAACTACTCTCTCTAGAAAATATGTGACTACAAACAAAATTGAGGATTAAAAAAATTCATAAGCACATTGATGCCATGAATCAAAAACAGCATTATTCTCTCCTATAAGAGAGGACACTCCTAGGACCAGGAAAGCGAAACTAAGATTTTTAAAAATATCTTATTGCAAACAAAAATATAATATACTACAACGCTTTTTACAAAACGTGTCGAAAGGTAGAAAGATGGCAAAAATAATTGATTTAAGGCAAGAAAATATTCACAAAGTACGATCCTGCTTTTATCAAGGAGGAACATGGACCAAGAATCAGTTATCCTGTCAAACAGGGATTTCTCTGGCAGGAACTACCAATATCTTACAAATATTAGAGAATGATGTTAATGTTGCTTCTCTTGGTTATTGTAGTATTCACCCAGAATTCAGAACACTGGCCCTTCTCTACCAGCCAGATACAGATTTTGCCGGTTCTGGTATTATCATCAATAAAAGATTGCATCGTGGAAGAAATGGTTTTGCAGGGGAAGCCGGCTATCTCATGAATGGATATAAACGTTCAAATGACTTCACATTTCTTTTGTTAAATCCGATAACAGCACTAACACATCAGTCATTGCTCCGGATGCTATTGCATATTATTGTCCATCTTTACAAGAAAATATAAAAATTTCCGACACCTATCCTCCTAAAGAATTCCACCCAATCCTTGAAAGATTGACTGAAATAGACCCATTCATACTGAACGGAGTTCAATCAATTGGAAAAAACAAGATTCTAGAAATCAAAAGAAGAACAATCTGAAAAGGAGAATTAAATGATTTCGTTATTATTGGCAGTCATCTATCTGGCCTTTATTAGTTTAGGCTTACCTGATGTTATTTTAGGAAGCGCTTGACCAAATATGTATCGTGGCTTAAATTCAACTATTACCGGGGCAGGCTCCATCTTTCTGATTACCATAAAATACCTCTGTAAGAGAAAATCAGAGCTAAAATCAACAAAACATAGAGGGCGATAAAAAGCCATCTCATCTTCACACATAGAGCAATATATTCTCTGATAAAGGCCGATGGGATATAGTAGGCGGCTGTACGGCAACCAAGGCCATCTCCCTTCATCCCAATACGGCGAGCATAGGTACTGGTACGAAAAACATGGTAATCATTGGTCACAAAGAGAAAACGTGGACTGGTCACCAGCTTCTCTCCCATTTCTTTTGAGAAGAGAAGATTCTCATAGGTCGTCGTTGAGTCTTCCTCTAGGAGAATCGCTTCTCTCGGAATATCTGTCTCTTCCAACAAATAATTACAAATCGCCTGAGCTTCGGATATCTTTTCATCTCCACCTTGACCACCACTCGCGATGATTTTAACATTGGGATTAAGAGACTGGCGATAGGCTTCTACTGCCTTATCAATGCGACTCTTTAGTAAGGGAGTCACTTTTTCTCCATTCAACAAACCTGCTCCGTGAATGATGATAAAATCATAATATTTTTTCTTAGGAATAAAAAGATACAGGATAGAATAAAGCAGAAATCCTGCAAAGGCAAAACCAAAAATCAAATACGAATAAATCAAAAAGAAAAAGATAATATTCACTAGATGATTGGTGTAAAACAAGCCCTTGGTATCGCTCACTCGAATCGCCATGATCACAAAAAAGAATAGAATCACACAACCTAATCCTAGAGACAAATAATTTGCCTTGGATTTTCCTTCTTTTTTCAATAACACGAATCCATTATAAATAAGGAAAAAACCACTTAGAAAAACTAAAAGAGGCAGCAGGAGAAAAATCCCTGCAAAGAAAACCATGTGCACTTCTTTCTGCCCAGCTTCGTAAAAAAGATTGGCAATGGACATATAAGAAAAGAGCAGAGACAAAAGCAAGAGAGCTGGATTCCAGAGACTGCGATTGTCCCTTAAAAACGAAACGAGAAAAAGTAGGACAAAAAATCCTGTGATAAAGTACATAGTCTCCTCCTTTAATGTCTACATTGTACCATAATTATGGCAATAGAAAAAGAGGAGCCTAGCCCTCTTATTTTGCTATTCTTGCTTCTGCATCTGCCACAACCTGAGCCAGACTCATCTGACGAAGTTGATTTTCCATAGCTACTTGGATATCCAGCAATTTCTGATCCAAGACCTTATGAATATTAGCCCCTACTGGACAGTTAGGATTGGGATTGTCATGGAAACTAAAGAGTTTGCCAGATTTTCCTAGACATTCGACAGCCTGATACACATCAAAAAGGCTAATATCTTGGAAGTCTTTGATAATCTCGGTACCGCCCGTCCCACGCGCAACTGAAATCAATCCTGCTTTTTTGAGTTGCGACAAAGTCTTACGGATAATGACTGGATTAACTCCAACGCTAGCTGCGAGAAAATCACTGGTCACCTTGCTTTCCCGGCCCTTTATAGCAATGATAATTAGCATATGGGTCGCAATGGTAAATCGACTTGAAATTTGCATTTTGTTCCCCTTTCACCTGAGATTCTCATCATCTCTCTTCTCATACTCATTATACCCCTTTTTGATGTCATGTCAATCATTACTACTATCTAACCATTCATCCAACTCAATATCATGCCCCTGTTTTTGAGCAATCTCATACAGAAGTTCCTGGTTATGAGTGTGGTGAATCCCATTTACCAAACTTTCATAATAGACCTGGAAATAGGGGAGATTTAAATCTTTAGCCAACTGCAATTCAGTTGCTACATCATAATCCACTCGACGAAAATCAACATCAGCCAAACCTGCTTCATCAAACTCTAAGATCATATACTGGGCCCGCAGGTCCTTACGTAATCCCGCATCTAAAAAGAAGGGTTGCCCAATCGAACCTGGATTAAGAATCAACTGTCCATCACTTCCATAACGAAGCAACTGTTGGTGGATATGACCATATACTGCGATGGAGGCGTGTGGATTCGTCACTAATCTATCAAAATCTTCTTGTTTTCCCGTATGGATTAATTCTCTACCCCAGTTTTTATCAGGGAGATGATGAGTGATTCCTACCGTCAGATCACCAAACTGACGATGAACCTGCATGGGTTGATTGTGGAGGTCTTCGATTTCTTCAGGGCTGATTTCTTCTAATATGTACTGGCATTGACGTAGGAGGTAGCGATGACTAGCTTTTGTCAAATCTAGCTTACGATGCAAACCTCGCCAGAGACTATTTTCCCAATTACCAAGAACTATTGCAGTGATAGGCAAAGCAGCTAAAAGATTCAATATCCTTCTACGTCCCGTTCCCGGCATCAGAATATCCCCCAAGATCCAGTACTCATCTACCTTTGCCTTTTTGGCATCAGCCAGTACAGCTTCCAGGGCTGTCGTATTCCCATGTATGTCTGAAAGAACTGCTATTTTGGTCATTCTTTCTCCTCTTTTCCTCTTACTTCTTTTGTTAGTATTATAGCAGAAAACACTCAAAAAGAGCACTATCACTACTCACTGGATCAACTTGTAAAGGCTTCCAAGACGTGCTATAATATAAATAGAGAGTTCCCCTTCATTTAGGATTATGTGGTCTTCAACATCTCTCAATTTTTGTAGATTGGAGGACTATTGCCATGCGGAAATATCTTAAGTATATTCCATACTACCTTGTCATTTTCTTCTTTTACTGGCCCCTCTATGAGTTGCTTTTACTGCTGATATCTGATTCTTATACACTGAAAGGACTGTACATTTATAACATTCTCCTCTTTTCTCCCCTGGTAACCTTTATCGTATCGCTGCTTTATAGCTATCGATTTCGTTTCTCACTTTGGTGGCTACTTGGTATTGGTCTGGTCTTTTGCTTTACCATCATCACTTTTGGTGAGTTCATCCTGCTTTACTTCCTAGCCTATGAACTCTTTGCCTTACTTGGCTTGGCTGCTGGCATGGGGATCAAGCATGTCTTCCAAAGAGAGAAAAACAAAAAAATTATACAAAAACCTTGAAAAATCTCGCAATCATGCTATAATAATGCATAGAGACAAGTCACTTAGTCCCTTTCTACTAGAGAGTGCGTGGTTGCTGGAAACGCATAGAAAGCCTAAACTGATACTACTCTACTGACTTTTATGCAAACATAAAACGGTGGCTACGTTAAAGCCAATCTGAGGTGTCCCTCTTTTTTGAGGAACATAAATGAAGGTGGAACCACGTTGCGACGTCCTTTTAAGGATGTCGCTTTTTGATTTATTAACGAAAAAATCAAAAGGAATTTCTATTTATATTTCAAGGGCACCTTCACCATAACTAGGCTAATAAAAACTTTATAAGGAGAAAACCATGATTAAGATTACTTTCCCAGATGGCGCTGTTCGTGAATTCGAATCTGGCGTGACAACTTTTGAAATTGCTCAATCCATCAGCAATTCCCTAGCTAAAAAAGCCTTGGCTGGTAAATTCAACGGCAAACTCATTGACACTACTCGTGCTATCACTGAAGATGGAAGCATCGAAATCGTGACACCTGATCACGAAGATGCCCTTCCAATCTTGCGCCACTCAGCGGCTCACTTGTTCGCCCAAGCAGCTCGTCGCCTTTTCCCAGACATTCATTTGGGTGTCGGTCCAGCTATCGAAGACGGCTTCTACTACGATACAGACAATACCGCTGGTCAAATCTCCAATGAAGATCTTCCTCGTATCGAAGAAGAAATGAAAAAAATCGTCAAAGAAAACTTCCCATCAATCCGTGAAGAAGTGACGAAAGACGAGGCACGTGAAATCTTCAAGAACGACCCTTACAAGTTGGAATTGATCGAAGAACACTCAGAAGACGAGGGTGGGTTGACTATCTACCGTCAGGGCGAATACGTAGACCTCTGCCGTGGTCCTCACGTCCCATCAACAGGTCGTATCCAAATCTTCCACCTGCTCAACGTAGCTGGTGCCTACTGGCGTGGAAATAGCGACAACGCGATGATGCAACGAATCTACGGTACAGCTTGGTTTGACAAAAAAGACTTGAAGAACTACCTTCAAATGCGTGAAGAAGCTAAGGAACGTGACCACCGTAAACTCGGTAAAGAGCTTGACCTCTTCATGATTTCACAAGAAGTCGGACAAGGTTTACCATTCTGGTTACCAAACGGAGCAACTATCCGTCGTGAATTGGAACGCTACATTGTTGACAAGGAAATTGCTGCAGGCTACCAACATGTTTACACTCCACCAATTGCCTCAGTGGAACTCTATAAAACTTCTGGTCACTGGGATCACTACCGTGAGGATATGTTCCCAACTATGGACATGGGGGACGGTGAAGAGTTTGTCCTCCGCCCAATGAACTGTCCTCACCATATCGAAGTTTATAAACACCATGTACACTCATACCGTGAATTACCAATCCGTATCGCTGAGATTGGCATGATGCACCGATATGAAAAATCTGGCGCCCTTACAGGCCTTCAACGTGTACGTGAAATGTCCCTAAATGATGGTCATACTTTTGTAGCTCCAGAACAAATTGAGGAAGAATTCAAGAAAATTCTTCAATTGATTATCGACGTGTATGAAGACTTTAATTTGACAGATTACCGTTTCCGCTTGTCTTATCGTGACCCAGAAGATAAACACAAATACTTTGACAACGATGAGATGTGGGAAAATGCACAACGCATGTTGAAAGCAGCTATGGATGATATGGAACTGGACTACTTTGAAGCTGAAGGTGAAGCAGCCTTCTACGGACCAAAATTGGATATCCAGGTTAAAACTGCCCTCGGTAAAGAAGAAACCCTTTCTACTATCCAGCTTGACTTCTTGCTTCCAGAACGCTTCGACCTCAAATACATCGGAGCTGATGGCGAAGAGCACCGTCCAGTTATGATTCACCGTGGGGTTATCTCAACTATGGAACGCTTCACAGCTATCTTGATTGAAAACTACAAGGGTGCCTTCCCAACATGGCTTGCACCACACCAAGTAACCCTCATCCCAGTTTCTAACGAAAAACACGTGGACTACGCTTGGGAAGTGGCCAAGAAACTCCGTGACCGCGGTGTCCGTGCCGATGTAGATGAGCGTAATGAAAAAATGCAGTTCAAGATCCGCGCTTCACAAACAAGCAAGATTCCTTACCAATTAATCGTTGGGGATAAGGAAATGGAAGACGGAACAGTCAACGTTCGTCGCTACGGCCAAAAAGAAACACAGACTGTCTCAGTAGATGATTTTGTTCAAGCTATCCTAGCTGATATCGCCAACAAATCACGCGTTGAGAAATAAAAACCTAGCATAAAAGCCTCCAATCGGAGGCTTTTTCTCATTGATTCTTACTCAATAACAAGCTTCACTTCAGTGAATTTAATCCGTACGGTCGTTCCTTTTCCAACCTCAGACTCGATACGAATCTGGTGGCCCAGTTCTTCAGAAATTTTCTTAGATAGATAAAGTCCAAGTCCAGATGACTGCTGGGTCAAACGACCATTGTAGCCTGAAAAGCCACGTTCAAAGACTCGGAGCACATCACTGTTTTTAATCCCGATTCCCGTATCCTTGATACAGAGTTCCTGGCCTTCCATATAGATCTCTAGTCCACCTTTCTTGGTGTATTTGAGGCTGTTTGAGAGGATTTGTTCAATGACGACCAACAACCACTTCTTATCGGTCACGATGATTTTGTCAAGGTCATGTAGGTTGACTGTCAGTCCCTTTTGAATAAAGAAAAGGGCATACTTACGGACAACTTCCTTCACTAGATCCTCCACTTGAACCTTTTCAAATACCAAGTCATCGTGGAAGCTTTCTAAACGAAGATACTGCAACACCAGATTGGTATAGGAGTCAATCTTAAAGATTTCCTGTTCCAGTTGCTGCTTGACCTCCCGATCAGAGACTTCTGCTACTAAAAGGCGACTAGCTGCAATGGGCGTCTTAATCTGGTGAACCCACAAGGTATAGTAGTCCAGCAAATCCGTCAGCTTGCTCTGGGCTTCCGACTTCTTTTGATACAATTCAGACTCACGCTCTTCGAGTTTTTCCGCTAGCACACACTCCAAAGGAGACTTTGGGTCTCTTTCAGCATACAGTACTTCCTGCCGGTAAACCTGAGCTTCTGCAAAAATATCCCAAACCAAAAATAAAAGGGTCAAAAAGCTACTGAGGAGGAAAAAATAGAAAAAATAAAATCCTATACTGGCGAATAAAAACTGAAAGAGAAAAACAAGAAAGCCCAATGAAAAAATATAGACAAAAAGACGACTGCGAGAACGCAGATAGGCTAGAAAAAATAGTTTCCAATCAAGCATGTTTCAGTCCGTATCCTATTCCCTTCTTGGTTTCGATAAAGCCTGCCAAGCCTTGCTCCTCCAACTTTTTACGCAAACGAGCAACATTGACAGACAAGGTATTGTCATCGATGAAAAAGTCGCTATTCCAGAGTTCCCGCATCAGGTCATCACGCGCCACGATATTGCCAGCATGTTCAAACAAGACCCGCAAAATTTGAAATTCATTCTTGGTCAAACTCAGAACTTCCCCCTGATAGTGCAAGTCCATAGACTTGGTATTGAGGATCACACCCGCATACTCTAGCAGACTTTCATCACGGCCAAATTCATAGGAACGGCGCAACAAGCCCTGAACCTTGGCAAGGAGAACCTGCTGATCAAAAGGCTTGGTCACAAAATCATCTGCTCCCATATTGATCGCCATGACGATATCCATCGCCTGATCTCTCGAAGATAGAAACATGATGGGTACCTGAGAAATCTTACGAATCTCCTGACACCAGTGGTAACCATTAAAGAGAGGTAAGCCAATATCCATAAGGACCAAATGAGGTTCTGACTGAACAAAGAGGGTCAAAACTTCCATAAAGTCCTCCACCAAAATAACCTCAAAGCCCCATTCAGAAAGCAATTTTCCAACTTGTTGCCGAATAACTTGGTCATCTTCTACTAGTAAAATCTTGTGCATGCGCTCCTCCTTTGGTCTTATTATAACAGATTTTCCCCTAGGATAAAACGCAAACCTGTATTTAAACCAGCTCGCTAGCCATGTAGTAAAATCCAATAAGCCTACTAGCTAATTCTAGGTAAATGTGATAGGATAAACATAGAGAAAGGAGCTTTTATGGCAAATATTTTTGACTACTTAAATGATGTAGCATACGATTCCTTTTATGACCTCCCCGTGAACGAGTTAGATGTTCTTGCCTTGACTGAATTAACCTACCTTGCTTTTGATGATGTAGTCACCCAAGAACCAAAGCGTCTCATAGATCTTGCATCTCAAATCCCTAGAGACACGACTATGCTGACCAATAAGAACCGTCTCCAATTGTTAGATCAGCTCGCTCAACACAAACGCTTTAAAAATTGCAAGCTCTCAGACTTTATCAACGATATCGACCCTGAATTGCAAAAACAGTTTGCGGCCATGACTTATCGTATCAGTCTCGATACTTATTTGCTTGTTTTTCGTGGGACGGATGACAGTATCATCGGTTGGAAAGAAGATTTCCATATGACCTATATGAAGGAGATTCCAGCTCAAAAACACGCCCTTCAGTATTTACAGGACTTTTTTGCTCAACATCCTAAGCAAAAGGTTATCCTAGCAGGGCACTCAAAAGGGGGCAATTTAGCTGTCTATGCTGCCAGTCAACTTGATCCAAACTTGCAGAAAAACATTATCGCTGTCTATACTTTTGATGCACCTGGGCTTCACAAGGAACTAACCGAAACACTAGGCTATCAAAACATGATAGACAGAACAAAAGTATTTATCCCACAAGGTTCTATCATCGGGATGATGCTGGAAATTCCGGATAAAAAAATCGTCGTTCGAAGCACTGCCTTAGGTGGCCTTGCTCAGCATGACACTTTTAGTTGGCAGGTCAAAGACAAGCACTTTGTCCAACTAGACGAAACTAATAGTGACAGCCAACAAGTCGATACTACCTTCAAGGAATGGGTTGAAACAGTTCCTGACGAAGAACTGCAGCTCTACTTTGACCTCTTTTTTGGAATTATTCTTGATGCAGGCATCTCCTCTATCAACGTTCTTTCTTCCTTCAAGGTCATTGAACACATTCACCATCTCTTTGTCCAAGCTCAATCCCTCACTCCCGAAGAAAGAGAAACCATGGGACGCTTAACCCAACTCTTGATTGATACCCGTTACCAAGCTTGGAAAAATCGTTAAGGTAGGAAAAAGACCTTCTGATACCCTAAGTATCCTCTTCTATGCTATACTTAGTTTAGTACATTCTTTGAGATTGGAGCCAGTATGAAAATCCATAAAACCGTGAATCCCGTTGCCTATGAAAATACTTATTATCTAGAAGGGGATCAACACTTAATTGTGGTTGACCCAGGTAGCCATTGGGAAGCTATTCGCAAGACTATTGAGAAAATCAACAAACCAGTTTGTGCGATTCTCCTGACCCACACCCACTACGACCATATTATGAGTCTGGACTTGGTTCGCGAGACTTTTGGAAATCCTCCAGTTTATGTAGCAGAGAGTGAAGCTAGCTGGCTTTATACACCTGTAGATAATCTCTCTGGTCTCCCTCATCACGATGATATGGCAGACGTGGTCTCAAAACCAGCAGAACACACCTTTGTCTTTCACGAGGAATACCAGCTTGAGGAATTTCGTTTTACAGTTCTACCAACCCCAGGGCACTCTATCGGAGGTGTTTCCCTCGTTTTTCCTGAGGCCCATCTAGTCTTGACGGGTGATGCTCTTTTCCGAGAAACCATCGGACGGACCGATCTTCCTACAGGTAGCACGGAACAACTCCTCCATAGTATCCAAACTCAACTCTTCACCCTTCCTAACTACGATGTCTACCCTGGGCATGGTCCAGCTACGACTATCGCTCACGAAAAGACTTTTAATCCCTTTTTCTAGCAAGCAAAAAACCAAGGATAATTTCCTTGGTTTTTATCTTACCAAATAATCACACGATCCTCTGGTGAACGCCACATACCATCGCCTTCTTTGACATCGTAAGTTGTAAAGAAGTCATCGAAGTTTGGCACTTGCACATTGACACGGAGTTTGGCAGGCGCGTGCACGTCGACACTGGCCATGAGTTTCATCAACTCCGGACGACCTTTCATACGCCAGATACGAGCAAAATTGTGGAAGAATTCTTCAGCAGAGAAGTCTGGTTCTCTCTTAGCAGCTTCAAGGGCTGCAGCAATTCCTCCTAGGTCGGCAACATTTTCTGATACAGTTAGTTTTCCGTTGATTCTTGCGCCGTAAGATTCTTGGCCATCAAACTGGTCGATAACTTTCTGCGTTTTTTCTTTAAAGGCAGCATAGTCGCTTTCTGTCCACCAATCCTTGAGACTACCATTTTCATCAAAGGAAGCACCATTTGTGTCAAAGGCATGAGAAATCTCGTGGGCAATAACAGCACCAATCCCACCGTAGTTGGCAGAAGACGATTGATGCAAGTCATAGAATGGAGCCTGTAAAATAGCCGCTGGGAAGACAATCAAGTTCTTCTGAGGATTGTAGTAGGCATTGACCATATGAGCTGGCATACCCCACTCCTTGTAGTCAACCGGTTGGTTCCACTTGCTCCAGCTGTGCTTGATTTCCACACGCGCAAAGGCTAGGGCATTCTCAAAGAGACTGGCAGTTTCGTCCACTACTTTGTCCTTGTAGCGTTCTGGCAATTCTTCTGGATAACCGATATAAGGCTTGATGACATTGAGTTTGACAATGGCCTTGTCACGTGTTTCAGGCGTGAGCCAGTCGTTCTTAGCCAAGCGTTCCTTATAAACGTCAATCATTGTCGCTACTTTTTTCTCTACGTCTGCCTTGGCTTCTGGAGAGAATTTTTCATGAGCATACCAGAGACCAAGAGCTTGCTTGAAAGGTCCTTGGGCCAAGTGATAAGCTGCCTTGACCTTGTCCTGTGCTTCTGGAACACCTGAAAGAGCACGACCATAAGCACCTGATAGGACACGAATCTCATCTGTGAGATAGCTTGTTGAGAGATTGACCACACCCAAAATCAAGGTTGCTTTGAGTAGAGGCCACGCTTCTTCACTATAGAATTGCTCTGCTGCTTGCCAGAAACGTTCTTCGTCTACGATAACCTTATCTGGAGTTTGTCCAAGGACTGCTTGGAAGAAATCATCCAAAGGTAGGGCAGGGGCAAATTTCTTGAAATCTTCATAAGCGTATGGATGGTAGAGTTTGGCATATTCTGAACTTTCTTCGTTAGAAAGCACCACAGCCGCAATGCGACGGTCCAATTCCAATCGTTTCTCTAATAAGTCTGCGATTTCCTCATCTGAAAAATCATAGGCTTTGAGTAGATTCGTTGTACTTTTCTTCCAAAGAGTCAAGAGCTCCTCACGCTGAGGATGGTCTTCAGCGTAGTAAGTCGTATCTGGCAAGATTGTTCCTGGTGCACTTGCCCAGAGAACATTGGTTCTGGCATCCATAAAGTCTGGTGATACCCCAAATGGAAGGAAGTTTGGCTTGCCTGCTAGTTCAAATTCTGCTAGTTTACTAGTAAAATCTGCAAAACTCTCCAAGCCTTGGTACTCCTTGAGTAGAGGGAGGACAGGCTTGATCCCATCCGCTTCTCTCTTATCAAAATCGCGTACCATGCGATGATACTTAACAAAGTTTGCGAGGATAGCATCCTCTGGGACATCCTCACCTACCAACCACTTGTCCGTAGTTGCTAGCATTAACTCTTCAATTTCCTCATCAAGGTCAATAAAACCACCTGTTCGAGATTTATCAGCTGGAATGACAGCTGTTTTTTCCCATTCGCCATTGATTGCATCATAAAAATCATCTTGATAACGTGTCATCTTGTTCTCGCTTTCATTTTTTCACTTATTCTTAGCTTAGCAAAAAACACTTGGGAATGCAATTAAAAATGGTCTCTCTTTTCACTTCATTTTTCAGTTATTATTTTAAATTTTTCAAAAATTAACTTGACTTAATTTTTTTTTTAAGGTATATTAAAAGATAGGAGGAATACAACTGTATGATACGTATCGAAAACCTCAGTGTCTCCTACAAAGAAACGTTGGCACTAAAGGATATCTCACTAGTGCTCCAAGGACCAACGATTACCGGAATTATTGGTCCAAACGGTGCTGGAAAATCAACTTTATTAAAAGGTATGTTGGGAATTATCCCACATGAAGGTCAGGCCTTTCTCGATGACAAAGAATTTAAGAAATCGTTACATCGGGTTGCCTATGTCGAGCAAAAAATCCATATCGACTACAATTTCCCTATCAAGGTCAAGGAATGCGTCTCTCTGGGACTCTATCCATCCATCCCACTCTTTCACACCTTAAAGGCAAGCCACTGGAAAAAAGTGGCAGATGCACTTGAAATCGTTGGGCTCTCAGACTATGCTGATCGCCAAATCAGCCAGCTCTCAGGCGGACAATTTCAACGTGTGTTGATTGCCCGCTGTTTAGTGCAGGAAGCTGACTACATCTTTCTAGATGAGCCATTTGTCGGGATTGACTCGGTTAGTGAAGAGATTATCATGAATACGCTGAGAGATCTTAAAAAAGCTGGTAAAACAGTTCTCATCGTCCATCATGACCTCAGCAAAGTCCCCCATTATTTCGACCAAGTTTTGCTTCTCAATCGAGAATTAATAGACCTTGGTCCGACCGAAGAAACCTTTACCGAGGCCAATCTCAAAAAGGCCTACGGTAGCAAACTCTTTTTCAATGGAGGTGGCCTATGATAGCAGAATTTATCGATGGATTGCAAAATTTCCATTTCCTACAAAACGCCTTGATCACAGCTATTGTCATCGGAGTTGTTGCTGGTGCTGTGGGATGTTTTATCATCCTACGTGGTATGTCTCTCATGGGAGATGCCATCTCTCACGCAGTTTTGCCCGGCGTAGCCCTTTCCTTTATCCTGGGAATTGATTTCTTTATTGGAGCGATCATCTTTGGTTTGATGGCTTCCATCATCATTACCTACATCAAGGGAAACTCTATCATCAAGAGTGACACTGCCATTGGTATTACCTTTTCATCTTTCTTAGCCTTAGGTGTCATCTTGATTAGTGTTGCCAAGAGTTCGACAGACCTCTTCCATATCCTTTTTGGGAATATCCTCGCTGTCCAAGATACGGACATGTGGATTACCATTGGTGTGGGGGCATTGATTCTCTTGATTATTGGGATTTTCTTTAAACAACTATTGATTACATCCTTTGACGAGCTCCTGGCTAAAGCAATGGGAATGCCCGTTAATTTCTACCACTATCTACTCATGGTGCTCTTGACCCTTGTGTCAGTCACTGCCATGCAAAGTGTCGGAACCATTCTTATCGTGGCCATGTTGATCACCCCAGCTGCGACGGCTTACCTCTATGCTAATAGCCTAAAGAGCATGATTTTTCTTTCATCAGGCCTAGGAGCTCTGGCTTCTGTTGTAGGGCTCTTTATCGGCTATAGTTTCAATCTCGCAGCAGGATCGAGCATCGTGCTCACATCCGCCAGCTTCTTTCTAATCAGTTTCTTTATCTCTCCTAAGCAACGATACTTGAAACTGAAAAACAAAAAAATCATTAAATAACGGGGAAACCCTTCTGGAGGAATCTAATGAAAAAATTAGGTACATTGCTTGTACTCTTTCTTTCCGTCATTGCTCTTGTGGCATGTGCTAGCGGAAAAAAAGATACGGCTTCTGGTCAAAAACTAAAAGTTGTTGCTACTAACTCAATCATCGCTGATATTACCAAAAATATCGCTGGTGACAAGATTGATCTTCATAGTATCGTTCCTGTTGGTCAAGACCCACACGAATACGAACCACTTCCTGAAGACGTTAAGAAAACTTCTCAAGCTGACTTGATTTTCTATAACGGTATCAACCTTGAAACTGGTGGCAATGCTTGGTTTACCAAATTGGTCGAAAATGCCAAGAAAACTGAAAACAAAGACTACTTTGCAGTCAGCGACGGTGTAGACATCATCTACCTTGAAGGCCAAAACGAGAAAGGCAAAGAAGACCCACACGCTTGGCTCAACCTTGAAAATGGGATGATTTATGCTAAAAATATCGCTAAACAGTTGATTGCAAAAGATCCTAGCAACAAGGAATTCTACGAAAAAAATCTCAAAGACTATACTGAAAAACTAGATAAACTAGACAAGGAAGCCAAAGAGAAATTTAACAATATCCCTGCTGAAAAGAAACTCATCGTAACCAGCGAAGGATGCTTCAAATACTTCTCTAAAGCTTACGGAGTTCCAAGTGCCTACATTTGGGAAATCAACACGGAAGAAGAAGGTACTCCTGAACAAATCAAGACCTTGGTTGAAAAACTTCGCCAAACAAAAGTTCCATCACTCTTTGTTGAATCAAGTGTCGATGATCGTCCAATGAAGACTGTTTCACAAGACACAAACATCCCAATCTACGCACAAATCTTTACTGACTCAATCGCTGAAGAAGGCAAAGAAGGCGACAGCTACTACAGCATGATGAAATACAACCTTGACAAGATTGCTGAAGGTTTGTCAAAATAATCCATTAAAAAACGTCATTCTCACGTGAATGGGCGTTTTTTTATCACTTAATTTTCGGTCAAATCATTGGAAAAATCTGACAATTCTCGGTAAAATAAAAGAAAAAAGAATGGAGTAGTTTCATGACCACTTTTCTCGGAAATCCTGTAACTTTTACAGGTAAACAACTGCAAGTCGGAGACAAGGCACTTGACTTTTCTCTCACTACAACAGATCTCTCTAAAAAAACGCTAGCTGACTTTGATGGAAAGAAAAAAGTCTTGAGTGTTGTCCCTTCTATCGATACCGGTATCTGCTCAACGCAAACACGTCGATTCAACCAAGAACTAGCTAACCTCGACAACACCGTCGTTCTTACTGTTTCTATGGACCTACCATTTGCCCAAGGACGCTGGTGTGGAGCTGAAGGCCTTGACAATGCCATCATGCTTTCAGACTACTTTGACCATTCTTTCGGGCGCGATTATGCCCTTTTGATTAACGAGTGGCATCTCCTTGCACGTGCCGTCTTTGTTCTCGATACTGACAATGTCATCCGTTACGTAGAATACGTTGACAACATCAACACGGAACCAGACTTTGAAGCTGCCATTGCTGCAGTGAAAGAACTGGACTAAAATCAAAGCCATTAGGGCAGAAGGCTAGAGAAATCTAGCTTTTTTTGATATACTAGATGGAGAGAAAAGACAAGAGGAAACGAATGACGCCAAATAAAGAAGATTATCTAAAATGTATTTATGAAATCGGTACGGAAATGCAAAAAATCACCAATAAGGAAATTGCTGCCCGTATGCAAGTCTCTCCACCTGCCGTAACAGAGATGATCAAACGCATGAAAAGTGAAAATCTCATCCTCAAGGATAAGGAGAATGGCTATCTATTGACAGATATTGGGCTCAAACTAGTCTCCGAGCTCTATCGCAAACACCGGTTGATTGAGGTCTTTCTAGTTCACCATCTCGACTATACCAGCGATCAGATCCACGAAGAAGCTGAAGTCCTAGAACACACTGTATCCGATCTTTTCGTAGAGAGACTGGATAAACTCCTGGGCTTTCCTAAAACCTGTCCCCACGGAGGAACCATCCCAGCTAAGGGAGATCTCCTGGTCGAAATCAATAACTTACCTCTAGCAGAGACCAAGGAAGCTGGAACCTATCTTCTGACTCGGGTTCACGATAGTTTTGACTTGCTTAAATACTTAGAAAAGCATGAAATTCATATCGGTGACCAAGTCCAGGTCAAGCAGTTTGATAATTTTTCCAATACCTTTACACTGGTCAACAAAGGTGAAGACCTCCAAGTTAGCATTGATATCGCCAAACAACTCTATGTCGAAAAAATCAACTAACCCCTTATTCCTGAAAGAAATTCCTTTCAGGGATTTTTTATTATTTTGCTTGTAAGTCCCATTCGTTTGGTGTAGAATGAAGCTAGATAAAAGAGGAAGGTCTTCCTATGAAAAAGCTCTTTAGAATCCATTTTGCAGCCATTGCAGTCAGCGATTTGCTACTGTTGGTAACTTTCAGACCCCGATACGAACTTTCTTTGGAGAGAGGCCTGTTTTTTTGCTTCATTTTCATCCTTGCTCAGGGACTACTGCTGTCTCGCTTGGTCTTCCGACTCAAAAAACATTTCTCTGAGATTTATCCTCAAATCAATAAAAAGATTCGCTTCTACTATTTAGGAGTGCTCATCAGCGATTTTCTATTATTTGTCTTTTTAGCCATCACTGGCCCTCAATATTTCTACTCTCTTACTCCAGTCTTTACTTCCTGTCATTCTACTTTATATTATATGACGGCTAGCCACCTAAGAGAAAACTATCCCGACTTTTACAACAAACACATCGCCTTCTGGGAGTGTCTATAAACAAAAACCAAGCCAGCTGGGCTTGGTTTTCTTATCTATTTTTAGTATCAAGAATGATGGTGACTGGTCCATCATTAACCAGCTCCACCTGCATATCCGCTCCAAAGATGCCTGTATGAACGGGCACTTCCTGAGCTAGCTTTTGGTTGAAAGCCTCATAGAAGGCAGCTGCCATATCCGGCTTGGCGGCACCTGTAAAAGCGGGACGATTGCCTTTCTTGGTATCTGCAAAGAGGGTAAACTGGGAAATAGAAAGGATTTCCCCTTCAATATCCTGGACAGACAGATTCATCTTGCCTTCTGCGTCTGGAAAAATTCGCATGTTGACAAGCTTTCTCACAGCATAGTCCAAATCTTCCTCTTGGTCCTCTGGGCCAACACCGACCAGCAATAAAAGCCCCTGATTAATTTTTCCCCGTACCTGACCTTCGATACTGACTTGGGCTTTCTTGACTCGTTGAATGATGATTTTCATAATAGCCTTTCTAGTAACTGAAGGGAGAATTAGCCATTAGTCCGTTTGACAGAGTAGACCTCTGGCACACTCTTAATCTTGTCCACGACTGTAGTCAGTGTAGAGAGGTTGGAAATACCAAAGGAGACATGGATATTGGCAAATTTCATATCCTTGGTTGGTTGAGCATTAACGGTCGAGATATTCTTAGTTGTGTTGGAGAGAACTTGCAGAACATCATTTAAGAGCCCTGTACGGTTGAGACCATAGATATCGATGTGGGCAGTGTATTCCTTGCTTGAGAATTGATCTTCCCACTCCACATCAAGGAGACGTTGCTCGTAGTTTTCTTGGGCACGGAGATTCATACAGTCCACACGGTGAATAGCTACACCGCGTCCCTTAGTAATGTAGCCGACAATGTCGTCACCCGGCACTGGATTGCAACACTTGGCAATCCGAACTAGGAGACCTGAAGCCCCTTCAATGACCACACCACCCTCATGCTTAACCTTGAGGGTTTCTTTGTTTTCGACCTTAACTTCGCCACCTTTGACAAGCTCTTCTGCTTCCGCCTTGGCCTTGGCACGCTCTTCCTCACGGCGTTCCTTTTCGGTCAAACGGTTAAAGACGGTAATAGCGCCAATTTCTCCAAAACCAATGGCTGCATAGAGAGCTTCCTCTGTCTTGTAGCTGGTCTTTTGAAGAACCTCATCCATATGGCGCTTGTCCATGAATTTATTGGCTACATAGCCGTTTTCTTGGAACTGGGCCATCAACATTTCACGGCCCTTGTTAACGGATAATTCCTTGTCTTGATTTTTAAAGAACTGACGAATCTTGTTGCGCGCCTTACTGGTCTTGACCATGTTGAGCCAGTCACGACTCGGACCAAAGGAGTTGGGGTTGGTGATAATTTCAACCTGATCCCCTGTCTTGAGCTTAGTTGTCAGCGGAACCATACGGCCATTGACCTTGGCACCAGTTGCTTTTTCACCGACTTTGGTATGAATTTCATAGGCAAAGTCAATCGGTCCTGAATCTTTTGGAAGGGAGCGAACTGCACCATCTGGAGTAAAGACGTAAATCTCCTCCGCCAGATAGTTTTCTTTAACAGAGTCCACAAATTCCTTGGCATCATCAGCCTGATCTTGGAGCTCCATCATCTCCTTGATCCAGTTCATCCCAATAGCAGATTCCTTGCTGTTGACCTGCCCTTTAATGCCTTTCTTATAAGCCCAGTGAGCCGCAACCCCGTACTCAGCCACTTCGTGCATTTCCTTGGTCCGAATCTGAAATTCAATCGGTCCTTTTGGCCCATAAACAGTCGTATGGATAGACTGGTAACCGTTGGCCTTACGATTGGCGATATAATCTTTGAAGCGGCCTGGCATAGGTTTCCAAAGTTCATGCACATAACCCAGCATGGCGTAAACATCACTCTGGGTATCTAAGATACAGCGAATGGCAATCAGGTCATAAATTTCCTCAAAGCGTTTCTTCTTATCCTGCATCTTGCGATAGATCGAATAGATATGCTTAGGACGACCATAGATTTTCCCTTTGAGATTGCGTTCGGTAGCGTACTCTTCCAACTTGGTTACGACTTCATCGACCAAAGCCTCACGTTCTCTGCGTTTTTCCTTCATCATGTGAGTGATTTTGTAAAACTCAGTTGGATTGAGGTAACGGAAAGATAGATCTTCCAACTCCCACTTGACACTGGAAATCCCTAGACGATGAGCAAGTGGTGCGTAAATTTCCATGGTTTCTCTGGAGATCCGTTCTTGCTTGTCCTTTCGAAGGTGTTTGAGAGTCCGCATATTGTGTAAACGGTCCGATAATTTAACCAAGATAACACGGATATCCTCAGACATGGCCATAAGCATCTTGCGGTGATTTTCAGCCAATTGTTCCTCGAGTGATTTGTACTCAACCTTACCAAGCTTGGTCACCCCATCAACGATAATCCGAACATCATGACCGAACTCTCTCTCCAGATCATCCAGTGTCGCATCTGTGTCTTCAACCACGTCATGCAAAAAACCACAGGCAACGGTTACGGCATCCAGCTTGAGCTTCGCCAGAATACCTGCTACCTGAATAGGATGGATAATATAGGGCTCACCTGATTTCCGAAACTGCCCACTATGACAATCAACTGCGTAAATCAATGCTTTTTGTACAAAAGCAACGTCTTCCTTTGTTAAATATTCTTTCGTTAAAGCGACTACCTGATCGCCCGTCAAATTCACTTCTTTCGGCATCTATACTCTCCAATTCTTCCTACCATTTTATCACTTTTTTAAGGATATGAAAACTAGAAAAGCCTGTTTTTATGCCAATACCAATCATTAAAAAAACACTGCCAGATTTCTCTAGCAGTGTTTTGACATTTCATTTGCTTAGTAGACTGTTCTTTCAGTTTCTACATCGAAGAAGTGTGCTTTGTTCAAGTCAAATCCAAGTTCAACTGTTGCACCTGTTTGCAAGTAGTCACGAGCATCCACTTTTGCAACAAATTCGTCTTTACCAACTTGGCAGTAAAGGTGAGATTCTGAACCAAGTAATTCTGATACAGAGATAGTAGCTTTGACAACTGATTCTGGGAATGTTTCAAGGAAAGCAGGTTCTGCATTCACGTCTTCTGGACGAATACCGAAGATCAATTCTTTACCTTCATAGCCTTTTTCACGAAGAACTTTCAAAGCACCTTCTGGCACTTTCAAGCGGAAACCGTCAGAAACAATTTCATTGCCTTCTAATTTCACATTGATGAAGTTCATAGCTGGGCTTCCGATAAATCCTGCTACGAACTTGTTAACTGGGTTTTTGTAAACTTCTTGAGGGGTACCGATTTGTTCAACACGTCCGATAGTACCTGTACCAGCTGGGTTCTTAGTTGCTGACATGATAACGATACGGTCCGCAAGTGTCATCGCTTCTGTTTGGTCGTGGGTTACGTAGATGGTTGTAGCTCCGATACGACGGTGAATCTTCGCAATTTCAGCACGCATAGATACACGAAGTTTGGCATCCAAGTTTGACAAAGGTTCGTCCATCAAGAATACTTTTGCATCACGGACGATGGCACGACCCATGGCAACACGTTGACGTTGACCACCTGAAAGGTCAGCTGGTTTACGATCCAAAAATTCTTTCAAACCAAGGATTGCTGCCGCTTCTTGCACACGTTTGTCGATGTCTTCCTTGCTGTATTTACGCAATTTCAAACCGAAAGCCATGTTGTCATAAACAGTCATGTGTGGGTAAAGAGCGTAGTTTTGGAATACCATGGCGATGTCACGGTCTTTTGGAGCCACGTCATTGACAACCACGCCATCGATAGATGCAGTACCTTCTGTAATGTCTTCAAGACCCGCAATCATACGAAGAGTTGTTGATTTACCACATCCTGAAGGACCTACGAAAACGATAAATTCTTTGTCTTTGATGTCCAAGTTGAAGTCTTCAACTGAGTAGTGTTCGCTGTTTGGATATTTTTTGTAAATGTTTTTAAGATTTAATTCTACCATCGAGGTGAACTCCTTTTGTATTTTGATAGTTTTATTATAGATGAAAACGCTTTACTTTTCTATGGCAAGGTGACCAAAAAAACAAAAAAGTTCTGTGCAACTTGCACAAAACTTTAGAGAATATCTGGTAAAATCAACTGATAACAAAGGGTGAGATCCGTCAACTCCTTCAACTGAAGCCCTGTCAATTCTTCCCATCTATCAATCTTGTATTGGAGAGAGTTGCGGTGCAGATAGAGTTGCTGGGCTGTTTTAGTTAGGACAGCACTGTTTTCCCAAAGAGAAAGAATGATTTCCTGAATCTGATCCTGATCCAAGATCATCTGATGCAGACATTCTTTAATGACTCCCAGGTCCACAAGTCTTTCTCCCATACTCCACAGATAGAGTTGTGAAAAGGTGTGTACACCTTGATGACCTTGACGCCACCAAGCCTTAAACAAATTTCGCTCTGCTTTGATTAAGTCTGATAGGGCTTGATGTCCTGTCTGAGACCAAACCTGGCCTAACATGATGGACAGACGAAGGCCAAAGTCATACTCTACTGCCTCAATCGTATCAGATAAGATTGAGCGAACAGAGGTGTACTTATCTTGTTGAAGCACAAATACATAATCCTGAGCCCCGACCTGTAGCACTGTCTGGCAGTTGGGAAAAAGAGTCCGCATCATGTCTAGCCAAGAGGATAGATTTTCCTGTTGGAAATAGGAAAGATGGCAATAAACCAGCTGAATTTTTTTAAATGTTTGCGGCGCCTGCCCCTTCCCCTCAATCAGATAGGGATACCAAGGATTGAGCGAACGGGCCTGCTCCTGCTGGGTCAAAAGGGCAACCAGCTGCTTTTCACGCTCGCTGAGCCCAGCTTCCTCCAGTAAAATCCACTGCTGAGAAGCTAAAGGGAGAGTAAGATAGCCTGGTTTCTCTACTGGCTGATCTGAAATCTGAGCTTCAGGAAACCAGTCTTGTAATTCCTTTGCAATCATATCCTAGCCCTCCACTTTTTGGATGCACCAAGAAATCAAGCTCTCAAGACGCTCCAGATTTTCAGTCAGATGGAGATAGCCCATCACTGCTTCAAAACCTGTAGACATGCGGTAGGTCACCACATCAGCATTTTTAGCCTTGGTATGGCTATTGGTATTGCGACCACGTTTGTAGATTTCTTCTTCTTTTTCCGTCAGGACTTGCTCCTCCAACATGAGGGCAATCAAACGACCCTGAGCCTTGGCTGACACATACTTAGTCGCCTCTTGGTGGAGCTTGTTGGGCTTGGTCATGCCTTTGAGAATGAGGTGGCGACGGATATACATGGAGTAAACTGCATCTCCCTCAAAAGCCAGCGCTATCCCGTTAATGAGGTTGACATCAATCACGTGTCCACCTCACTCCATCCTTGGTGTCAAGGAGCTTAATTCCTTGAGCAGCCAATTGGTCACGGATTTGGTCTGCTGTCGCAAAGTCACGATTAGCACGCGCTTCTTGGCGCTTTTGGATCAAAGCTTCAATGTCTGCATCCAAAACTTCCTCGACAAAGACAATTCCAAAGACTTCTAACATAGCCGCAAGAACTTCCTTAACACTTGCATCATAGTTACCGGAGTTGATCCATTTGGCCATTTCAAAGACAACTGTGATACCGTTGGCAGAGTTGAAATCCTCATCCATAGTAGCTACAAACTTATCTTTAAAAGCCTGTAACTCTTGAGCATCTACAGTTCCAGAAAATGGTTGCTCGTAAGTGTTCTTCAGATATTTGAGATTGGTCTCAGCATCACGCACTGCCTTTTCAGTAAAGTTGATAGGCTTACGGTAATGCTGAGTCGCAAAGAAGAAACGCAACACTTGACCATCGAGGGTTTTGAGGGCATCATGGACGGTGATAAAGTTGCCCAAGGACTTGGACATCTTGACATTGTCGATATTGACAAAGCCATTGTGCATCCAGTAGTTGGCGAAAGTCTTGCCTGTTTTAGCTTCTGACTGGGCAATTTCATTGGTATGATGCGGAAACTCCAGATCGGCTCCCCCACCGTGGATATCAATAGTATCACCTAGAATCTCTGTCGACATGACTGAACATTCGATATGCCAACCCGGACGACCAGGTCCCCAAGGACTGTCCCAAGAAATCTCGCCTGGTTTTGCAGCTTTCCAAAGGGCAAAGTCTACAGGATTTTCCTTGCGAGCCGTTTCTTCATCGGTACGACCTGAAGCACCCAGCTCCAAATCTTCCAAGGTTTTATTGGCTAACTTAGCATAGTTGTGAGATTTTTCCACGCGGAAGTAAACATCTCCTTGACTCTCGTATGCATAACCTTTTTCAATCAAGTCAGCGACAAAACGAATGATGTCAGCCATAAACTCCACTACACGCGGATGGCGAGTCGCAGGTTTGACGCCTAAGGCCGTCACATCCTCACGAAAGGCAGCGATGTACTTGTCCGCAACCTCCTGAGGTGTGATACCTTCTTCCTTGGCACGGTTAATAATCTTATCATCCACATCCGTAAAGTTGGAAATATAGGCAACTTCGTAGCCACGGTATTCAAAATAGCGACGAATGGTATCAAAAGCCACCGTCGATCGGGCATTGCCCACGTGGATATAGTTGTATACCGTAGGCCCACAGACATACATGCGAACCTTACCCTCTTCAATGGGCACAAATTCACGTAGGCTGCGGGTCATGGTGTCGTAAATTTTAATCATGCGGTCCACTCCCTTCTCTATTTCTGACTTTTTCGGCTGAAAACCAGCTCTGCAAAAGGGCCAAATTGTCTGAGGCTATCCAGTTGGTAAAAGCGCTGCCCTTCCTCTTGGGTAAAGAGGGGAACCCCCTTTCCTAGGATAAGGGGCGCTATCTGAATAATGAGGTGGTCGAAAAGATCCGCATCCAAGAGCGGTCCTACCAAGGAATTACCACCAATCACAAAGACATTTTTGCCTTTGTCAATCTGGTGAACAAAGTCCACCACATCCCCAGCTACTGGCTGGTAATTGCTGACAGGCAGGTGCCTATCATGCGTAAAGACATAGTTTTCTGTAGCTTGATAAAAACTTTCTACATCTTGCAAATCTTGGATTTCCTCAAAGGTCCGCTTGCCCATGATGGTGATATCCATTTGCCTGTAAAAGTCATCATAGCCTGTATCCTCTACAGAACCAAGCTGATGCAGCCAGTCTATCCTGTGCTGGCTATCTGCCAAGTAGCCATCCATGGTGATACAGCCGTAAAAATATACTGCCATTCTTGTAGTTACCTTTCTAGTTCCTTTGCTATTGTCAAAGCGATAGTAAAAAAGGTCATGACATCAGCTGTCCGCTCTTCATGCCGAGCATCCCAGGTTCGGTTATGATGATCCACATAGTCAGCTGTGTAGAAGAACTGATAGACCTTGGTATTGCGAAATTGGCTCCAAGCCATGATAGCTGAAGCTTCCATGTCTACTACTTGAGCACCAGCAACCAAGCGACGCTTGACCTTATCAGGCGTTTCCCGATAAAAAGCATCAGTCGTCCAGGTCTTGGTGCGGATATGCTCTATATCGTGCTTATCAAAGATGGCTTCTAGCTTAACTAACAAAGACTCGTCATAAGCGACTTCGTCACCCGGTGGGGCATAGTGATAGCTAGTCCCTTCATCTCGCAAAGCAGCTGCAGGCAAGATAATCTTGTCAGCCTCAATTGAGCGGTCCAAAACGCCACAGGAACCTAGAATGATGAAATTTTTGAAGCCTCTGGTCGCCAACTCCTCCAGCTGGCCGACTATCATGGGAGCCCCAATTGGAGCCAACATAACTGCTAGCTTGCTAGGTCCTTGGCGGTAAATATACCATGGATGCTGTCCGTTGATGCTTTTCAAATAGCCTCCTTGATAGACTTCTTCTGACTCAATCAATCGTTTCAGAATTTCGCCACTAAAGGACAGGATGATGGTTTCGCATACCTCACCCTTGTCATGGACTGGCTTTTCAGTTGGCTCAATAACTGCTGCTACATCTTCAAATTCCTCTAATAGCATTTTTCTACTCTTTCTCATTCAGATAAACTACCTGTGTCTGTTTGACAAAGCCGATTTTTTCATACAAGCTCTTGGCACCTACGTTGCTGTCTTCTACTGCAATCTGAAATTCCTTATCATTTTGCTCAATCAGTTGGTTGACAAGAGATTTTGCTAAGTAGCTTCCATAGCCTTTTTCACGTTCAGGTTCCGATATTGCCAAACCATAGAGGTAATTCGTATTAGTCGATAAATCTACCGTACAAGTCCCAATAACCTGACCGTCCTTTAATAAAATATATAGACGACTTTCTGGATCCTTCAGAGCTCCGGCGACATATCTATCCACAACTTCTCTCGATTCATGCTCCTCTGAAAATGCCTGAAATTTTAACCGGCTAATTTGCTCCTGATATGAACTATCTGCTAACAAAACTTCAAGATTGGAAAGTTTTGCTAACGGATACGGTCTTCTATCCTTCCCCAACCAGGTTTCCGTCTCTTTATCCTCGACCAGTCCCCAGTTATTGACAAAATCAGGATGACGTTCTAGAAAAACACGTTCTGTCTGAAAAGTAACTGAATGAATAGGGAAAGAAGCCGTTTCTTTCTCAAAACTAGTAAACAAAACACGCGCAATTCCCTGACGACGATGATTTGGATGAACCAGTATCGTCACTTCCACATCTTGGTCATCAGCATAGACAGTTAATAGACCAACAAGTTCGCCTTTTTCATAATAAAGGAAAAAGGCGGGCATATTTGGGTCAAAATTAAGCATGTTAGAAAGATAGGGATCACGATAGGTTCCATCATAGGCTTGGCAACAGTTAATTAGTTTTTTCGCCTCAGATAACTCCTCTTTGCTTAACTTGTTTCTTGCTTGAATCATATAGGTATCCTCTACAAACCAGACGATCTGTGGCTGGCTTCTCTAGCCTGCTCGAGTTTATTGACGTAGTACTCTCGTTTTTCTTCGACTTCGTGGATCGTTGGTTCATCCTTCTGTCCATGAACGCGAACAATCTTAGCTGGAATACCGACAACTGTCACATCACTAGGTACGTCTGCCACGACTACTGCAGCAGCACCAACTTTGGCATTTTCACCGATTTCTACCGGTCCGATGACTTGGGCATGGGCTGATATGAGAGCTCCTTTACGCACAGTCGGATGGCGTTTGCCAACATCCTTACCAGTCCCACCAAGAGTCACTCCGTGATAGAGGAGAACACCTTTTTCAACAATCGCCGTCTCTCCAATCACCAGACCTGAACCATGGTCGATAAAAACACCTGAGTCAATCTGGGCACCCGGATGAATCTCGATTTGGGTCCAAAAGCGCCAAAACTGACTGTGCATCCGAGCTAGGAGTTTGAAGCCGTGCTTCCATAGAAAATGCGAGAGACGGTGGGCAGCTAAGGCCTTAACACCTGGATAAGTCAGCAAAACTTCCAAACTGTTGCGTGCCGCTGGATCATTTTCTTTTACGATATCAATGGTTTCGCGCCACCATCCCATACATTTCTCCTTTTCTTATTCTGAATCTTTTGGTGTTTCTGTAAATTCTTTCTTCGGTTTGTGGTCCTTGTGATGACGTGGACGGTGATGTCTCTCAGACTTTTCACCTTTTTCATCATGCTCAGGTTTTGGAGGACGAGGAAGAAGAGCCTTCATAGAGGCATCGATACGGCCTTTTTCATCAATCTTGATAACCTTAACGTCGACTTCATCACCGATAGCTACCAAGTCCTCGACACGGTTGGTACGAGTCCAAGCCATTTCAGAAATATGCACAAGTGCATCTGTCTTATCAAAGAGGTTGACAAAGGCACCAAATTTCTCGATACGAACAACCTTAGCATGGTAAACTTCATCCACTTTGGCTTCACGAACCAAGCCAGCGATGATTTCTTTGGTTCGGTTAATGGCATCTTGGTCGCTAGAGTAGATGGACACATTTCCTTCTTCGTCGATATCAATCTTAACGCCTGTTTCAGCGATAATCTTGTCAATGGTTTCTCCACCTTTACCGATGACAACCTTAATCTTGTCCACATCAATCTTGATGGTATCAATTTTCGGAGCAGTTGGAGCCAATTCTGGACGAACTTCTGGAATGGTTACTTCAATCACATCAAGGATTTCAAAACGCGCTTTCTTGGCTTGGGCAAGGGCTTCTGTCAAGATTTCTGCAGTAATTCCTTGGATCTTGATATCCATTTGAAGGGCTGTGATTCCGTCACGAGTACCGGCAACCTTGAAGTCCATGTCTCCAAAGTGGTCTTCCAAACCTTGGATATCTGTCAATACTGTGTAGTTATTTCCATCTGAGATGAGACCCATGGCAATACCAGCTACTGGCGCCTTGATTGGCACACCACCAGCCATAAGGGCAAGCGTTCCCGCACAGATAGAGGCTTGAGAAGATGAACCGTTTGATTCTAATACTTCAGCTACCAAGCGGATCGCGTATGGAAATTCTTCCAAACTAGGCAAGACTTGAGCAAGGGCACGCTCACCGAGAGCACCGTGACCAATTTCACGACGACCAGGCGCACCGTAACGACCAGTTTCCCCTACAGAGTATTGTGGGAAGTTATAGTGGTGCATAAAGCGTTTCTTGTACTCTGGGTCCAAACCATCGATGATTTGAGTTTCTCCCATCGGAGCCAAGGTCAAGACTGAAAGGGCTTGAGTTTGTCCTCGAGTAAAGAGACCGGAACCATGTACACGAGGAAGATAGTCAACCTGCGCATCTAAAGGACGGATTTCATCAACCTTACGACCGTCAGGACGCACCTTGTCTTCTGTGATCAAACGGCGCACTTCAGCGTGTTCCATTTGTTCCAAGATTTCAGCCACATCACGCATGATACGGTCAAATTCTTCATGGTCTGCATATTTTTCTTCGTAAACAGCAGTCACTTGGTCTTTAACTGCTTGAGTTGCAGCTTCACGAGCCAATTTTTCTTCTACTTGGACCGCTTTTTGGAGGTCACTATTGTAGGCTGCGATGATTTCAGTTTGCAATTCAGCATCTACATGAAGCAATTCCACTTCTGCTTTTTCCTTACCGACCGCAGCAACGATTTCTTCTTGGAAGGCAATCAATTCTTTAACGGCTTCGTGTCCTTTGAGAAGAGCTTCCAACATGATTTCTTCTGACAATTCTTTGGCACCAGACTCAACCATGTTGATAGCGTGTTTGGTCCCAGCTACTGTCAATTCAAGAAGCGAACGCTCTGCCTGTTCTTGAGTAGGGTTGATAATGATTTGGCCATCAACATAACCTACTTGTACCCCAGCGATTGGTCCGTCAAATGGAATATCTGAGATAGAAAGTGCCAAGGATGATCCAAACATTGCCGCCATTGGAGCAGAGGCATTTTCATCATAAGAAAGCACTGTGTTGATAACTTGGACTTCATTACGGAACCCCTCCGCAAACATAGGACGGATTGGACGGTCAATCAAACGTGCTGTCAAAGTCGCATCAGTTGAAGGACGTCCTTCACGTTTCATAAAGCCACCAGGAAACTTCCCAGCCGCATACATTTTTTCTTCGTAGTTGACTTGAAGTGGGAAGAAATCCCCAGTTGCCATTTTCTTAGACATAACGGCCGCAGTCAAGACAGTTGACTCACCGTAACGCACAACAACTGCGCCATTTGCTTGCTTAGCAACCTGGCCAGTCTCTACGATTAACTCACGACCCGCAAAAGTCGTTTGAAACACTTGTTTTGTCATTTTAATCCCCTTTGGATTGATGAAATTATACGCCTTGCCTACAAAGATCAAGATACTAAGGTCGCAAAAAGCAAAGTAAAAATAGGAAACTGGCGAAGTCTTCGATGAAGACAAGACAGTTTATCTTTTTTACACAGCTTTTCGGCCGAGTTCAATTACTCATGATAGCATAAATTGACGCAGTGTGCGATGCACACCAGGAAATCTATCTTTTTCACTAGGGATTTAGCCCGTGTTCAACTACCTAAATACCTTGAAAAGTTTAAAAATATTATTCTTTAGTATTTGTATCTTTTATAGCATAGCAGATTTGAATAGCTAAGAATATGTTTATACCCTCATCTTTGTATCAAGTACGTACAGAGTCTATTTTATCATATTTTTCTTAAAAAGTGCGGGCTTTTCTATTAAAAAGGAACCATTCCCCTCAACTGAGAAGAATGGTTTGCTTTTTATTATCCTAAAGACTGATGATTAAACAAGGCATGGGTTGCTCGGTGGATGTATTTTGCTGTTTCAGCATTGTTCATGGTGTAGAGATGCACACCTGCGACATCCTGGGTTACCAAGTCCACGATTTGATCCACTGCGTAGGCAAGTCCTGCTGCTCTGAGTGACTCTGGGTCATGCTCATACTTGTCTAAGATGGCCTTAAATTTACGTGGAAGGTGGATATTCTCACAAGTCTTCAAGAGACGAAGCGCTTGGTTACGGTTCAGAATGGGCATGATACCCGCATGAATAGGAACATCAATCCCTGCCAAGGTACACTTGTCTTGGAAATCATAGAAACGCTCATTGTCAAAGAAAAGCTGCGTTACAAGGCTTGAACAGCCTGCATCCACTTTCTTCTTGAGATTTTGAATATCCGAGATCTGGTTTGGCGAGTCAGGGTGTCCTTCTGGGTAGCAAGCTCCGATAATCTCAAAGTGAGGAGCTTGTTCCTTGATGAACTCGATCAAGTCCGTTGCGTAGCGAAAATCCTTTTGTGGCTCCACATCAGGGATGATATCCCCACGCAAGGCCAAGATTTTCTGTACCCCAACCTTGTCCAAGTCCGCAATGGTTTCAGCAACCTTTTCCTTGGTCAGATAGATAGCTGGCAAGTGAGCAATGGTTGGAATCGCCAAGTCATTCTGGATAAAGTCAGCCAAACGAACCGTTGTTTCCTTGATATTAAATTTATTATTGCTAGCAGTCACACTGATAAAGTGCGGTGTTAACTCTCGCATATCCTGCAAGGCGGAAATAATTTTATCATTACCCACTGCTGGGTTTGGAGGGAACACTTCAAATGAGAGTGACGGTGTTTGGCGTGACATATGTAATAACCTTTTCTAGTTGATTTTTTTGAACAACCATTGTATGGAGAGAAATCGAATCTTACAATTTCTCACGCGCAGCTTTAGCAGCTTCGACAAGGCGGATCAAGCTTTCTTTTGTTTCTGGAATACCACGTGTTTTCAAACCACAGTCAGGGTTGATCCAAACTTTCTTGCTTGGTACTTTAGCAAGGATAGCTTCGATTGTGTGGTCGATTTCGCCTTCATTTGGCACACGAGGAGAGTGGATATCGTAAACCCCAGGTCCCACTTCTGTTTGGAAGTTTTTCGCTTTGAGTTCGTCCAAGATTTCAAGGTTTGAACGGCTAGCCTCAAATGAGATAACGTCCGCATCCAAGTTGTCAATAGCTGGGATGATATCTGTAAATTCTGAGTAACACATGTGAGTGTGGATTTGTGTGTCTGGTGCTACTGTTGAGTGTACCAAACGGAAGGCTGGAATAGCCCAGTCAAGGTAGTCTTCGTACCAGTCGCTACGACGGAGTGGCAATTTCTCACGAAGAGCAGCCTCGTCGATTTGGATGATTTTCACGCCTGCAGCTTCAAGGTCAAGAACTTCATCCTTGATGGCAAGAGCGATTTGAAGAGTCGAATCCTTGATAGAGATGTCTTCACGTGGGAATGACCAGTTGAGGATGGTAACAGGTCCAGTCAACATACCTTTAACAGGTTTGTCAGTACGGCTTTGTGCATAGCTAGACCATTTGACAGTGATTGGGTTGAGACGAGTGACATCACCCCAGATGATTGGTGGTTTAACCCCACGCATACCGTATGATTGTACCCAACCGTTCTTAGAGAAGAGGTAACCTGACAAGTTTTGACCGAAGTACTCAACCATGTCATTACGCTCGAATTCACCGTGTACAAGCACGTCAAATCCAACTTCTTCTTGCCATTTGATCCATTCGTCGATGGTTTCAGCAAGGAAGGCATCGTATTCTTCTTGTGACAATTCACCCTTACGGAAGGCCAAACGTTTAGCACGAACTTCCTTGGTTTGAGGGAATGAACCGATAGTTGTTGTTGGAAGAGCTGGAAGTTTAAAGGCTTCTTCTTGGATAGCTTCACGTTCTGCGAAGGCTGGCAAACGAGTGTAGTCTGCGTCTGTCAATCCAGCGATACGAGCGCGAAGTTCTGCATTTTCACCAACACGTTCAGTCGCAAAGAGTTCTTTGTTAGCTGCAAGTGCTTCTTCACCTTGACCGTTGCGGATAGCATCCAAGTCACGGATCTCATCCAATTTTTCAACTGCAAAAGCAAAGTGGTTCAAGATAGCTGGTTCAAATTCTTCATTCGCAGTTGTAAATGGCACATGAAGAAGTGAGCATGAGCTAGTCAAAACGATATTTTCAGCTGGGATTTGCTCAAGAATCGTCAAGCTCTTTTCGTAGTTGTTACGCCAGATGTTCTTACCATTGACAATACCTGCATAGAGAGTCTTGTCAGCTGGGAAGCCACCTTTAACGAGTTCAAGAGTTTTCTTACCTTCAACAAAGTCAAGACCGATAGCATCTACTGGCAATTTGATAAGGTCAGCATAAACGTCACGAACGTCACCGAAGTATGTTTGAAGCAAGACTTCAAGACCTTTTTTATCAGCCAAGAGCTTGTTGTAAATGTTCAAGAAGAGTGCTTTTTCTTCTTCTGTCAAGTCTTTGACAAGAGCAGCTTCATCTAATTGGATACGAGTCGCACCAAGTTCAGCCAATTTGGCAAAAACTTCTTGGTAAGCAGCTACTAAGCTATCTACGAAGTCTTCTGCTTTCACGCCTTCTTCAAAGTCTGACAATTGAAGGAAGGTGAATGGACCTACAAGGACAGGGCGAGTGTTGAGACCCAATTCTTTTGCTTCTTGGAACTCATCAAAGATCTTGTGACCAGCCAATTTGACTTGAGTGTCTTTTTCAAATTTAGGAACGATGTAGTGGTAGTTAGTGTTGAACCATTTCTTCATAGGAAGGGCACGAACATCCCCTTTTTCTCCTTGGTAACCACGTCCCAAAGCAAAGTAACGTTCAAGATCAGACAATTCTAAGTTTTGTACTGATGCAGGAACTACGTTGAAAAGGAAAGCAGCGTCAAGGAAGTTGTCATAGTGTGAAAAGTCATTTGATGGGATTTCAGTGATGCCTTTTTCTTTGACGATGTTCCAGTGTTTTGCACGCAATTCTTTAGCCGCAGCCAAGAGTTCTTCTTCTGAGATTTCTTTTCTAAAGTATTTTTCAGTTGTAAATTTTAATTCGCGGAATTCACCCAAACGAGGGAAACCGATAATTGTAGTTGACATGTTTTGTCCTCCAAAAATTGTTATTGAAACTATCTTAACAGAAAAGAAATCATCTGTATAATTGTAAAAAATTAGGCTTTGATATAGTTTGAAACTATATCGCCATTTAAAGCACAAAAAAAGATTTAGAGAAGATTCCCCAAATCCTTCGGTAAATATAAATTGATAGCCTTTCAAGTTTGCTAGATTCAGCGCATAACGACAGTGAATGGAAAGCTGACTATGGCTTGTTATTAGAAAAGACTATAGGTTGATTTTCCTTTGATGTTTTTGATATTTCCCTTGAAAAGTGCGGACGGGAAGTAAAATTATCCAGTGGATGATTTAGCAAACCAAATAATTTCATACCTATCAACTATTTTCCTGTTCAAGCGGTACAACCGCTAGTGTCTTTCCTAAGCTGGCTAAAACTTTTAAGACGGTATCTAACTGAGGGCTAGTCTTACCTGTTTCCATCCTAGCTATAACAGGCTGGCTCACTCCACTGAGTTCTTCTAGCTTTTTCTGACTAATTCCTTGCGAACGTCTAGCCTCAATCAATTCACTAATGATTGCCACCCGCATATAACTTTCAAGGATTTCCTCCTTGGTGAAGAGTTGAGACCGGACATCCTTCCAGTTACTTCCAATGGCACTATTTTTCATTACTTAACCCTCTTTCTTTTAAGTCCCTTAGTTCACGTTTGGATTTTTTCAATCTCTCTTCTAGGAGTCTTTTGAGTCTTTTTGACAAAATGATGTAAGAGAATAAAACTCCCATCAACCCAAGCTACAAATAAAATCCTGTCCCTAAGAGGTCTTAGTTCCCAAATCTCATCTTCCAAATGCTTGATATAGGGTTCGCCAGCTCTAGTCCCATGTTGACTAAGCAACTCAATATAGTCATTTAGTTTATTGAGTTTGATGCGGCTATCCTTACTTTTACGACAGGCCAATTCTCTCATATAATCCAAGACTGGCTCATTTCCATTTTTGTCCTTATAGAAGTAAATCGTATGCAAAAAACATCCTCTTTTCAATTTAATTATAACTTAAAAGTTATTAAAAGTAAATCCAAATATTCATAAAAAAGACCTTAGAAGCATTCTAAAGGTCTCATTTTTATAATTCGAAAAAACTACGAAAAGAGTGATACATTGGAAAACATCCTTACTCTTTCTACAGCTCTATCCCCTTGTCACGGAGATTGGCCAGACACTCCTCATAGTAAGAGTCATCATGCTCGCTATAGATAGGACTTTTCAGCTTTTCCTCTGCTAAGTCTTGATAAGGAGGGCAAGTCTTGCCACGGTAGTTCTTGTCCAGCCACTCTGGAGTGACATTGTAGCCACGGTCAGCCATCTCCTCCATGATCAAGCGATGATAGGCAAAGAGACGATAGGGCGAATGGGTAAAGACATAGTCCACCGTCGCATGCTTTCTGCCCCAGCCATTGCCACGAAGGGCGCAACACTCTCGATGCTGCCCCAAGAGCTGAGGACGGGGAAGTTGTGAAATCAAAGCCTCATGCCAAAGTCTCATGGGAGTCTCCTTTCAGCAAGGTAGAATGTTGCAGATAGCTATTTGGGTAACGTTCGAGTAAGTCTCTCGTCTTCGCAATCAAATCTTCCTTGGAAGCTTGACCAAAGCGATAGCGATCCAGTAAGAGCATATAGTCTTTGCGTTCGTCAAGGCTGACTTGCTTTTTAAAATAGCCCCAAACATGCTGAAAGGCATTGCAAACCTGACCCCTGTGTTCTGGGATCTGGCAGGCACGGTCAATCATCTCTTGAACCTGACTCACCTCCACCACTTCTTGCTTGAGATACTGGCGAATGTCCTTGTAAATATTGCTGGAATGGCTCAAAACAAGGTATTTATTTTCCGCCCAGAGTTGCTGACAAAGGGCACGTTGGTTGTTGTTATTCATAATTGACATTATACCATGATTGGTTTTAAGCATAGTTTCCTAAGTACTCAAAAACTATTCTCTAGAACTTTAACCTCTTCTAGAATGGTATTCAAATGAGCTTGATAGTTTTTTATCATACTTGTACTTAAGTAATTCTTAATTTTATTCTGTTCGAGTCTACTCTTCCAATACTTACAAGCTAATTTTATGTAATCACAGTACTCTTTTTTATTCGTAATTAAAGACTTACCCGATTCTATCAATTCTCTAACAAATGTTTCATCAATACCATAGATATCTGCAAAGAACTCTCCAGCAGTATTATAGCTATCCAAAAAATTCTGCAACTCCAAACGATTTTTTATATACATACTTGGCGCCCCAGCATTAATTATAGGCACTTTAATTCCTTCATAATACTGATTCATGAAATAAGCAAAAGTATCAAATCGATCATTCCCTAGAGACTGTTTCGTATTATTTAATCCTCCAACTTGAGGTAAAATACTTATGTTCATAGGAGAATAACGCATGACGCCAAGAGAATCCTTTAACCCTTCCGAAACATTGGCCTCCTTTAAGATTGACTCATAAAGTTTAGTACATTTATTAAAGAATGTAGGATCTATGTTAAAAGATACATCTCCGTTAACTTGTATTTCCATACTTCCATGAGAAAAAATGAACTCTATTTTCTCTTTTTTCTCTTTTTTCTCTTTTTTAATCAAAAATTCTCGATAGTATTTCAAATAAAAATCCCAAGCCGCTTCATCTTCAGAACTATTAAATTCATAATGCGAGGTCAATGTTATTCCTACACTTGTTTGATTTTCTTCATTTTCGTTTGACTTCATAAGCACGCTTCCTTTGCTATATCCTTATTAGCCCCATCATCCTTTAAAGTCTTTCAAAAACTCTTTGAGTTCTGCATCGGCTTCTGGTGTGGTTCCGTGGAGTTGACCGAGCATTTCGAGTAGGGAAGCTGTTTGGCTTTCGATTGCTTTATTTGTGTCGTTAATTTTGCTGACGATGTCTGTCAGTGGCTCTACTTCTTCTTCCTCAAAGGTATCTACGTAACGAGGGATATTGAGGTTGTAGTCATTTTCGACGATTTCTTCATAGCTTGCTAGGTGGGCAAACTTATCAATCTCCTCACGTGACTTGTAGGCTTCCAGAATCTTCTCGATATGGGCATCCGTCATGATATTCTGGTTTTTACCCTTATCAAATTCCTTAGAAGCATCGATAAAGTATACATCACGATTGGTACGGTTCTTTTTGAGAATGATGACCGTGGTCGGAATGCTGGTATTAAAGAAGATATTGGCTGGTAGACCGATAACCGTATCAATAGCACCTTCTTCTAACAAGGCCTTACGAATGGTTCCCTCAGCATTGCCACGGAAGAGAACACCGTGAGGAAGGACGATAGCCATGACCCCATTATCCTGCTTGAGGTGGTAATATCCATGCAAGAGGAAGGCAAAGTCAGCCTTGGACTGAGGCGCCAGTTTCCCAAAAGGAGAGAAACGAGGATCATTCAGGAAGCCAGAGCTTGCAGACCACTTGGCTGAATATGGAGGGTTCATGAGAACCCCATCAAAGTTGGTCGGTTCCTGTGTCGGCCAGTCTTCGTCTAGTGTATCAGCATTGTGGAGAAATTGATTCTCAACAGGAACGCCGTGTAGGATCATGTTCATTCGAGCCAAGTTATAAGTGGAGGTATTGAGCTCCTGACCGAAGTAGACCACCGTTTGCGGTTTATGAGAATATTTCTTGGCATTGAGCAAGAGAGAGCCAGAACCCATGGTCGCATCATAGATGGTAAAACCTTGCTGATCCTCACGACCTAAAAAGGCAATCTGAGTCATGAGCTTAGCAACTTGCTGAGGGGTATAGAACTCACCAGCTTTCTTACCCGAGTCAGTCGCAAATTGACCGATCAGATACTCATAGGCATCCCCCAGCATATCACCCGCATGACCAGCCACATCTAGCACAGCCAACTCCTTCATGACTGCTGCTACCGTTTGGTTTTGCTTTTGCGGAGTTGCTCCTAGCTTTTTAGAGTAAAGGTCGATATCCTCAAAGAGATTTTCATAGAGGTCATCGCTTTGCTCGATATCACGAAATCCTTGAGCCAAGTCTTCCAGCTGAAAAGTCCCGTCATTGACACGTGCTACTAGAGCGGTAAAGGTCAGGTCTGGCTTGATACTATAGTTGAGTTCATCCTTCATGACCGTGAGGAGATCCTCGTGAGTGTCCGCATCCTCGTAGTAGTTTCGATAGACCTCAAGGGCATCCTCAAGACTATCTGTCCCCTCCTCCATGGTCTCCGCTACGAAAAAGAGCATCTTGTCAGACAGGTACTTGTAAAAGACCATGCCCAAGAGATAAGACTTGTAGTCGTTTGCATCCATCTTAGAGCGGAGAACATCCGCTGAGTTCCACAGGGCTTGGTAGAGCGACTGGGAAGTTTGTGTTGTTTCCATAATGTTTCTTTCTTTTTACTTAATCCAAAATATCTAAAATTAATTTAATGGTCTAATAGTTTTGTTTCCAATTCTTCAAAATATTTATGACGTAGTTCTTTCTGTAAATCACTATCCAATGTAATTCGACTTAAAGATTTTTCTTTGAACTTAGGAATTATTTCCGTGTTTCCTCTATAATCAATTATTTCTTTTTTTAAGTTACAAATCTTTAATATCCTTGAAAAATCAGATGAGGCCAAACTTACTTCAACAATAGAATTAATTTTATTAAATGTTGAATCTACATCAAATTCAGAGGCTAAGCTATCTAAAAACACATGAGCATCGTATTTATTTGGTTCACTTTTTTCAATAAAATGACTTTCCATAAATTCATCAAGTCTCTTTTTCAAGGCGATACTTATTATTTTATCTTTTTTCTCTCTACATGAACTAATAATCGCATCTTTAAAATTATTAAATTTTCGCTTTTGTCCTGTATCATCGTCAAATGGTAAGCATGACTTTACAACTGCTTCATCAACAAGCATCATCTCTACTTCATTAAATGGAAGAACAAAAATGTTCTGTTCTTTGTACACTTGAATACTACTTTCATCCATCCAGTCGTTATCGATGATTCCGTATGCTGTGTTACCATGTAAATGTTGTAAATTATTATAGGCTTTAGTATATTGGATAACTTGCTTGTGGCCTTGAACAGGTTTTACAAAACAAAAATCACTAAATAATTTTGAATATATCTGATAATCTATACTAGTTTTACTTCCTTCACAAAATAAAATTGGCTTTCTTGCTCCAGATACTTCAGTTAATAGTGATAGAGGCATTTCTTGTGAATCTTCCAGTAATTGATAATCTAAATTATAAGGTGCTTCAAATTTCTTACACCACACATAAGTAGCATTTGATCTTGATTGAACAAAGTCCATATTATGTGAAGCAAAAATAAATTGACAGTCAGGACGTTCTGATATCAGTAAGTCCCATAATTCATTATAGACTGCAGCATTCAGGAAAGTTTCTGGTTCATCAATAACAATATAGCTATTTTCTGGAGCAAGAAAGACATTACCTATATAAAACAATATACACCGCTCCCCATCACTAAGTCCATTTATACTATATCTAGAGCCATTTTTTTCAACTTCAACAACTCTATTATCAGGCTCTAGGATAAATTTTATTTCAGGTAATATTTGATTCCAAACCTGTTCTACTCTATCCCATAAAGCTAAATGTAAATCTTTTTCTCCTCGTGATTTACGAGTTGCAATATTTGTATAATCTTTTACCAATAACGTTATCATTTTGGTAAAGGAACTAGAAAAATCATCCTCGATGTTATTGGTCCGTATTTCAATCGTGTCATATTTAATTTCTGTTTTTTTCAAGTCTTCTATATATTTGTCTTTATTAATACTATTACGACCAAAAACATTAGAGACAAAATATAATAATTTTTGAGCTGGCAAAATAAACATCTCATTTATATTATTCTTTCTTAGTTCATTTATAAGACTTGACTTACCTACTCCATTGGCTCCTATAATAACAGTTGTTGAATTCACTGTCGAAATAAAAGAGAAAAGTTTAATTACTTTAAAATTCTCTAAAATTTGAGGTAGGTTTGTTTCATACACATAAACATCACTACCAAAGCAATAGTATATGCTTTCTAACCAATTATCACGTAGATTTTTATACTTTTCTGTAACATTATCAGATAGCAACTCATCATTTAGTTCTATTTTAATTAAATTAATAAGCACTATAAAGTATGTATCTACATTATTATATGAAGTCGATTTCCCTTCTTTTTCATAATCAGGCAAACTGCAAAAATCTTCATAAAGTCTGTTCCTTTCAGATTCAATCCGATCAATTAATTCATTAATTAAGCTATTCATAAGACCTCCTTAAATAAACATATCCTGCAAAAGTTTCTTCTTCAGTGTTTCTAACTGAGAAATTTTTTCTTGGTGAGCAGAGATGAGACTATCGAGGTTAGAAAAGTAAGCACCGATGACTTGTTGTTCTTTTTTATCAGGGTAGAAAAATTCATATTTCATTAAGTTTGATGGACTTATTCCAAAAACTTTCATACCTGTACCAACTTTATAACCATATTTTCTAAACGTTTGAGTTTTAAACATGTAATACAAGAAAATAGAATCAAAAATTGAGTAAGGTCGAACAGCTATTGTATGTAGTCCCGCAACTATTTTTTCTGATAAATCCGTAGCAACAACTGCAACTTCTGCAATTCCTTTGTAATCCTCTGAAGCATCCGCAAAAATTAGATCTCCCTGCTGTAGGAATTCATTCATTTTTGTATCCGATCTAATGTATGGAATTGAATTTCCATTGTCTATCAGAGAAACTTTTCCTAGATGAATATCACCATAATGTATGTACTTCAGACCTGTATCTTGACTCGTTTCAACATCTCTTGACAGAGAGTAGGATTTAATTCGTTCTGTAGATTTTTCTAAGGTAGTTTTCTCCCACTCACCGTCAAATCCATTCAAACGAATCTCAGGAACCGACTGTCCAGCTTTGGGAAACATCTTGGAGAGCATGGTCACCTTAAGAGATTGGTAGTTGGCAAGATTGTCCTTGTAGCTAGCAAGAAGGTCGTCGAGGGTACGGAAGAGGGAGCCAATGGCAGATTGTTCTTCTAATGATTCTGGGATACAAAAAACAAAAGAATCAATTTCTTTAGAAGATATATTTGGTTGTGCACCTGCTACCAATACAGAATTTAGTTGATTTGTAAATTCTTTAGTCTGTAAAACAGAAGAGAGAAAATCATAGTCTACTGCCCCAGTATTTCGGAAATAACCTACTCGTTGATTTTGATAATATTCTTCATTAGAATCTAACATAGCTATTTTCCCAGTAGTTGCTCCTGACATAGCCAATAGAATTGAACGCCCTCTAAGAACAAATTTTTCATCTGGAATTATCTTAGAGTAACATTCAAACTCCCCTCCAACAGTTCCGTCAAATTTGATATTTGATATTCTAACAATTGGAATGCCAGTATTTTGAAATTTTTCACTTTTGAAAGCAAATCCTCCACGTAAGGGCGCAATATTTTGTAATTTTTCTTTTCTCCAAATACTCGATAACTTCTCATTTATTATTTTAGGCCTTTGCTTTTTCAACTCTTAGTTCCTCTAATTCAGCTTGCTTATCCTTAATTAATTTCATATAATTAGGAAATTTTCTATTTTTTTCAATCATTTGAATTGCTGAGATTTTCCCAATAAATTTTTTTAGCATTCGAGATAAATCATTTGTAGATAAGACATCATTTTTAATTATCATATATAAGTCATATGTCTCTTTTTGAAGTTTTCTAGGTGCTTTTAACTCTCCATTAACAATAATACACCCAGTAACTTTTACATTATTTATTCTTCGAATTTTTGATTTACTTTTATTTATTTTTAATTTATGGGATTCAATTATTTTAATTATTCTATTCATACACCTTTTTGGTATAGGTTTTTTTGAAGAAAATGTTAAATCGTCATAGTACGCAGAAAAAATAAAATCATTAGCTTGCGCATATCTCATCAACGTTTCATACATATTATAATATGCAAAGTAGCTCAAAATTGGACTAGTTGGATATCCTTGTGGCAAAAAACTTTTCTCATATTTTGTGACAGTTGTCAAATCAGTTAAAATTTTTGCAATATCAGGAGACTGATTCATATCATATCTAAAAAAATCAAAGACTTTCTGGGCACTAGTGCTAGGAAAAAAATCTGAAATATCAACAATAATTGCAAAATTATTCTCACAGTGCATCTCAACATTTGTTACATAGCTTCTGCCAGGAATTCCACCATGAAGATAAGCAGGTACATCAATCTTTTGTAAGTATTTAACAATTAATCTTAGGACTCGTTTATGTATTAATCCTGCATTATATAATTCCCTTGTCTTACCATTTACTTCCCTAAAAAATGATTTTCCGATAAAATTACTACTTATATTTGTTAATTTATATTTTTCAATTTTTAATAAATCAGCTAACCATTTCTTATTAGAAACCCCAAATAAAATACTTCTTTTAAAATCCATTATATTCTTCCTACAAAAAAACTCTTATAGCAATGTATAAGAGAAGATTTTTCATAAATAAGAGAAGAAACTAGATTCTTCACATTAGTGAAGAAGGTAACTAAAATATCATAATTAGCTAATACCCAATTTAACAAAATAATCATCAGATTAGATACTAATTGCACAACCCAAAAAATCGTACGAATTGATGTAATAATAACAAACAAATTTACAACAGGGTGTTTTTTGTACCACTTAGAAAAGTTCAATGAAATTTTTTTTGAATCCATTTAAAAGATTCCTTTCTGTATTTAGTACGGTTTCCCGCCTCTCGCTTAATTACAGATGCAGTCTTTTTAAGTCTATTATTGTTTCTCTCTTGTTAAATCTGACTGTTAAGTCAGTAAACTCTCGCTCAGTATGCTTGGATGAAATCACGGTCATGTTTTATCAATTGTTGATTTCAGGAATGCGTGTGGAGACGAAAAGTTTTACCGCCATATAGGCAATCTTTGAATGCAAGATAAATCTGCTTAATTTCATTGATACTTAATTATAGCATAATATGAGAAATAAATCAAGTACTATTTTAGTTTAGAAATAGAAAAAGTATAAATAGAACAATTCAAAGTATTAAATAAATTTTCTATAATAAAACTAATAATATCAAAATTTTAAATGCTGAATATTATGAGTTACTTCTATCTTGAAAACTTTTATTCATCATCGAAAACCTATCCATTTTTTAGACTTTTTCCTTTTTCTCCCTCTTACTTGAACCAGTCAATCGCCTCTTACTATCTCGGATTGTATTCAGGTCTTTGAGGAGTTTGGTTAGGTGTTCTTTTTCTGGATAGGCTTCTGCGCTGGCTGCAGTGTAGCGCATAAAGAGGTCGTAGATGCTGGTTAGTTCGGTACGGACTTGTCTGGTCTTGCCAACTTCCTTGGCAGACTTATGCGCACGCGCCTGACTTTCGACCTTGTCATAGTCTTCCTGAGCACTAATCACCGCCTGTAACATAGGTGTCAGGCCTAGACTGGTAACGGCCGTCTGGTAGGGTTCTTCGCTTAGCGTTTTGAGCAGACTCTTGATTTCTGCCGTTTCTACATCGTTACTGTGCTTAGTGATGTCCTTATACTTAGCAAAGACTGGTTTCAGAGTTTCATGAGCTTCTTTGAGCTTGGCATCCTTAATCTTAGCAAATCCTCGATGAAGAGTAAAGAGACCGACTAGGGCACTGTCACGATTGCGATCGACTTCAGTCAGGTTCGTCGTCTCTTTCTTTTCTACGATAGCGAGTTGGCCTTGGAAGTCTGCTAGCTTGCTCTTGAAGGAATCGAGATGCTTGCTATACATAGGCTCGTCCTTATGTGCCTTGGCAAAAACTTCTAGTAGTTGACCCGTATCTACCATGAGACTTTCAAACTCACGGTTGGTAAAGTTGGTATAGCTTAGAGGGCGGATAGTGAATGTTTTTGTCATGATGATAACCTTTCTTTTTTCATTATTTCAAAAAGGAGTTTTCCCTTAAATTTATAAATCCATTCTAACAGTTACCTAAAAAATTTTGTCTCTCATCCGCTCAACTGTCTACTTTATCATCCCAACAGCACTTTTTCAGTCTATTTCTTACTTTTACAAAATAAATTGTTCATTTCAAAATAATACTCAATGAAAATCAAAGAGCAAACTAGGAAGCTAGCCGCAGGTTGTACTTGAGTACAGCAAGGCGACGCTGACGTGGTTTGAATTGGATTTTCGAAGAGTATTAAAAATCCCTATCTGACTGGAAACGTATCCGTCTGTCAGATAGAGACTCTTACTATTTTTAGATTTTAACTTTTCTAGCTTTAGAATACATCTAAACTTTAGGAAAGATAACTATTCGAAAGCTCGAAGACCCCAAAACTTTCTCAGCTAGACTATTCGAAGCTTAGAATACTCATAAATTTATGTATTTCTTATTATTCTAAGTTTAGAATGCATATAAACTTTAGGAATTCTATGTCTTCGAAACTTCGAAGGACTATCTCCCCACTCTGAGTGGCTCAATGACTTCTTCGACAAGTTGCTTACAAGCTTCCTTGATTTGTTTTTTATAGAGGAGGGGATTGAGGGCATCCGCCACTTCTATCTTATAATCCTGATAGCGCTGGCTCTTGGTCAGCTGGCTCTCTCCTAGTTGTTTCTTGGCTCCCTTGCGGTAGTGCTCGACATAGTAACGGAGTTCATCCTCTCCGACATACCAACGTTTGCTAAAGACTTGGATATGTTGCTGGATAACCGCCTCGATCATCTGATCCAAGATATTGGCAATGGACTGACCGCGATAGCTTTCTGGATTGTCCTGTACTTCCTTCCATAGTTCCGTGATGATCTGGGCAGGATTAGGATTGGTCTTCTCAAGGCTCTGAATATAGCTATCCACTGCTTCTCTATCTTGAGCACTTAGGTTCTTTTCTTGACTCTGACCTTGCTCGATCAGGCTTTGGATCAAGGTTAGGATATAGGCATAGTTAATCTCATCCACTTGGATAGACTCTAGTTCATAGTGAATATCAAGGGGCTCCCCATCCTCATCACCATCATCTCTTCGACTTTTTAACTCTGCAAGGATATTTTGATAAAAGCCTAGATAGGTTTCCAATTCTTCTGCGCTTAGTCCTGTCTGGGCATAGATTTCTTCCTCATCATACTCTTTATACACTCGGATAGAGGCTAGATATTTATCAAAGACTTGATAAGCCTTGGCGAGCTTTCTCAACTCAGGTGTAGAGATTTGCTCGATTTGAAGCCCTTCCTCCGGATCATCTGTGATGAGATTTTGGAAATCACTGCAACTCCGCAAAAAGTTTCTCTTTTCCTCTTCCCAGCTAGGCGCTAGAACCTCATTTTCTCCACCATTTGAGTAGAGCTTGAGGGCATTATCGACTGCTTCTTTAAAAGCTAGAGGCTTTTGGAAGGTGATGATATGACCATAGGTCTTACTGGAGTCAAAGATACGGTTGGTACGACTAAAGGCCTGAATTAAATCCTGCGGTTGCATTGGTTTACGATCGATAAAGAGAGTCGATAGACAAGGTGCATCAAATCCTGTTAGGAGACGATTGACCACGATAACCAAGTCCAACTGCTCCTTGCGATAGAGATACTTGTCTTGCTTACGGGCAAGGCGGTTATTGACATCCGTATTAAAGCCACGAAGATCCGCCATTGTAAAGTGAGTATCAAACTCTTGGTTATAGTCCTTTAAGACCTGCTTCATGTGGTCTTGGTTGGCTCTTGACTCTTCTTCATTTTCAGTGACAGAGTAGGTGATGGTCGCCTTTGGAAAATCAGGAAGGACCTGCTTGACCCTCTCTGATACCTTGACTCGTGTCTGACCAGCCTTGACTCGTTTGAGTAGGTCATAGTAGGCTTGGGCTTGAGGGATGGATTTGACAGTTAGGATGGCATTGTAGGTCTTACCTACTCCCTTTTGGAAGCCTAACTGTTGGCGGGATTTATTGATAATGGCATCCAAGACTTCCAGCATATGCTCCTCATCTTCGTAGACACTATCTGAGACTTGATCTTCAGACTGATCTGTGATGAGGGTATTACGATAATCGACCTTAAAACCTAAAACAGCTCCATCATGGATAGCTTCCTTGACTGTATACTCGTGCAAGCGTTCGCCATACTGTTGCTGGGTGGTTTGAGCAAGGTCTCCGACCTGCTGGCGTTTATTTTCCTTAAAGATAGGCGTCCCTGTAAAGCCATACCAGAGGGACTGAGGGAAAAAGGCCTTAATATCTTTTTGTGTCTGTGGCGTAACGGCACGGTGGCATTCATCCACGACAAAGGCCACTCGGAGTCCCTTGATTTTGTCCGCATCACGCTGGTAAAGACCTTGGTCAAACTTGCGCATCATGGTGGTGATTTTCTGGATGGTGGTTACCACCACACGCTTATCATTACTACCTAGTCGCTTGACCAAATCATGTGTATTATCCGTCTCATCGATATCAATGACATCATTGGTCGCATATGAGAGGAAGGATGAAGTGGTCTGTTGGTCCAAGTCCCTACGGTCAACGACAAAAATCGTCTTTTGGATGGATGGAATCTGGAGGAGATTCCGAGCCACCTTATAAGAAGTCAGGGTCTTCCCTGAACCTGTTGTATGCCAAACATATCCTGATGCTTGCTGGCGAGAAGCTTCCTGCACCGCTTCGATGGCATGAATCTGATAGGGGCGCAAGAGGATGAGAGCTTTCTTGCTATCATCAATGACAGAATACTGCATGACCATCTGGTGCGCACGAGGGATAGAAAGGACTTCGTGGGCAAAGCTAGTCAGGTTTGTCACAGGATGATTGTCCTTATCCACCCACTTGGTTAGAAATTGCTTGTTGAGTTTATTTTCCCTAGCTGCGGCGATATAGCGTGTGTCTATCTTATTGGTCACAACAAACATCTGTAAGCTAGAGAAAATGCCACGGAATTTCCCTTCACGGTCATATTTTTTAATTTGGTGAAAAGCATCGATAAATGCTGCTTGGGAACTCTTAAGCTCGATTTGAATCATGGGTAAGCCGTTGATGAGAAGAGTAACATCCAGTCTACGGTCTTGGTCCAGAGGATTTACTTTTTCTCTCTGGACTTGATTGACAACTTCATAGCTAGACTTACCAGCAGCGATATTGTCTCGCCAGATAACTGATAAACGAATGGTTCCTAGGCTAGCATCTTCTCTTTGAACCTCAACTTTGGCAATGCCATTTTCTCCGACCAACCACTTGGCAGCATCGTAGTAGCTGATAAAGTTGAGTTGGTTTTTTATCTGGCGTTTTTCCTGCTCTGTCAAAGGATAGTCTGCTAGCAGGGCAACGTTGTTTTGGGCTAGTTTAGTAAAGAAATTGTCCCATAATTGGTCTTCTGTTTTGAGGTCCTCCCTATAAGTCCATTGGCTTTCCCCAGTTACCAGTTGGGTGATCAGTTGTTTTTCTATCTCCAATTCTGGCTTTACTTGCATCATTCTCTCCTTTATAATGCACAATTTTACTATATTATATCATGTTTCAGATGGATTTTCCCATACGCCCCTACTCCAACTAGCTTTTAACCTTCTTCTTAGTCAAGATACGGTCGTTTTTGTTAGAGAGAGCTTTGATACGAGCTTCAAGAAGGGTTTTCCGTCCGGCCTCTGTTCGTGTGTAGACGAGGTGATAACGTCCAATAGTTGGCGTTAGGAAGTCGAGGAATTTTTGTGCCTCTTCCTTGCGCTTTTCAAAAAGACTAGGCACGACATAGTAAGGTGACTGACCTTGTCGAACTTTCTCTGCCTTCAAGAGATAGCGCTGGTTGTCCACTGGAGCAAAGAATTCTCCCACAGTCTGAGCAAACAACTCCTTGTCCCTCATGCTTCCTCCCTTGAGATAGGCGAAAACCATATAGTTTTCCTTGTCCTCCTCTACCTGAACACGGGATTGATCGTCTATTAGATGCCCCGAATCTAGCAGAGCCTTTCGGATCTGCTCACCAAGGAATTGCACACGCCTATAGGGGCTTTTATAGAGGAGATAGCGTGATGTAGCAAAAGCTAGAAAGAGGAGACAGGCTGCCGTAAGCCACCAAACTCTAATCAGTCTCAATCTAAACAACAAGAGCAATAAATCCACTGCTAGGAGCAACAAAGACAGGCGAACCCATTTTAAGGCATCAAGCAAGAGCATGATTGGAATTTTCTGTTTTTGAGTCGCAACTTCAGTGACAATCTCAAATTGATCTGCCACTACGAGAGAATCGTACCATTTTTTGCGCAAACCCGCTCGATCCTTGGATAACATCTTAATCCGTTCGTTATACTCTCTGATTTGCTTTTTCTTAAAAGGGGGCTTTGGAAAATCCAAACGATCCAAACCAGTCTCAATACTCTCCTGATTATAGGCCAATCCAAGAAAATGCTCCATCCGTCGCGACAAGGTTTGCAGATCCTGATTGCTCTCTGGTCTAGGCTCCTCTCCAGGAAGAGTGATAAGTGCTTGTGCTTGAACGGTTACCAGATGCCAGATGTTGCTGGTCTTTTCTGGATGTCCCGGCCAGATACGAATGGCACGTCCCCGCATCTGGTTACTCAACATAAAGCTCCCCACAAAGCTTCCGAGAATTAGGGAATTAATACAAGGAGCATCCCAACCCTCTCCGAGGAGAGATTTGGTTCCGACTAGGACTTGAATCTGCCCTCGTTGAAAAAGCTCCGTCACTGCCGCTACGATTCCCTTAGCTGAGCTTGGAAAACCGACCTGCACATAATCTTTTGGATTCAAGTGACCAATAGATGAGAAACTAAGAGGAACCTGAGGTAAGAGTTCCTTCAACTCTGCTGTCACATCAGTAGGCAGAATAACGACACTACCTGACAAAACAGCCAAAGACACAGGTAGCTCATACTCCTGAGCTTTCCGACGAATACTTTCAAAATAAGGGAGAACTCCCAACTGAGAAATGGTCGCCTGATCATCTCCCAGATAGGTGGCAAAATCCTTGCGAATATAGTCAGCTAGTACTAACTGTCTCAGTTCCTGACCTAGACTCTCATACTCTGTCAAAAAGATATCGGCAATGGCAGACAATTTCCCCAGAGATTGGGTTAAAAGCTGATCAGAAGACTTGGACTTAACCAGATAAACCTGACGTTTTTCCACCAGCCCACGCGCCTTCAAGTCAGCCTCTAACTTTTTCCTATATCCATCTGGATCCTCATACCAATCTGGTGTCTGATAGAGCATGCTCTGCAACAGCGTCTCCAGCCAGTAGGAGGTTAACGCTGGAAGCTTCTGAGTTCCCAGCAAATTTTGCAAAGAGGGAGGAATCGTTAACCCCTGAGAATGCATATAAATCAACATAGCAGACAAGTACTTGGGATCTTCTAAAAGCAAATCAGATGAAATATCCCCTTTGAGGACCTTAGACCCTGCTACAAATGTTTGAAAATCAGGATCGACTATAAGGTGATGAATATAGTCCCACTTAGTCTCCTCAAACCGTTTGAGACGTTCCGCCTCTTCAGCTGTTGGTGAACACATATAGACAAAATCCTGATGAGGGCAAAGAGTGTCTTCCTTGACTAGTTCAGGTACCGTGATTTCTTGATCGATCTCCCCGCACATTCGGATATAGCGTTCCCAGAGTTCAGGCTCGCTGTCATATGGTGGTGTCGCTGTCAGGGAGATGACTTGCAGCGGTTCATACTGCTTGCGAAAGGCTTCCAGACTTTTCCACCATTCATTACGCAGGTGGTGGCATTCGTCCAAGCAAAGAGTCGCAACTTTCTGAGTTCTTAGACTTGCAAGCAAATCAAACCCCATAAAATCCTCTGCTTCTCCATCTTCTTGTGATTGCAATTGGTTCATGGCGCTATGAAAAGCCTGATAGGTCACAATCGTTAATGCCTTCATCTCCTTTAAGTTTTGGGAAACGAGGTCTGAAAGCCTCTGACCATCCTCTAGAAAAGCAGTTTGGATCCTATCTACCCATTGTTCACGAATGGTGACAGTCGGAACTAAGATGAGGGCTGGGTTGCCAAAACGAGCGATTAGCTCGATACCAATGGTTGTCTTTCCAGACCCTGGAGCTGCCACTAGATGAACATGACCGTCTGCTTGATAGTCCTGAAAACGATCCAAGACCTGTTTTTGATATTGGCGCCATCTTCCTTTAAAGTTTAAACCTAACATGATACTCCCTCATTCTATACCGTCATTTTCTTATTCTCATTTTACCACACTTATTTCACCAATCAGATAATCCAGATAGTTTTTCTCCTCAAAATATGGTATAGTAGAATCATACTATCTATGAGGAGTTTACATGTCACAGGATAAGCAAATGAAAGCTGTTTCTCCCCTTCTACAGCAAGTCATCAATATTTCATCTATCGTCGGGGGAGTCGGCACCTTGATTTTCTGTATTTGGGCCTATCAGGCAGGAGTGTTACAGTCAAAGGAAACTCTATCGGCCTTTATCCAGCAAGCTGGGGTTTGGGGGCCACCACTCTTTATCTTTTTACAGATCCTACAAACCGTCGTTCCGATCATTCCGGGAGCTTTGACCTCAGTGGCTGGGGTCTTTATTTACGGCCACATCATCGGAACCATCTATAACTATATCGGCATCGTGATTGGCTGTGCCATTATCTTTTACCTCGTCCGTCTCTATGGAGCTGCCTTTGTCCAGTCCGTCGTCAGCAAGCGCACCTATGACAAGTATATCGGTTGGCTAGATAAGGGCAATCGTTTCGAGCGGTTCTTTATCTTTATGATGATCTGGCCTGTCAGTCCAGCTGACTTTCTCTGTATGCTGGCTGCCCTGACCAAGATGACCTTCAAACGCTATATGATTATCATCATTCTGACCAAACCCTTTACCCTAGTGGTTTATACTTATGGTTTGACCTACATTATTGATTTCTTCTGGCAGATGTTTTGAGAATAGAAAAATCCGTTTGGTTTCCCAAGCGGACTTTTAGAACATAAATGGAAAATAGCCTGATACTAAATATACTTTGGTATGGAAATCATGCCTATTTTTCGATAGTAAATCGAGGACTTACCTAGCCTTTCCGCCGTGATAAAAACACCTGAAATCTAATGGTTTCAGGTCTTGGGAAACTTTGAGACATTGGGCTCAAAGTTTAGGTATGGAATTTCGAAGAAAGTCGCTACCGTCCGTCATCACTTAAGGAAAGGCTCAAATAAATTGTCTTCAAACAAAATATCCGTTTGGTTTCCCAAGCGGATTTTTTGTTTGTTTTATTTTGCGACACTCTTAGCAAGGACAAAGTTCCCAAGTGTGGCAGAACCATTGCCTGCAACTGCTGGAGTGACAATGTAGTCACGCACGTCTGGTACTGGTAGGTAGCCGTTGAGAAGAGCTGTGAATTTCTCACGCACACGGTCCAGCATGTGTTGTTGGGCCATGACTCCACCACCAAAGACGATGACATCTGGACGGAAAGTCACAGTAGCGTTGACTGCAGCTTGAGCGATGTAGTAGGCTTGAACATCCCAGACAGAACTGTTGAGTTCGATGTTTTCACCACGAATACCTGTACGAGCTTCTAGACTTGGTCCAGCCGCAAAGCCTTCCAAACAACCCTTATGGAAAGGACAGACGCCGTTAAATTCTTTTTCTACATCCATTGGGTGTTTAGCCACATAGTAGTGACCCATCTCAGGGTGACCCACACCACCGATAAACTCACCACGTTGGATAACACCTGCACCGATACCTGTACCGATCGTGTAGTAAACCAAGTTTTCGATACGGCCACCAGCATTGTTACGAGCAACCACTTCACCATAGGCAGAGCTGTTCACGTCTGTGGTGAAATACATGGGTACGTTGAGGGCGCGGCGGAGAGCACCAAGTAGGTCTACATTTGCCCAGTGAGGTTTTGGAGTCGTTGTGATAAAGCCATAGGTTTTTGAGTTTTTATCGATATCAATGGGACCGAAGGAACCGATGGCAAGACCTGCAAGATTATCGAATTTTGAAAAGAATTCGATGGTTTTATCGATGGTCTCGATAGGAGTTGTTGTAGGAAACTGTGTTTTTTCTACAACGTTAAAATTTTCATCTCCGACAGCACAGACAAACTTTGTACCGCCCGCTTCTAAGCTTCCATATAATTTTGTCATGATAAACCTCTTATCTTTGTTTTCTCTATTATAGCACATTTTAAAGGGCTAGATTTCTCAATATTTTAGATTTTCCTCTGTAAATCTTACCATCCAAGTAAAAACGAACAAACATGATATTTGTTCGTTTTGTTTTTAGATCTGATTTTTGAAGAAGACTAGGCTTTCACTTCGATGATAACGTCACCCTTGACAACTGAACCGCTTGCGACTGGTGTCACAGAAGCGTAGTCTGCTGTGTTGGTTACGATAACCATTGTTGTGTCGTCAAGACCTGCAGCAGCGATTTTGTTTGAGTCAAAGGTTCCGAGAACGTCACCAGCTTTGACCTTGTCGCCTTGAGCAACCTTTTGTTCAAAGCCTTCACCGTTCATAGTCACCGTATCGATACCAACGTGGATCAAGATCTCAGCTCCATTTGCTGTCTTCAAACCATAAGCATGTCCTGTAGCAAAGGCGATCGATACTTCTGCATCAGCTGGTGCGTAAACCACACCTTGGCTAGGTTTTACAGCGATTCCTTGTCCCATTGCACCACTTGAAAAGACTGGATCATCAACATTCTCAAGGGCAACTACGTCCCCAACGATTGGAGTTTGGATTGTTTCATTTTGAGGAGCTACTGGAATGTTACCAGTTGTTTCTTCTTGGACCAAACGTTCTGTCGCTACTTCAGAAGCAACTTCTTTTTCGTCCTCGTAACCAAACATGTAAGTAAGGGCAAAACCAAGAACGAATGATACAGCTACCATAAGAAGGTATTGAAGCAATTGACCGTTACCAACGTACAACATTGTACCAGGGATGATGGTGATACCATTACCAGTACCAGCAAGTCCAAGGATAGAAGCCAATCCACCACCGATAGCACCAGCGATCAATGAAAGGAAGAATGGTTTACGGAAGCGCAAGTTCACCCCGAAGATAGCAGGCTCTGTAATACCGAGGAAGGCAGAAAGAGCAGCTGGGAAAGCAAGTGTTTTCAGTTTAGGATTCTTCGTTTTAACACCAACGGCAACAGTTGCAGCCCCTTGAGCTGTCATCGCTGCAGTGATGATAGCGTTGAATGGGTTCGCATGGTCCGCAGCAAGCAACTGCACTTCAAGCAAGTTGAAGATGTGGTGTACACCTGATACGACGATCAATTGGTGAACCCCACCGATGACCAAACCACCAAGACCAAACGGCAAGCCAAGAATTGCCTTTGTTCCGAGAAGGATGTAGTTTTCAACAACGTGGAAGACTGGTCCGATGACAAAGAGTCCAAGGATAGACATGACCAAAAGTGTCACGAACGGTGTTACCAAGAGATCCAAGACATCTGGAACCACCTTGCGGAGAGCTTTTTCAAACTTGGCTCCGACCACCCCAATGATGAAGGCTGGAAGAACGGAACCTTGCAAACCAACAACAGGAATGAAGCCAAAGAAGTTCATAGCTGTTACTTCACCACCTGATGCTACTGCCCAAGCGTTTGGAAGCGAACCAGAAACCAGCATCATACCGAGGACGATACCAACAGCTGGATTTCCACCGAATACGCGGAAGGTTGACCACACAACTAAACCTGGCAAGATGATGAAGGCTGTATCTGTGAGGATTTGGCTGTAAATGGTAACATCTTCTGGAAGTGTCATTCCAAGAGCGTTCAAGAGTCCACGAAGACCCATGAAGAGACCAGTTGCTACAATAACTGGGATGATTGGCACAAAGACGTCACCGAAAGTACGGATAGCACGTTGGAACCAGTTTCCTTGTTTAGCAGCTTCTGCTTTCATATCTTCTTTAGAAGATGTTGGCAAGCCGAGTGCAACCACTTCGTCGTACATCTTGTTTACTGTACCAGTACCAAAGATGATTTGGTACTGGCCTGAGTTAAAGAAAGCTCCTTGAACTTTATCCAAGTTCTCAATCACTTCCTTATTGATTCTCCCTTCATCTTTGACCATGACACGTAGACGAGTCGCACAGTGGGCAACACTGTTGACATTTTCACGTCCGCCAAGGGCTTCGATGACCTTTTTTGCAATATCCTGATTGTTCATTTGCAAAAATCTCCTTATAAAATTTTGTTCTTGTTTGAAAGCGATTTTATTCGCCCTACGACTATTATTTTATCACGTTTCTAAAATATGTCAAGCGTTTTGCAGAATTTTTTATTTCCTTTCTTTTATTCCTGATTATTCTTGATCGTTTTTGAGGGATATTTTCTTTTTCCTCAAAAAATATCTTTATACTTGAGGAATCGAGGCTTTTATTTACATTTTCTTTCATTTTTTCGTGAAAATTTGCCAGATTTCCTTTACTTGATTTCTGGCAATCGTTTGACATATTTTTCTTTTTTTTAACATAAAAGACTTGCTTTTTTTGCCGAAAACGTTTACTATTAATAATAGAATAGAACTTATGGAGGAAAGATAAAATGGAATGGACAACCGAGCGCCGTTATAGACGCTATGAAGACTGGTCTAATGATGAAATCAAGCAAATCAAGGAAAAGATGGCACAATCTCCTTGGCATACTCGTTACCATGTCGAGCCTAAAATGGGGCTTCTCAATGATCCAAATGGCTTTTCTTATTTTGATGGCAAATGGATTCTCTTTTACCAGAACTTCCCCTTTGGTGCAGCCCATGGGTTGAAGTCTTGGGTGCAACTTGAAAGTGATGATTTAGTGCACTTTACAGAAACTGGAGTCAAAATTTTGCCAGATACTCCATTAGATAGCCACGGCGCCTACTCTGGTTCTGCCATGCAGTTTGGCAATCAGTTGTTCCTATTTTATACTGGAAATGTCCGTGATGAAGATTGGATCCGTCACCCTTACCAGATTGGCGCTTTGATGGATAAGGATGGTAAAATTATAAAGATTGACAAGATCTTGATCGACCAGCCAGCAGACTCTACTGACCACTTCCGCGACCCGCAAATTTTTAACTTTAAGAGACAATATTATGCCATCGTCGGTGGACAGGACTTGGAGAAAAAAGGCTTCGTCCGTCTCTACAAGGCTGTGGACAATGATTATACAAACTGGCAAGCAGTTGGCAACCTTGACTTTGCTAACGACCGCACTGCCTACATGATGGAATGTCCAAATCTAGTCTTTGTAGGGGAGCAACCTGTCCTTCTCTACTGCCCACAAGGATTGGATAAGGCTGTTCTAGACTATGACAATATCTATCCAAACATGTACAAAATCGGGGCTTTCTTTGATCCTGAAAATGCCAAAATGGTAGATGTGTCTCCATTGCAAAATCTAGACTATGGCTTTGAAGCCTATGCAACGCAAGCCTTCAACGCTCCAGATGGACGTGCATTGGCAATAAGTTGGCTTGGACTGCCAGATGTTTCTTACCCATCTGACCGTTTTGACCACCAAGGTACCTTCTCATTGGTCAAAGAACTCACTATCAAAGATGGCAAACTCTACCAATATCCGGTCGCAGCCGTCAAAGAACTTCGTTCTTCTGAAGAGGCCTTCTCAAATCGTACTCAAACCAATAACACCTATGAACTCGAGCTCAACTTGGAGGCCAATAGCCAAAGCGAGATTGTCTTGCTCGCTGATAAAGAAGGCAAGGGGCTTTCCATCCACTTTGACCTTGTCAATGGACAGGTGACAGTGGATCGTAGTCAGGCTGGTGAACAGTACGCCCAAGAATTTGGTACTACTCGTTCTTGCCCTATCGATAACCAAGCTACTACTGCCACTATCTTCATCGACAAGTCAGTCTTTGAAATTTTCATCAATAAAGGAGAAAAAGTATTTTCTGGTCGTGTCTTCCCACATGCGGATCAAAACGGTATCCTCATCAAGTCTGGAAACCCAACTGGAACTTACTATGAATTAGATTATGGTCGCAAAACTAACTGATGTCGCAAAACTTGCAGGCGTCAGCCCCACTACCGTCTCACGGGTCATCAATAAAAAGGGTTATCTATCTGAGAAAACCATTCAAAAGGTAAATGAAGCCATGCGAGAATTGGGCTACAAGCCCAATAATCTGGCTCGAAGTCTCCAAGGAAAATCTGCCAAGTTGATTGGACTTATTTTTCCAAACATCAGTCATGTCTTTTATGCGGAGTTGATTGACAAGTTGGAACACCAACTCTTCAAAAATGGCTACAAGACCATCATCTGTAACAGCGAACATGACTCTGAAAAAGAACGAGAGTACATTGAAATGCTGGAGGCCAATCAGGTCGATGGTATCATTTCTGGAAGTCACAACTTGGGAATCGAAGACTACAATCGTGTGACGGCACCGATTATTTCCTTTGACCGAAATCTATCACCAGACATCCCTGTCGTCTCCTCTGATAACTACGGTGGCGGGGTCCTCGCAGCCCAAACTCTAGTCAAGACGGGCGCCCAGTCTATCATCATGATTACAGGAAATGATAACTCGAATTCACCAACTGGACTGCGCCACGCTGGATTTGCCTCTGTTCTCCCGAAAGCGCCTATTATCAATGTTTCGAGCGACTTTTCTCCCGTCAGAAAAGAAATGGAAATCAAGAATATCTTGACCCATCAGAAACCAGATGCCATCTTTGCTTCGGATGATTTGACAGCTATTCTAGTGATCAAAATCGCTCAAGAGCTGGGAATTTCTGTTCCTGATGAGCTCAAGGTCATCGGCTATGATGGAACTTACTTTATCGAGAACTACTATCCTCATTTGACAACGATTAAGCAACCTATGAAAGAGATTGCCCACCTCACTGTTGATCTTCTCTTACAGAAGATTGAAGGTAAGGAAGTTGCGACAACTGGTTACTTCTTACCAGTTACCTTATTACCTGGAAAAAGTATTTAAGTACAAAAAACTCAGACGAATGCGTCTGAGTTTTTATGATCTTAAGTTTTCTAGATAGCGCTGGGCTGTCTCTAAGTTAAAGGTTTTATCTGCAATAAGGCGCTCTACTAGGGGAGCAACTTCGGACTCACTAGCACCTGCTAGGAGAGCTAGGGATTTGGCCTGTAATTTCATGTGACCTTGCTGGATGCCCGTACTTACCAAGGCCTTGAGAGCCGCAAAGTTTTGGGCAAGGCCGATGGACACGATAATCTGAGCTAATTCCTTGGCTGAAGGGTTTCCTAGTAGTTCATGACTGAGAGCTGCACGAGGGTTGAGTCCGATAGAACCGCCCTTTGTAGCTACCGGCATGGGTAGGGTCATCTCACCGACCAATTCTTCTGTGTCCCTATCTAGACTCCATCGACTGAGACCTTGATAGCGTCCATCTCGACTGGCAAAGGCATGAGCCCCAGCTTCGATGGCACGCCAGTCATTACCTGTGGCGATTAAAATGGCATCAATACCATTAAAAATCCCTTTATTGTGAGTCGCTGCTCGGTAGGGATCAGCCTGTGCAAACTGGCTAGCCAAAGCTATTTTCTCCGCAATTTCTCGTCCTTGGTCCCTTTGGGGACTCAAGTAGCGAAAGGAGATACGACAGCTTGCAGTCACCAGAGAATCGGTCGCGTAGTTGGACAGGATCCCCATAAGGCTCTGTCCTTGACTGAGTTCTTCTAAGACTGGTTTCAAGGCTTCCAGCATGGTGTTGAGCATATTGGCTCCCATGGCTTCCTGGGTATCGACATGGAGATAAACAACAAGAAAGTCTGTTTCACCTTTGATCTGCTCTACATGCAAATCACGCGCCCCACCTCCACGTTTAACGATGGACGGATAGGCTTGATTGGCAAGTTCTAAGAGCTCCGCTTTCTTGCTGGCAATCTTCTCTTGCGCTAGATCTGGATTAGCAACTTGATAAAGGGCTACCTGACCAATCATCTGGCGCTCATGTACTTGAGCAGTAAAGCCACCTGCTCGCTTGATGATTTTACTTGCATAGCTGGCCGCAGCAACCACTGAGGGTTCTTCTGTCACATAGGGAACTGTGTAGCCCTGACCATTCACCACAAGATCTGGAATGACGGAATAAGGTAGAGAGAATGTTCCCACCACATTCTCACTCAGCTGGTCTGCAACAACCAAACTGACCTGCTCATCCTGCTCCAGACTGGTTTGCTTTTCAGGACTAAGGAGCGTCTGAGCTTTCAACAACTCTAGGCGCTCATGGTATGATTTTTTAGAAAATCCATTCCAACTTATCTTCATTATTTTTCAACCTTGCTATAACGGCGTTGGTGGTCGACAATTTCAACCAAGGCATAGTCTTGATGTTCATAACCTGCAAATTGAGCTGAGCCAGACTCATCCAACTGCACCTCTTCGAAGAAGACTTTTTCATAGTCTGCAACAGACAATGCTGTACGTTGCTTGAGTTTGCTCAAGCGATCCTTATCAAGGTAGGCCTCGTAGCCTTCAACCAGTTCTCCACTAAAGAACTCTGAAACCGCTCCACTTCCGTAACTGTAGAGGACAATTTTATCTCCAGCCTTCAAATTTTCTGCATTTTCCAAAAGGGAGAGAAGCCCAAGGAAAAGGGAACCTGTGTAGATATTCCCAATCATCTGACTGTATAGAATGGATTTATCAAAATTTTCTTGCAGACTATCCTTTTTTTCCTGAGACAAAGTCTTATCCATCATCTTGCGCAAGCCTTTTAGGGCTAATTTGGGATAAGGCAAGTGGAAGCAGATAGCCGCAAAATCATTCATAGTCCAGTCATAGCGTTTCTTGTATTCATCCCAAGTCGTCGTAAGACTGTCAAGATATTGCTGAGTTGAGTACAAGCCGTTTACATAAGGAGTAGTTGAATAGTTCGGACGCCAGAAATCCATAATATCACGCGTTTGGGCAACATTATCATTGTTAAAGGCCATGGTACGCGGATTTTGCGTAATCAACATCGCCACACTCCCAGCTCCCTGAGTTGGTTCACCTGGAGTCGCTACACCATACTTGGCAATATCGCTGGCAATGACCAAGACCTTAGACTCTGGAGAATTTTCCACATGCAACTTGGCATAATGGAGGGCAGCTGTTGCTCCGTAACAAGCTTCTTTGATTTCAAAACTGCGAGCGAACGGCTGGATACCTAATAGACCGTGAACAAAGACCGCCGCAGCCTTACTCTGGTCAATACCTGACTCAGTCGCCACGATGACCATATCGATTTCTTCTTTTTCTTTGTCTGTTAAAATAGAGTTGCTTGCACTAGCTGCCAAGGTAACAATATCCTCAGTCAATGGTGCAATGCTAATTTCGTTTAATAAGAGACCCTTACTATATTTATTCGGATCAACTCCTCTTGCTTCTGCTAAGTCTTGTAATTTCAAGACATATTGACTGGTCGCAAAACCAATCTTATCAATACCGATTGTCATATTTACCTCTGTTTTTTCATTCATTGTAAAAAATCGTTCTATTCTATTTTATCACAAATAGGAACAAATGAGAGAAAAAAGACTTGATTCAACAAATCAAGTCTTTGCTTTGACAGCATTAGGAGGATATGCCTCGCTGTTTTCGGATATAGTAATAAAGTTTCAGAATCACTGTTCCACTTGCCATCCCGATAGAAATGACCAGAGCCAACATAACTACTAGTGTTGCACTGGTAAGGGCATGACTGTAATCACCTGTCACAAAGAAAGCTGTCGTTCGATAGGATAGATAACCTGGCACCAAGGGGGCAAGAATGGCCAAGACAAAGACCACTGCTGGCGTCTTATAGACAATACTTAGAATCTGGCTGATGCAAGAACCAACCACCGCTGCAATAAAGGTCGCAACAATAACATTGGTTGGTTCTTTAAGTACAAGGTAGAGGAGCCAGACACCCATTCCCAGAACACCACCAGGTAGGAGCATGGAGCGTTGAACATTCAGTACGATTAGAAAGGTGATAATGGCGAGTAAACTTGCCACTGCTTGGAGTAAAATACTTGTTAGAGTCATCTTATGTCATCAAAACCAGGGCGACGGAGGTACCGGCCCCTAAAGCGAGGGTAATGAGCAGGGATTCAAACATCTTGCTCATACCAGAGTTGATATGGTTGGTCATGATATCCCGAACTGCATTTGTCAGAGCAATCCCTGGAACAAAAGGCATGACAGCTCCCGCTATGATCAAGTCTGCCGTCGAAGGAAATCCTGTATAGCGGGCCCAGAACTGGGCAATCAAGCCAAAAACAAAGGCTCCCGCAAAGGCGGTTACAAAAGGAATGCGGACAAACTTCTCTACATAGAGAGAGAAAGCAAAACCAAGTAAGGTCGCAATGGCTGCACCAAAAGCATCATAAGTATTCCCCCCGAACATAATCGAGAAAAAAGGGGCACTGAGAGTTGCTGCAATAGTCACTTGGAACTTGGTATAAGGAAGAGCTTGATTTCTGATTTCCTTTAGCCTTTCAAAAGCCGTAGAGAGATCAATCTGCCCTCCGACAAGCTCCCGTGATACTTGGTTGACATCGCAGACTTTTTCGATGTTGTAGGAAGAAGAAGTGACTCGTTTCATACGAGAAATATTGGTATTCTCAATAGAAAAGAAAATAGCTGCTGGCATGGCAAGAACGTTGCAATCCACTATTCCCTGTGAATGAGCGATACGGATCATGGTGTCCTCAACCCGATAAATCTCCGAACCGCTTTTTAAGAGAATGGTTCCAGCTAACATAATGACATCAATAACGGCATTCAACTCTCTTGATTCGTCCATTTTCTCCTCCTTTTCTGCTTCCTATATTTTATCACAAAAATCAATGAAAAAAAATCTTTGTCATGAAATCATGACAAAGATTCGTTTAATCTCGAGAACTTTCACGTGTTCCTTCACTATTTGATTGACTAGTTGAAGGAGTGTTTCCTTGTTGGTTCCCCTGATTTGGAGTTGTAGAAGAACCTTGGTTCCCACGTTGTGCAGAACTAGAAGATGAAGTTGACGGTGGTGTTTTCGGTTTGTAGATGGAAAGTTTGATACGCGTGCTAGCAAGGTCAACCTTTTCACCCGCTTTTGGTGTTTGATCTACAACTGTACCTTCTGCTGTCCCTTCAGGAGCAGTCGAAACCTCGACAACCTCAATATTGGCCTCTTTTACACCGACAATCTGAGTCAAATTATTCTTTGTAAATTCGAGACTTGAACCAATATAACTTGGCATAGAAACGCTTGTTACTTTCTTAGCAACCGTTAAAGTAATTGTGCTGGCTTTTGAAAGATCATAAGTCGTACCTGCCGCAGGACTTTGTTTGAGAATGGTTCCAGGTTCGCTTTCGCTGGATTCTTCCTCTTCCATCTTGATTAGATTTTCAGGAACCTTCTTCTCCTTGAGTTCAGCTACGACATCCGTATACTTGCGTCCGACGTAATTGCTCAATTGGAAGGATTGCTTACCAGAAGAAACAATCAAATTGACCTTAGTTCCTTCTTTTCGGCCGCTACCAGCTTCTGGATCCGTTCGAATAACACGTCCTTCTGCTACGGTATCGCTGGCTTCTGACTTTTCTTCACCAGCTTCAAACTTGGATTTTTTAAGAGCTTCCTTAGCCTCTGCAACAGTTTGTCCAGCCACGTCAGGAACAGCAATCGTTGCTGGTGTTCTAGATAAAATCCAGACCAAAGAGGATGCAACTAATAGAAGACTAGCTAAAAGAATCATATAGCGAGCCTTAAACTTCCGTTTTTTAGTTGGCTTTTGCGTAGGTGCTTGCTCTGGGGTTAATTTCTTTGACTGAGGACGTTCTTCCTGCGCCGGAGCTTTTGGAATCGAGGTCAATGTACTTTGTGGGACTTTAGGTAAAGTCTTCGTATCCGCCTTACTCGCATCGTCAAAGACCAGTTTCGGTTCATTCCGACGATTATAAGACAAGCTAGTTGACAAGTCCATATACATTTCTGAAACAGACTGATAGCGATCAGACAATTTCTTAGCAGTTGCCTTGATGACAACATTTTCCAAAGCCTGAGGGACAGATGGGTTTTCAGCAATGACAGACGGAAGTGGCTTCTGGAAATGCTGGAGGGCAATCGTAACCGCGCTATCTCCATCATAAGGGATATGTCCCGTCAGCATCTCATAGAAGATAATCCCCATCGCATAGATATCGCTCTGGAAAGTCGCTTTAGAACCACGTGCTTGCTCAGGTGACAAATAATGAACCGAACCCAGCATCGAGTTGGTCTGGGTCAGACTCGTCTCTGCAAAGGCCACTGCAATCCCAAAGTCAGTAACTTTAGCAGTTCCATCTGGTGTCAAGAGGATATTTTGAGGTTTCAAATCGCGGTGAACAATTCCTCTAGCATGAGCTAAACGCATAGCCAAAAGAATCTGTCCCATAATCCGAACCGCTTCTTCATTTGAAAGAGGATAGTGTTCTTTGATATAACGCTTGAGGTCAAGTCCTGCTACGTATTCCATAGCTAGGTACTGTTGGCCATCTTCCTCACCGATATCTGTTATCCGGACGATATGAGGATGGTCCAGATCCGCCATAGCCCTCGCTTCCCGCTGGAAACGTGCCACAGCAATCGGGTCCGTCTGGTAGTTGGTCCTCAGGACCTTAACTGCCACCTCTTCCCCATCTAGGATCAAATCCTTGGCCAAGTAAACATCTGCCATGCCTCCTCGACCAATCTGCTTGACAATCCGATACCGCCCGGCAAAAATCTTGCCGATTTGGATCATTCTGCCGCCTCCTCGTTCATGTAAACAAGGGCAACCGTAATGTTGTCTAAACCTCCTGCATTGTTAGCAAAACGAATGAGGGTTGCCGCCTTGTCTGCTAGGGAAATATCACTGGTTACAATATCATAAATTTCGCTTGCCGAAATCATATTGGTCAAACCGTCACTATTGAGCAAGAGATAATCCCCAGACTCCAGTGTGATCATCCCAAAATCTGGCTGAATTTCATCCTTTTGTCCGATAGACTGTGTGATGATATTCTTTTGAGGATGAGTTTCTGCTTCTTCTGGAGTCAATTGACCAGCCTTGAGCAATTCATTGACCAAGGAATGGTCACTCGTCAACTGGTGGTATTCTTCTCCACGAATCAAACCGATACGAGAATCTCCAATGTGAGCATAGATGGCTTGGTTGTCAATAAACGCAACAGCTTCTAGCGTTGTCCCCATGCCTCTGTAGGCTTCGTCCTGACCTAGTTGATGAATTTTTTGATTTTCAATCTCCAGGTAGTGGGCAAACCACTCACGAACTTCATTGACTGAGTTAATTTGAGTATCTACCCAATCCACACCGAGGTCTGTTACCGCCATCTCACTAGCGATATTTCCTGCACGGTGTCCTCCCATCCCGTCAGCCAAGATGATCATAGTGCGTCCTGCTCGGTTGACAAAGTGATTGACATAGTCCTGATTATTTGTCCGTTTCTGACCAACATCTGTTAATAATGCTATTTCCATTGTGTCAGTTCCTTCCTATTCTGATATCTTGCAAAATTGGCTGATAAAGAATCCATCACTTCCATACAATTCAGGAGTAATCAGGATGCAGCCATCTTTCAGGATATCTTTGCATTCGTGTTCTAGTTTAACCTGCTCAAACTCGGGATGACTTTCTAAAAACGCCTCAACGACTTGAAAGTTCTCCTCAGAGACAATAGTACAGGTACTATACGTTATTATACCACCTTTTCGTAGTGTTTGACAAACACTACCTAATATTTCCAGCTGAATTTCCTGTAAGGAGGTGAAATCTGCTGTTTCTTTATTGTATTTGATATCTGGTTTGCGACGTAAAAGTCCAATCCCAGAACAAGGGGCATCTACTAAAATCTTATCAAAAGAGTCCCGACCGAAAAACTCATGCACTTTTCTGGCATCCAATTTTTGCGTTTGCACTCGATCTGCCACACTCAGACGTTGGGCATTTTCTTGGATTAAGTCCAACTTATGGTCATACAAGTCCAAAGCTGTCACCTTACCAGATATGAGGTAAGAGGCCATATGGGCTGTTTTACCGCCCGGAGCCGCACAGGCATCCAGGACCTGTTCATCACCTTGTAAATCAAGAGTCGGAGCAACCAATTGACTGGACTCGTCTTGGATGGTTATAGCCCCTTCTGCGAACAAATCATGTCCTGCAAAGTGGCCTTGCTCCTTGACCAGACCAGTGGCCGCCAAAGGGGAATCAGTCGCCTCTAACACGGCTTTGATTTCCTCTTTTCGACTCAAGTCAGTCACCCGAATACTGGCTTTGTTACGCACCAAGAGGCTTTTAAAGATGGCTTCTGCTCGCTCTTCACCGTATTCTTCCTTGAGCTTAGACACTAGCCAAACTGGGAGAGAATAGGCAATGGAATCACGCTTGTTTTTGCGTTTGATGCTGTCAACATCCGGCCAACCTTCTCGCAAGATACGACGAAGGACTGCGTTGACCAATTTTTCACTGCCTTTTTTACGCGCTTTGGCTAGTTCTACCGCTTCATTGACTACAGCGTGATTAGGAATCTTATCCAGATACCGAAGTTGGTAGGCGCTAAGAAGGAGCAGGATATAGAGCCAGTTATCTAGCTTATCTCGGTCTTCGATAAAGTGGGACAGGTACCATTCCAGAGTCAGTTTACGGGCTACCGTTCCATAGACAATCTCTGTCACCAAACCCTTGTCCGCTGTAGAAAGTTGACTCCCCTTGAGATGCTTATGTAAGGCAATATTTGAGTATGCTTGATTGATAAAAACATTCTCTAATACTGCTAGAGCTAGACTTCTAGCCGTTTCTACTTTAGTCACCAAATCGTTCTCCTACAGTCAATGTACGTCCCACTCCGTTGAGAAAGGATACGATGTCCATCTTAGGCTTCCCAGCAGGCTGCACTTGCTTGAGAGACAGAGCCCCTTCTGCCGTTGCGACAATCAATTCCTTCTTACCAATAGAGATGATCTCGCCTGGAACTCCCTGACCTTCTACTGGTAGGGCTTCATAAACCTTAAAGCGATCACCCTTGAAAAAAGTATGGGCAACAGGCCATGGATTCATCCCTCTGATTTGGTTGAAGAGTTGACGGTTAGTCTTATTCCAGTCCAATTTTTCTTCCTCTGGTTTGATATTTGGCGAGAAAGTGACTTGACTAGGATCTTGTGGTTCAGGTTGGATTTCTCCTGCTAGGTAGCCAGGTAGCGTATCCAAAAGCAAGTCCCGACCAACAATCGCTAATTTTTCAAACAAGGTCCCGACATTGTCCTCATCTGTGATAGGAATGCTACGACGAGAAATCATATCTCCTGCATCCATTTCCTTAACCATCTCCATAATGGTCACACCAGCTTCCTCATCCCCTTGAATCAAGGCATAATGGATAGGCGCACCACCACGGTGTTTGGGAAGAAGGGAGGCGTGAACATTGACTGCAAAGTCCATGCTATCAAGAAGTTTACTTGGGAGAAATTGCCCAAAAGCAGCGGTGATAATCCCATCCGCTCCTAAATTCATAATAGCTTCCAGCTCTGGGCTCCCAGATAATTTTTCAGGTTGGTAGATAGGGAGACCCGCTTCTTTGGCGGCCTGCTTGACTGGGGTTTCTTGGATCACTTTTTTACGGCCGACAGCGCGGTCTGGCTGGGTCACAACTGCTAAAATCTCGTAACGGTCATCTGATAACAAGCCCTTCAAAACTGTCGCTGAAAAATCGGGAGTCCCCATAAAGATTAGTTTTGTCATTTCTTCTCCTTCTTATAAAAATTGCTGCGGTTCGTGGTCAATGCTGAGACGAAGCTCGCTATTTTCCCGTTCTTGAGTCAAGGCCAAAACTCGATTGAGGGTTGGTCCTAGTTCATCTTCTAAACGGTATTTAATCAAAATCTGGTAATGATAAAGGTTGTGAGTACGGGCGATGGGTTTTGGCGTTGGTCCAAGGATTTTACTAGTTTCCGACAAACCTGAGCGCAAAATTCCCATGACTTCATAGGCACGTTTGACAACCTCTTCTTCTTGCTTGTGAGAGAGGGTAATCCCAATCGTGAAATAATAAGGCGGGTAGCCGAGTTGGCGTCTGATGCCCATTTCATAAGCGTAAAAACCTTCGTAATCCTGATCTTTTGCAAAACGAATGGCATAATGCTCAGGATTGTATGACTGGATCAAGACCTGCCCAGCCTTTTCTGCACGACCTGCGCGACCAGCCACCTGAGTTAAGAGCTGGAAGGTTCTCTCGGAAGAACGAAAATCTGGCAGATTCAAGGCCGTGTCCGCATTGAGAACTCCGACTAGGGTCACATTTGGAAAATCCAAGCCCTTGGCAATCATCTGAGTTCCCAACAAGATATCTGCTTCCCCACGGCCAAACTGGTCAAGAAGAGCTTGGTGACTGCCTTTCTTGCGGGTCGTATCCACATCCATCCGTAGAATGCAGGCCTGAGGAAAGAGTTCTGCCAGTTCATCATATGCTTTCTGAGTCCCTGTACCGTAGTAGCGAATGCTGCGACTCTGACAGTTGGGACAGACATGAGGAATCCCCTTAGAAAAACCACAGTAATGGCAGTTCATGGTCTTGGTATCCATGTGGAGAGTCAGAGAAATGTCACAGTTGGGACAACTATCCACCGTCCCACACTCCCGACACATAACAAAGCTAGAATAACCCCGACGGTTGAGCATGAGGACTACCTGCTCTTTTTTATCTAGGCGATCTTGGATGGCCTCTAGCAAAGGAGGCGTAAAGTTTGACGTCTCATTCTGCCCGATATAGTCACGAAAGTCAATCACTTGAACCTCAGGAATAGTGGCTAAAGGATTGGCCCGTTGGGTCAGACGTAAGTGTTGATAGACGCCTTTTCCAGCACGCGCACGACTTTCTAAACTCGGTGTCGCCGAACCAAGGACCAGAGCTGCTTGATTGTACTGGGCCCGTAAGATGGCTACCTCTCTGGCATGATAACGTGGATTGCTGTCTTGTTTGTAGCTAGCTTCATGTTCCTCATCGATAATCATGACACCCAGATTTTTCAGTGGAGCAAAGATAGCTGATCGAGCGCCAACGACAACTTGGGCATCGCCACGCTCAATCTTGCGCCATTCGTCGTACTTCTCACCATTGGATAGGCCTGAGTGGAGAATGGCTACTTTCTCACCAAATCGAGCAATGAAACGCTCCGTCATTTGTGGCGTCAGAGAAATCTCAGGAACCAGTAAAATAGCTGTCTTCCCCTTGTCCAAGGCTCCTTGGATGATCTGTAAGTACACCTCAGTTTTCCCACTTCCTGTAATTCCTTGAAGGAGGAAAGGAGGCTGTTGACTGCCAATAGCACTGACAACGGCATCACGCGCCTGTCTTTGTTCCCGATTCAATTCCAAAGGTTGGCTGACTTCAATGCCTTCAAAATAAGCGGCTGAGCGTTGCACTTCCTTTTGGACTAGGGTTAGAGCTCCTTGCTCCACAAAGAAGTTGACTTGCTCGCGTGAGTAGGACTCTAACAAACTAGCCAGAGGAGCACTCTTAGGATGAGACAGCAAATAGTCTCTGAGTTCTGCCTTTTTCTTAGCACGCGCAGAAATCTCGATCTTCTCTAGCTGAGTAGCATCAACCTCATACCAAGACTGGGTCTTAACCTTCTTTTGATCGACTGCCTGGTATTCTAAGTGGAGCAGACCTTTCCTGGTCAAGCGCATCATTTCTGCCTGTTTAGCAAGGTCTAGAGAAGAAAAGGCTAGCGAAGCTTCTGAACCAAACAAGCGCTCTTTGTCTGCCTGACTCAGACCTTCCAGAGGATAGAGAATCTTATCATAGCTGGAGTTTAAAAACCCTGGAAGCATGGCTTTTAGAATGGAGATTTTGTAAGAAAAGACGGACTTGCGTAATTCCTCAGCCAACCAGAGTTGCTCTTGAGTGAGAACAGGGGAAAAGTCCAGCACCTCTGCAATCTCTTTCAAGTCCTGATCAGCTTCTTCCTCATCTGACTGGAACTCCAAATCTAGCACAATCCCTTGGATCAAACGATTACCCTTGCCGAAGGGGACATGGACCCGCATACCAACTTCCAGCATCTCTACAAATTCTTCAGGGACCTTGTAACTGTAAGGCTGGTCCGTCTGCATCAGGGGAACATCCACGATAATCTTTGCAATAGCCATCTTCTCACCTCCTTCTTGTCAGTATATTCTTGCAATAGAAAAAATAAGATTGAGTCCCCCCAACCTTAAATTTTTTCACCATCTTCTTTTTCTTTAGCAATTTGCTCTTTGATTTTCTTTTCTTCTTCTTCTTTGCGACGTTTTTCTTCTTCGATACGGAGACGAACCGCTTCACGTTTTCCTTCTGGATCTGGGTGAATGGTTACATTTCCTGACTCGATTTCTTCCAAAGCGCGAAGAGTTGATTTTTCAGACTTAAACTCTTGAGTTGCTGGTGCACCGGCTTCTAGTTCGTGGGCGCGTTTTGCTTCCAAGATTACGAGTGAATATTTTGATGGTACCTTGTCTAGCAAGGTATCAATAGAGGGTTTTAACATCATTTGCTTGTACCTATTTCCTATAGTTTATCGAGTAGTTGGAGATTTTGGCAACATCTCCTGGTAGTGACCAATGACACGGTCCACACGGAAGTGTTCTGCTTCGATCACACGCTTGACACGTTCAGCAGCGAGGGGCACCTGATCGTTGACAATGGCATAATCATACTCACGCATGAGGGCAATTTCTTCCTTGGCTTTTTCGATTCGTTGGGCAATCACTTCAGCGCTATCTGTTCCACGACCTACCAAACGATCTTGCAATTCATCCAAATCTGGTGGCGTTAGAAAGATAAAGACAGCATCTGGAACCTTTTTCTTAACCTGAAGAGCTCCCTGCACTTCAATCTCAAGAAAGACATCGATTCCCTTGTCTAGGGTTTCATTGACATAGGTTAGCGGAGTTCCATAGTAGTTACCGACATATTCTGCATATTCCAACATCTGACCTTGACGGATCAGCTCTTCAAACTCTTCACGAGTACGGAAGAAATAATCCACTCCGTCCACTTCACCAGGACGTTGCGCACGCGTCGTCATCGATACAGAGTATTGAAATTGATTCTCAGAACTCTCAAAAATCTCTCTTCTAACCGTCCCTTTCCCAACTCCTGAAGGACCAGAAAAAACGATTAGCAAGCCTCGGTCTGCCATTATGTCTCCTTTAGTTAGTCTGTGAAATAAAGTAAAATTTCTCTCGGATACTGATGAGAACGTCAGTTATCCTTCTACAGTCTTTCTATCTAGTGTAACAAAAAAGCAGTAATTTTTCAACTGCTCTTTCTTATTTATTTAGCATAATCTACTGCACGAAGTTCGCGGATCACGGTTACCTTGATATTTCCTGGGTAATCGAGATTATTTTCAATTTTCTCACGAACTTTGTGAGCCAAGATTGTGACTTTGTCGTCTTTGATTTGTCCTGGATTAACCATGATACGAATTTCACGTCCTGCTTGAAGAGCAAAGCTATTTTGCACTCCTTCAAAGCCATTGGCGATTTCTTCCAAATCGTGGAGACGCTTGATATAGTTTTCAAGAGATTCACTACGAGCACCTGGACGCGCTGCACTCAAGGCATCTGCTGCAGCAACAATCACTGCAATGACGCTTTCGGCTTCGACATCGCCGTGGTGGCTAGCAATGGTATTCACCACAACTGGGTGTTCCTTGTACTTACGAGCCAACTCTGTACCAATCTCAACGTGGCTACCTTCAACCTCACGGTCAATGGCTTTCCCAATGTCATGAAGGAATCCAGCACGACGGGCAAGAGCTGCATTTTCACCAAGTTCACTGGCGATGATACCAGATAACTTAGCAACTTCAATCGAATGACGCAAGACATTTTGTCCATATGAAGTACGGAACTGTAAGCGTCCCATGATCTTCATCAAGTCTGGATGGAGGTTTGGCGCACCAATCTCGTAGGCAGCAGCCTCACCGTATTCACGGATTTTATTGTCAATCTCTTGACGGTTTTTCTCCACCAACTCCTCGATACGAGCTGGGTGGATACGGCCATCCTTGAGCAACATTTCCATGGTCATACGAGCAATTTCACGACGAATCGGATCAAATCCTGACAAGGTTACCACTTCTGGCGTGTCATCGATGATGACATCAACCCCTGTCAAACTTTCAAAGGTACGGATGTTTCGACCTTCGCGTCCGATAATGCGTCCCTTCATGGTATCATCTGGTAGGTGAACTGTCGAGTTTGTTGACTCTGCTACATAGTCACCAGCGATACGCTGCATAGCCTGAACCAAGATATCTTTCGCAATCTTGTCTGAACGTTCCTTCACCTCTTGCTCAGCCTCACGAATGCGGCTAGCAATTTCCTTGGTCAAGTTTTCCTCTGTCTGAGCCAAGATAATATCTCGAGCCTCAGTTTGAGAAAGGGAACCGATACGTTCAAGTTCAGCTTCTTTTTGTCTTTCGACTTCCTCTAATTGCTCTTCACGTGCATCAAGGTTTTTTGCTCTATCAGAAATACTTTGTTCTTTTTGTTCAAGTGTTTTTTCTTTGTTCGTCAAATTGTCGTCCTTACGGTCAAGGCTCGTAGCTCTCTCCGTCAAACGACTTTCAATTTGCTTGAGCTCCTGACGTTCTGACTTAAATTCAGCGTCCACTTCTTCACGGTATTTTCTGGCTTCCTCTTTGGCCTCCAATAGTGCTTCTTTTTTAAGAGACTTGCTTTCGCTCTTGGCTTCATTTAGCAATAAATCCGCTTCGCGCTCAGCTTGTCCTCGTAAATTAGTTGCTTCTTGTTCAGCATTTAGAAGCATCAACTCTGCAGCCTCTTGAGATGATTTCATCTTAGCTGAGATGCTGACATATCCAATGACTAAACCAATGATGACGGCAAAAACAGCAATCGCAAGTGTCATGATTTCCATGTTTTTACCTCATTAAATTTGTTTATCGAATGACATACATTCCTTAATATTCTATCATAAAAAAACGATTTCCACAAACCCAAATTGAAGAGTTTTGTGTGAATTTTAGAAGAAAGTTCTGAAATCGCCAAACAAACTTTCTAACACTTAAAAATGACATTTTCATTAAAACATACAATAAAAAAGCCTACCTTTCAGTAGACTTAGTTTGTTTCTATTCTAATCGGCACTCTTCCAAAATTCTGCTCTGCGATACTTGGCTGTCCTAGTTGGTAAATCTGGTCTACTTTTTGAGTCATTGCATCCCATGGTTCTTTGCCAATTCGGCTGACTAGATGGACCTGCCCTTTCAAAGACTTGAGATGTTGTCTGCCTTTTTCGGTAAAGCCAAGGACATGGATGCCTTCTGGCAAGTCGCTTTCTCTGGCTTGCACCAAAATATAAGTCAAGAGGCGTCTGACACGCGCCTTGGTATAACGCTTGGTCGCAACTGCCTCGACCAATTCGTCAACAGACTGGGCTGTTTTAATAGCATCCTTGATGCGCACAGCCATTTCTTGATTGACCTGATAGATGGTGGTAAGGTCGGGATTTGACAAAATTTGATAGCGGAGCAAGGGAAAATAATCATCCCAACTCACCTTACTCGCCTGCTCAAAGAGGGTAACAGAAGGCATAAAGCGTTCTAAGAAATCTTGGTCTGATTGATGCTGGCGGAGCGCTGTTGCCGAGGCAAAGTCCACATCCTTATCCACAGAATGATAGCCAGCTCCCTGACGTTGAATCGGATGGAGTTTGATTCTACGTCCCGCAACCACCTTGGCATAGGCCAAAGCTAGAACATGATTAGGGGTATTACCTGAAAAATCAAGACCTGCAAATTCCTTCCACATGGCCTGGGTTTTCTGGGGATAGGAAAGGGAATCAGGCAGATTTTCCACAAATTTCTCCATCTCAGTACCTCGCTCTGTGTATAAGTCAGATATTTTTTGATAATCCAGAACTTCCTCTGTCCCGAAAGCTAGAGTATCAATACCCAAGCGAGCCAAGATATCCACAGCTCCTTGACCAAAGAAATCTGCCGCCTGAACACTGACTAAAAAGGGCAATTCCACTACCAGATCCGCTCCATTTTCCAGCGCCATCTGAGCCCGTGTCCACTTGTCTACGATAGCAGGCTCTCCTCTCTGCATGAAATTCCCTGACATGGCAACGATTTTCAATCCCTCTGCTTGATCCAGCAAGTATTTGTGGCCATTATGAAAAGGATTAAACTCCGCGATAATACCTGTGATGATCATGATGTTCTCCTACTTCTGCGCGACAAAAAACCAACGGGTGCTGGTTTCTGTCGGCTCCTTGTCCTCAAAGTCCGCATAGAGTTTGAAGGACTTGAAACCAGCCTGTTCCAGCAAGATATCATAGGTCAAGACTTCATATGTACGCTCCTCATGCACTTCATCGTGGCGACTAAAGGAACCGTCCGCTTCCTTGACAAAGAAGGTCAACTCATGCACGATGGAGTGAGGAGCCGCATCCTCATAGGTATCCCAGAGCATGGCAAAATCTTCCGCATTTTCATGGTAAGAATAGCCTGGAAAAACCTCATCTGTCTGGTAGGTCGAATGCACGTCAAAGATGAATACTCCGTCTTCATTGAGGGCATTATACACTTCCTTAAACACATCTCCTACTTCGACCTCATCCTGCATGTAGCAGATTGAGTCCGAGTAACACGTAACAAAGTCGTACTTACCAGTCTTAGATAAATCCAGCATATTGCCTTCAATAAAATCAATCTTTTGCTTGGCTGAAGCCGCTCTCTTCTCCGCAATCTTCAACATATCCGCGCTCAAGTCAAGTCCTGTCACATCAAAGCCAGTTTGAGAAAAGCGGACAGACTGGATACCTGTCCCACAAGCCAGTTCCAAAAGTTTCTTTCTCTCCTTGGTCTTAGGCAAATGACGTAAAGAAAAATCCGTCCATTTATCGTATAAACTATCATCCATCACAGCATCGTAAACAGCCGCAAAGGTTTCGTAAGTTGCCATAATTAAGATACAAAGAGCGTTAAAAGCAAGGAGAAAATAGGAAACTTTCTGCTGTATCATCAGATACAAAGGAAGTTTATCTTTTTCTCGCAGCTTTTAGCTCGTGTTCAGTTTCGAGATGAACAAAACACGACGCCCTCACCTTTCTATCCATTTTTTTCTAAACTAAGCAAATAAACCCAGTTGACTGCAACTGAGTTCATCTACTAGGCCAAGGCTTCAGAAATATCTACAGAATCCGCCTCATGCCATAGTTTTTCTAGGTTATAGTGGGCACGCATTTCTTCTGAGAAGATATGCACAACGACACCACCGAGGTCTAGCAAAACCCAGCCTCCTGCTGCATCGCCTTCAACATGGCTGCCTTTAAAGCCTGCTTGAGCTACTTTTTCACGGATATTGTCAGCGATAGCGTCCAACTGACGGCTATTCATTGAGCTAGTGATGACAAAGTAGTCCGTCACACTGGTCAATTCTTGTACGTCAAGTGCGAGGATATCCTCCGCACGTTTTTCATCAGCCGCTTTCACGACTAGTTCTAGTAATTCTTTTTCGTTCATTTAGTCCTCTTTCTAGAAAATATGTTTGTAATCTAGGACATCTGCAAAGCGCCCCTCCCAAATGCCCTCATAGAATTCATTTATCGTTTCTGCTGGAATGTCATTCCCATCAAACGTTGTGCAAGTTCCTGCTGGAATAATAAGCTGATAACCATATTCAAAGGCAACCTTGACAGAGGTATCCACACAATATTCTGTCTGCATACCACATAAAACCAATTTTTCAATCCCCTGTTTATCCAAGTATTCTTTTAAACCAGTTTCTTTGAAAATACTGTTATACTTCTTCTGAAAGACCTTTTCATTAGGTTTTCGATTTAAAAGCCCAGATAACTGCCAATCTTCTGATGTTTGAGCTTCAGAATCCTCAATGTGTTGAACATAAATAATTTCGATATTCTTGCTTCTAGCCTGGTTTTGTAAATAAGAAATTTTTTCCAATAGACTATTTGTCTGAAAACCGGTTTCCACTAAAATATTCTGAACATCAATGATTATAAAAACCGTCTTCATTTAGTCCTCTTTCAAATAGTGCACAAAGGCGTTATAGGTTTCAAGGGTTTGGGGATAGATGGGGAATCCCTGATGAGCTAGATGCTCCACAGTTCTCGCTGTTTCGTAGGCCACTGCCTTATTGAGCGATAGCTCAGCAATTTCACGCGCCTGATCCACTCCAGGAAAGGCACGATTGTGTTCGATATAATCTGCGACGTAGATGACTTTATCTAGATTGGTCATCTGACCAGCTCCGACTGTATGGATTTCAATAGCTCGCAGGATTTCAGGATCATGCAAATCCAAATCTTCCCGAATCTTGTAGATGCCAACCATACCATGCCAGACATTATTGCCCCAGTTTTTGAGATCAGTGTCTAGCTGATGACAGTCAATCAAGTCTAGAAATTCCTGATCTGACAGCTTTTTAGCATAATCATGAAGAAGGCCTGCTAGACCCGCTTTCTCAGCATCGACTCCGAATCGCTTCGCTAGCTCTATGGCTGCACGCTCCACACCCAAGCAATGAGTTAAGCGTTTTGCAGGTAGAAGCTCTGCCATTTTTTCCAACAAAGCCTCTCGGGAACAGTTGATATAGTCTTGGTATGCCATCAGTAAAGCCCCTCCTTCTCGATGTAGTCTAGCACTGGCTGAGGTAGGAGAAAGTTAGGTTTCCGACCTTGGGCAATGAAGTCACGCACCATGCTAGACGAGATGTCCATGAGAGGTACATCCACCCAGATAACTGGATAGGAAGTCCCTGCCTTGTAGCGTGGGCGCTGAACTCCAACAAACTGAACCATGTCGACCAGCTCATCAATTCGGTACCATTTAGGCAGATAGTCCACCATATCCGCCCCGATAATGAAGTAATAATCCGTATCTGGATGTTGCTCTGTCAAAATCTTCATGGTGTCGTAGGTGTAGGAAATGCCCTTACGCTCTAACTCAATGGTTTCAATGTCCAGACCTTCAATCCCCTCAATCGCCAACTCAAGCATCTTGAGCCGATGGTGCTCGGGAATGGTTTCCTTTTTATCTACATGAGGTGGTTGGTATTCGGGCATAAGCAGGACCTGATCTAGTCCTAACTGTTGTCGTACTTGGTCCGCCACAACAAGATGGGCATTGTGAACAGGGTTAAAATTTCCCCCTAAAATCCCGACTTGTTTGCGTTTTTTCTCCTTGATTTCTGGCTCCAACTCTACCTTGGTAAAGGGAGTCAATAATTCGATTGCCATAGGCTCGTCTTCCTTTAATTCTCTGTAAAAACAGTTGTTTGGAGTAGGTTTTAGATTTCTTTGACTTTTTTAGAAATCTTGCGATTTTCTTTCTTGCTGGATTGCTTATACAAAATCAAGATGCGTCCGATTTTTTGGACTGTATCCACACCGATTTCTTCTTCCAAGATTTCAGCTACTTCGTGGATGTTTTCATCTGTGTTTTGCAAGAGCGTAACTTTAATCAATTCGCGTGCGTCAAGAGCTTGACGGACGCTGGTTTTGATTTGGTCGTTGAGTCCATTTTTCCCGATTTGGATGATGGGTTTGAGGGTGTGTGCCTGGCTGTTGAGGAAGGCACGTTGTTTTGATGTTAATGACATATTCTCTTTAAAAGAGTTTCTTTTTATACTTTTCTGAAGTGGTTACGGACGTCAGCAAAGTCCTTCGGACTTTCATGACTAAAATCTGAGCCTAAGGTCTCAGATTTTCCGTTGTTGGTACAATTCCTTGTACCAACTGACACCACGGCGAAAAGTATTCGTTATGGGCTCGCAGAGCTCGCCCTAATTCAGACAACTCTTTCCTTTCTGTGTTTAAATAATGGCTTTTCGTGTGATGACGGCGACGCCTTCTGGTGCCCAGACGGCGACTTTGGCGGTGCCTGTTACGCGGATCCAGCCTAGTCCTGAGATGACTAAGTCTGTCTTGTCCTTGATGGTAAAGACATGCTGGACTAGTTTTGGAAAATCTTCTTTCTCTTTGCTATTTGGTGGTGTGAGAAGAGTTCCCAGATGCTTGTCATAAAAGGCACTAGCGCTTTCAAGCTTAGTACGATGGAGTTTGAGTTCATTGTCAAAGAAAGCTGTAAATCCTTGCTTTTCTCCTGATATGAAGTCAAAGCGTCCAAGACCACCTAAAAACAGGGTTTGCTCAGGGTTAAGCTGATAGGTTTTGGGCTTGATTTCCTTTTTGGGGCTGACATACTTGAGGTTTTTAGCCGTCAAGTAGTGGGCCATCTGGTGGCGGTGGATAATCCCTGGCGTATCGTAGATATAAGATCCGTCGTCAAGCGGAATCTCAATCTTGTCCAAGGTTGTCCCCGGAAAACGCGAAGTCGTGATGACATTTTGGTCACCCGTAATTTCTTGAATAATGGCATTGATGAGGGTTGATTTTCCAACGTTGGTTACCCCAACTACGTAGACATCGCGGTCCTTACGGTAGTGCTCGATTTTGTCAATGACTTCCTTAATAGCATGCTTATTCTGAGCCGAAGTCAGGACGACATCCACAGGGCGAAGACCTTCTTCGTGGGCACGTTCCATGAGCCACTGGCTAATCTTGCCCGGTTTAACAGACTTGGGCAGGATATCTTTTTTATTTCCGACCAAGAGGACATCATTGCCCGATACAAAGCGTGGTAAGCCTGGGATGACAGAGCCATTAAAGTCAAAGATATCAATGACATTGACCACCAAGGCATCACTGTCTCCCACCTCGTGCAAGAGTTTGAGGAAATCATCGTCCGTCAACTGGACATCTGTGATTTCATTGTAATGGCGGAGACGGAAACAGCGTTGACAATAAACTTCTCCAGTCTCCAACCCTTTTTCAAGTGCCGACTGGGGCGTAAATCCAAGACCAGCCTTGTCTATCGTCTGAATGGTTGCTCCACAACCAATACAGAGAATTTCTTCCATAGTTAAATTCCTTTTTTATATGTAATCGGTCCGTACTTTTCAGTAATTTGCTTCATGACACGGCGCTCGCGAGCTCGGTTGATCTGCGTCTTGATCGAGTCGTGTTGGACCAAGGGTTTGACCAAGATCGAGCGAATACCTGCACGGTGCGCTGCTCGTATATCCGTCATGAGTTGGTCGCCGACCATGACCACTTCATTTTTCTCATAGTGAAATTCCTTCATGGCACGGTCAATCCCAAATGTGAAGGGCTTCAGAGCCCAATAAATGTAATCAATCCCAAACTTTTCAACTGCTCGTTGAACTCGTTTTTTGGTGTTATTTGAGACCACGATGATGCGGATACCCGCGTCACGGAGGTCATGTAGCCATTGCTTCATCTCTGGCGTCCCATCAGGGTTGTCCCAAGCAATGAGGGTATTGTCCAGATCGACCAAAACAGCCTTGATACCCTGCGCTTGCAGGCTTGGGACTGTCAGATCATAAACTGCTTCCACAGCAAAATCTGGCATATAATTTTCAATCGCCATTCTGGCTCCTTTTTTTAATTTCTAGCAATTTTCTTTAAACATTGAGCTAAGACTGCCCATAAAATGAGACTAGCTATCAAAATATAAATCCAAGCATTTGGTTCATCTGTAAACGGTAAGGGAACATTCATTCCGAAGAATCCTGTAATAACCGCAAGGATAGCTAGCAAGACTGAGATAATTGTCAAAGTTGTCAAATTATCATTTAGATTATTATTTAGGATGTTGTTGTAAGAGGCTGAGAGTTGTTGCAAAACTTGAGATATCAAGTCTGTCATTGAAACCAACTGATGGGCTTCAATCATAGCATCGTCAAACTGCTCTCTTTCCACCTCATTAAGATTGCGATAAAGGGCATGTCCTTGGATATGTTCCAAGAGGAGACGATTTTGTTTGGCAGCAGCAGTCAGGTAAACCATACCAGTTTCCAAGTCAGAGAGAGCAAAAAGATTTTTTTTAGTTGTTTTTTGACGAAGAAGTGCACTGATTTCATCCTTACTTTTATCCATCTCTTCAATCACTGGATAATAAGCATTGCTAATAATCTCTAAACTGGCAAAAAGAAATTTGTAGATTGAAACAACTTCATGGCTTTCAAGGTAGGATGCCATTCGTTTAATCACATAACTATTCTTGTGGTTGCTAATTGTGATCAGCCGTTGTTTTTCAACGATAAAGGTCATCGGAATCGCTTCATAATATTCTTTGTCTTTTTCTAAGTCAAGAACATTATAAATGAAGGTTACCGTTCCCGTTTCACGGTGATAGTCCATGTGGGCACGCTCATTTCTATCCAGAGCATACTCGATGGTTTCCTTGTCCAATCCATAGACATCCGAAAGGTCTTCCATGTTTTTAATCTTGTCTACATCAAGGTCTATCCACGTACAATCGTGACCTAATTTTTTCTCTACAAATAGCATACTCTCTCCTTTACCAAACTCCTTCTATTGTACCACAAATCTGCTAAAATAGCCGGCCTATTCAGTACGAGATAGATTGCTGACGACGGTGATATTACGATTGGGAACAAAGTGAAGGGCTTGATCGTCACCCCGCAGTTGCGTTGTACGGATCCCTACGCTAACGACCTTTCCAGAAACGGTAATCGGTCCATTTGTGAGAACTACTTCATCACCCACATCAAGCTGGCGTTCAAAAAGAATGAAGAAGCCATTAATGACATCGGATAGAAAGCCTTGCGCCCCCATACCAATGGCCACCCCAGCAATCCCCGCACCAGCAAGAAGGCTGGAAACTGGCAGTCCTAAAATAGACAGGATACAGTAGAGCAAAAAGAAATAAAGAATGTAATTAAAGACATTCTCCAGCAAACGAGAAATGGTCTTTTGTCTTCCCGCATCTCGATTGGAAAATTTAAGTGAAGGCTTGACAATCTTTCGGACAGTCGCATGAAGCATCTTTTTAGCTATATAAAATAGTAAAAACAAAATCAAAAGAGAAATCACCTTGGTTAAGAGATTCTCTAAAATAGTTGTTAAGTCAAGTCTATCAAAATAGCGTTGAAAAAAATCTTGCATATAAAACTCCTTTTTCCTATTATACCATAAAATCGCCCTTCTCTTTTCTTTCATAATTATTCAATTATCGGCCCTTTTTTCAAAATATCACTTGCCTCTATAGCATATTTATACTATAATTATAAACAATACATTTGAAGGAGACTGCTATGAAACGAATCATTAGAGCCTGGACCAAGGCAAGCCTCATCAAACGAATCCTTATTGGAATGATTTTTGGAGCGACATTAGGGATGCTCTTTCCAAACCTTACAGGAATTGGTCTGCTTGGAGAACTCTTTGTAGGCGGACTGAAAGCCATCGCTCCTATTTTGGTTTTTGCCCTTGTTGCCAATGCCCTTTCCCAACACCAAAAAGGACAAAACACCAATATGAAGACGGTTATTTTCCTATATTTACTTGGAACCTTTGCTGCTGCATTGGTAGCCGTTCTAGCTAGTTTCTTACTGCCTGTGCAAATCACCCTGACCAGCGCAAATACAGAAGTTGCTGCTCCTGACGGTATCGGTCAAATCCTCAGCAACCTCTTGCTCAAACTGGTGGACAATCCCTTGAATGCTATTGTTGAAGCCAACTATATCGGGATTCTCTCTTGGGCAGTCGTCTTTGGTCTGGCTATGAGAGAGGCAAGTAAACACAGTAAAGAATTGCTGAAAACCATGGCGGATGTCACCTCTAAAATTGTCGAATGGATTATCAATCTAGCTCCCTTTGGGATTTTAGGCTTGGTGTTCAAGACCATCTCTGACAAGGGCATTGCCAGTTTGGCTAACTACGGTGTCCTCCTAGGACTTTTGATTGCTACCATGGCCTTTGTTGCTCTCATCGTCAACCCACTCATCGCCTTTCTCTTTATGAGAAAAAATCCCTATCCCCTTGTTTTGAAATGCCTACGTGTCAGTGGTATTACAGCCTTTTTCACTCGTAGCTCTGCTGCCAATATCCCTGTCAATATGAAACTCTGCCAAGACTTGGGACTGAATCCTGACACCTACTCTGTCTCCATCCCGCTTGGTTCGACCATCAATATGGCTGGCGCTGCTGTTACCATAAATGTCCTGACCCTGGCTGCCGTCAACACACTCGGAATCTCGGTAGACTTTGGGACAGCATTTGTGCTCAGTTTCGTGGCTGCCATTTCTGCCTGCGGAGCCTCTGGAATCGCTGGGGGATCCCTTCTCCTCATTCCTGTCGCTTGTAGCCTCTTTGGGATTTCCAACGACTTGGCTATGCAGGTTGTCGGAGTCGGATTTGTGATTGGAGTCGTGCAAGACTCCTGCGAAACAGCCCTAAACTCTTCGACAGATGTCCTCTTTACAGCGGTTGCCGAGTATGCTACAAACCGAAAACTTCGTCCCTAGTCTCTAACTCCTCGTTAAACACTTGATTCTATTAGTTTAGGAAATTTTCATGTCCCTCACTCAACGTACGACCAAACTGGTCTTAGCGACCTGTCTCGCTTGTTTACTCGCTTATTTTTTAGATTTATCATCAGCAGTTTCAGCTGGAATCATCGCTCTCTTAAGCCTCTCCGACACACGCAGAAGCACGCTGAAATTAGCACGTAACCGCCTCTTTTCCATGCTCCTAGCGCTGGCTATCGGTGTTCTAGCCTTTCAGCTGACAGGCTTTCACATCTGGAGCCTGGGCCTCTATCTGGCTCTCTATGTCCCTCTTACTTACAAAATGGGCTGGGAAATCGGCATCACCCCTAGCAGTGTCTTGGTCAGCCATCTCTTGGTACAGGAGTCTACTTCTCCAGAGCTCTTGCTTAATGAAGTGCTCCTCTTTCTCATCGGGACAAGCTTTGCTCTATTAGTCAACCTTTATATGCCTTCTCGTGAGAAAGCCATTCAAAGCTACCACCTTCAGGTCGAAGAAAAGTTAAAAGACATCCTGCTTCGTTTTAAATACTATCTTTCAAGGGGAGACGGACGCAATCAAGCCCAACTCGTTGACCAATTAGACAAGCTCCTCGATGAAGCTCTCAAACTGGTCTACCTGGATCACTCGGACCATCTCTTTCACCAGACGGACTACCACATCCATTACTTTGAGATGAGACAGCGACAAAGTAGCATCCTGCGAAATATGGCCCAGCAGATCAATACCTGTCATCTGGCCGCAAGTGAGAGTTTGATCTTGGCCCAGCTCTTTTCTAAGATTGCTGTCCAGCTAAGTCAGACCAATCCTGCTCATGACCTACTTGATGACATCGAACGCTATCTGCAAGTCTTCCGCAATCGGAGTCTCCCGAAAACACGTGAGGAGTTTGAAACCCGTGCTACCCTCCTGCAACTACTACGCGAAGCCGAAACCTTTATCCAGGTTAAGGTCGATTTTTACCAGAAATATGGAAACTAAAACGCAAAGAACCTCAGAGAATTCACAAAAGGTGAACACTTCTGAGGTTTTTGTTTTTCTTTAATTCCAATTATCTTTACTGTACAGAGATTGGTCCAGCCTACCTTATTCTATGCAGAATTTAGAGAGTAATTAGAAAAATCTTTTGCCTAGTGGAGCGCCTAGCCAAGTTCCATAGAAACTTGGCGTTAGTTACTTAGATTGTTACACATTCAAATAAATTTACTGAACTATGACACTGGGGTTTACAAATCAATTTCATTTGTAAAACTCAGTTAGTGAGGCAGTTAGGCAGTTAGGCAGTTCAATTCCTTGCCATTACTACGAAAAAATCCACGAATCGATAATATTCGTGGATTTTTCCTAGTGAAGCGTTTAGGTAAGCCGATTTTACACTACGACACGGAGTTTGGCAAATCGATTCTATTTGCCAAACGTAGTTAGTGAGGCAGTTAGCTAGTTCGCCAAATAGCGACTAGCGTCCAACAATTAGGAACTTTAGTTCCAATTGTTGGTGCTGAGTTACATCTTTTCCTCCAACTCTACATCCGGATACTTGTCCGCAAACCAGCGGAGGGCAAAGTCATTTTCAAAGAGGAAGACTGGTTGGTCGAAACGGTCTTTAGCCAAGATATTGCGGCTTGAGGACATCCGTTCATCCAAGTCCTCAGGCTTGATCCAACGAACCGTCTTTTTACCCATTGGGCTCATGACCACTTCTGCATTGTACTCGCCTTCCATACGGTGCTTAAAGACTTCAAACTGGAGTTGTCCGACAGCTCCTAGCATATACTCACCTGTTTGGTAATTCTTATAAAGCTGAATGGCTCCTTCTTGCACCAGTTGCTCAATCCCCTTGTGGAAGGATTTTTGCTTCATGACGTTCTTAGCAGAAACTTTCATGAAAATCTCAGGGGTAAAGGTTGGCAGCGGTTCAAATTCAAACTTGTTTTTTCCAACTGTCAAAGTGTCTCCAACTTGATAAGTACCAGTATCGTAAACCCCGATGATATCACCTGCTACAGCATTGGTCACATTCTCACGACTTTCTGCCATAAACTGGGTGACATTAGAAAGCTTGGCAGTCTTCCCAGTACGAGGCAGATTGACACTCATCCCTCGCTCAAACTCACCTGATACGATACGAACAAAGGCGATACGGTCACGGTGACGAGGGTCCATGTTGGCTTGGATTTTAAAGACAAATCCTGAGAAATCCTTGTCATAAGGATCCACAATTTCGCCATCTGTTTTCTTGTGGCCATGTGGTTCTGGAGCAAACTTAAGGAAGGTCTCAAGGAAGGTCTGCACCCCAAAGTTAGTGAGGGCTGAACCAAAGAAGACAGGCGTCAATTCTCCAGCAAGGATAGCTTCTTCTGAAAATTCATTTCCTGCTTCTTGCAACAGTTCGATATCGTCCTTAACCTGAGCGTAGAAAGGATTGCTGCCAAAGAGTTTGTCCCCATCTTCTAGACTGGCAAAACGTTCATCCCCTTTATAGAGCTCCAAGCGTTGGTTATAGAGGTCATACAAGCCTTCAAAGGCTTTCCCCATCCCGATTGGCCAGTTCATTGGGTAGCTCGCAATGCCAAGGACTTCTTCTAGTTCTTGCAAGAGGTCCAGTGGCTCACGGCCGTCACGGTCCAGCTTGTTCATAAAGGTAAAGACTGGAATGCCACGGTGCTTCACAACCTCAAACAATTTCTTGGTTTGGGCCTCGATACCCTTGGCAGAGTCCACGACCATGACCGCAGCATCCACCGCCATCAAGGTACGATAGGTATCTTCTGAGAAGTCCTCGTGCCCTGGTGTGTCGAGGATGTTCACGCGCTTGCCGTCGTAGTCAAACTGCATAACAGATGACGTGACCGAAATCCCACGTTGTTTCTCGATATCCATCCAGTCAGACTTAGCAAAAGTCCCTGTTTTCTTCCCCTTTACCGTACCAGCCTCACGAATCTCACCTCCAAAGTAGAGCAACTGCTCAGTGATGGTTGTTTTCCCGGCGTCCGGGTGGGAGATGATGGCAAAGGTACGGCGTTTCTTGATTTCTTCTTGAATAGTCATAAGTTCTCTTTCTTTGATTTTCTATTTTTAGTTGTTTCAGTAGCTAAGAATGATGTTTACATTGGATTTTACCATCCCTTTCAACTCTCCATTATATCGGATTTTGGGGAGTTTTTCAATTGCTCATCTGATGAAAAGGCAAGCTAGAGCACAGATTGCGCCTGATTTCTCTTTTTCCACCGTTTCTTGAACAAGATATCAAAGAGAACCAGAGCCAGTGAAAGGATGACCGACACAAGGAGGTACTTTATCCATAGAGGAGCATTCGAGATAAACGGGGTATCTCTTAAGAGACCATAATTTCCACCCGTCACCTGATTAACCCCAACTAGAAAGAGGTTGAGAATAAAGGTATAGGCTACAATCATATATTTCTTAAGCAAGGTCTTATCATAGTGATTCATCAAGTAAACTAAGGAATTCACTAGAAGGGCATAGTGCCCAATCAAAAATGAAAAACTGGTGATATGGGGGAAATCATAGGGATCAAAAACAGGGTAAACCAAAGCAAAGACCGCCCCACTTGCTCCTAAGAGGGCAAAATATTGCTTGCTCAGCCATTTATCTGGCAAGAAAACTACCGCAAACATAGCCAAACGGCAATGGTAAAATGGAAGGCTATTAGAAAATGGAATCCCAAAGCCAACATACCAGCTATATAGGGCTAGCAACTGGAGGATCTGAATCCCCTTAAACAAGCGAACAAATTTCGGATTATTGTGATAAGCAAGTGCTCCATAAATACAAAGCACTAATAGGATCATCATAATCCCATACCAAAAGAGGGAAATGGGAGGAGGAACCGTCTGAGATCTGGTGATAAATTGATGGAACATATTTCTATCCTAACTCTTATTTTTTCTATTCTCTAGTTTAACCATTATAGCGAATTAAAAGCGATTTTTCAATTTCTATTTCTTTTCAGTTTGGCTCCCTTATTTATAGGAAAATATGGTAAAATAGAACAGACTAAAAATCATCATTTCACGAAAGGATGCAAGATGAAAATTACGCAAGAAGAGGTAACACACGTTGCCAATCTTTCAAAATTAAAATTCTCTGAAGAAGAAACTGCTGCCTTTGCGACAACCTTGTCTAAGATTGTAGATATGGTTGAATTGCTGGGCGAAGTCGACACAACTGGTGTCGCACCTACTACAACCATGGCTGACCGCAAGACCGTACTCCGCCCTGATGTGGCCGAAGAAGGAACAGACCGTGACCGCTTGTTTAAAAACGTACCTGAAAAAGAAAACTACTATATCAAGGTGCCAGCTATCCTAGATGATGGAGGAGATGCCTAATGACTTTTAATAACAAAACGATTGAAGACTTGCACAACCTCCTTGTATCTAAGGAGATTTCAGCTACTGAATTGACACAAGCCACGCTTGAAGATATCAAGTCTCGCGAGACAGCTATCAACGCTTTTGTCACTATCGCTGAAGAGCAAGCCCTTACTCAAGCCAAAGCCATTGACCAAGCTGGAATCGACGCCGACAATGTCCTTTCAGGAATTCCACTGGCTGTTAAGGATAATATTTCTACTGACGGCATCCTCACAACTGCTGCCTCAAAAATGCTCTACAACTACGAGCCAATCTTTGATGCGACAGCCGTTGCCAATGCCAAAGCTAAGGGTATGATTGTTGTCGGAAAAACCAACATGGACGAGTTTGCCATGGGTGGATCAGGTGAAACTTCTTACTACGGTGCCACTAAAAATGCTTGGGACCACAGCAAGGTTCCCGGTGGTTCATCAAGCGGTTCTGCCGCAGCTGTAGCTTCTGGGCAAGTCCGCTTGTCACTTGGTTCTGATACGGGTGGTTCCATCCGCCAACCTGCTGCCTTCAACGGGATCGTTGGTCTCAAACCAACCTACGGAACGGTTTCACGTTTCGGTCTCATTGCCTTCGGTAGCTCATTAGACCAGATTGGACCTTTTGCACCAACTGTTAAAGAAAATGCCCTCTTGCTCAATGCGATTGCCAGCGAAGATGCTAAAGACTCTACTTCTGCTCCTGTCCGCATTGCCGACTTTACTTCAAAAATTGGTCAAGACATCAAGGGAATGAAAATTGCTTTGCCTAAGGAATACCTTGGTGAAGGGATTGACCCAGAGGTTAAGGAAACCATTCTGAATGCCGCTAAACACTTTGAAAAACTTGGTGCCATCGTCGAAGAAGTGAGTCTTCCTCACTCTAAATACGGTGTTGCCGTTTACTACATCATCGCTTCATCAGAAGCCTCCTCAAACTTGCAACGCTTTGACGGTATCCGTTATGGCTACCGCGCAGAAGATGCAAGCAACCTTGATGAAATCTATGTAAACAGCCGTAGCCAAGGTTTCGGTGAAGAAGTGAAACGCCGTATCATGCTAGGTACTTTCAGCCTTTCATCAGGTTACTACGATGCCTACTATAAGAAAGCTGGTCAAGTCCGTACCCTTATCATTCAAGATTTCGAAAACGTCTTTGCGGATTACGACTTGATTTTGGGACCAACTGCACCAAGCGTTGCCTATGATTTGGACTCACTCAACCACGACCCAGTTGCCATGTACTTAGCTGACCTCTTGACCATCCCAGTCAACTTAGCTGGTCTTCCAGGAATTTCGATTCCTGCTGGATTTGCTCAAGGTCTCCCAGTCGGTCTCCAATTGATTGGTCCTAAATACTCTGAGGAAACCATTTACCAAGCTGCTGCTGCTTTTGAAGCAACAACAGACTACCACAAACAACAACCCGTGATTTTTGGAGGTGACAACTAATGAACTTTGAAACAGTCATTGGACTTGAAGTCCACGTAGAGCTCAACACCAATTCAAAAATCTTCTCACCTACTTCTGCCCACTTTGGAAACGACCAAAATGCCAACACCAACGTGATTGACTGGTCTTTCCCGGGAGTTCTGCCAGTTCTCAATAAAGGTGTTGTCGATGCCGGTATCAAGGCTGCTCTTGCCCTTAACATGGACATCCACAAAAAGATGCACTTTGACCGCAAAAACTACTTCTATCCTGATAATCCAAAAGCCTACCAAATTTCTCAGTTTGATGAGCCAATCGGCTACAACGGCTGGATTGAAGTAGAACTAGAAGACGGTACGACTAAGAAAATCGGTATCGAACGTGCTCACCTAGAAGAAGATGCTGGTAAGAACACCCACGGTACAGATGGCTACTCTTATGTTGACCTCAATCGTCAAGGGGTGCCATTGATTGAGATTGTATCTGAAGCCGACATGCGTTCTCCTGAAGAAGCCTATGCTTATCTGACTGCCCTCAAGGAAGTTATCCAGTACGCTGGCATTTCTGACGTTAAGATGGAAGAAGGTTCCATGCGCGTGGATGCCAACATCTCCCTTCGTCCTTATGGTCAAGAGAAATTCGGTACCAAGACTGAGTTGAAGAACTTGAATTCCTTCTCAAATGTTCGCAAGGGTCTTGAATACGAAGTCCAACGTCAAGCCGAAATCCTTCGCTCAGGTGGTCAAATCCGCCAAGAAACACGCCGTTACGATGAAGCTAACAAGGCAACCATCCTCATGCGTGTCAAAGAAGGTGCTGCAGACTACCGCTACTTCCCAGAACCAGACCTACCACTCTTTGAAATCTCAGATGAGTGGATTGAGGAAATGCGCACTGAATTGCCAGAGTTTCCAAAAGAACGCCGTGCGCGCTACGTATCTGATCTTGGCTTGTCAGACTACGATGCTAGCCAGTTGACGGCAAACAAAGTCACTTCTGACTTCTTTGAAAAAGCTGTTGCCCTCGGTGGCGATGCCAAACAAGTCTCTAACTGGCTCCAAGGTGAAGTTGCTCAGTTCTTGAACGCCGAAGGTAAGACACTGGAACAAATCGAATTGACACCAGAAAACTTAGTAGAAATGATTTCCATCATCGAAGATGGTACTATCTCTTCTAAGATTGCCAAGAAAGTCTTTGTCCACCTGGCTAAAAATGGCGGTGGCGCGCGTGAATACGTGGAAAAAGCAGGCTTGGTACAAATCTCTGATCCAGATGTTCTGATTCCAATCATCCACCAAGTCTTCGCAGATAATGAAGCAGCCGTTGCCGACTTCAAGTCAGGCAAACGTAACGCAGACAAGGCCTTCACAGGATTCCTCATGAAAGCAACCAAAGGCCAAGCCAACCCACAAGTTGCCCTTAAACTCCTGGCACAAGAATTGGCGAAGTTGAAAGAAAGTGAGTAATTTACTCTTTATACACTTTTTTCTACTTTTAAGACGAGAATGAGACAAGGAGAATAAATGAACAAATTTTTACGATTGCTATTTGTCTTAGTCATCATCGCTATGTTAGGTGCTTCTATACTACAAATTTTCTTTCCATCGTACATGGGAAGCCACTCCGGGTACGGAATATCTGCTGGTTGGCAACGAGAAATTGGAATATGGAATTTAGCTGTATTGATTATTATTCTCGCTGTCAATATTAAATACGATTGGTTCTATCTACGAATCGCACTTCTTGCTCTCATTATTGGCGGAATTGGAATAGGAACAAATCACTTACTCAATTATATGGAGTATCACTCTCCTGTAAATGCTATCGGTGCTTTTGAAAATTACTTGCTAGCAATAGGATGGATTGTGGGATGGCTCATCGAACGCCATTCCATAAAGAAGCTAAATGCTAGTAAATAACGCCTAGTATATCTTAGATGATTTTTAAAGGTTATTAAATAGTTTAATAATCATTCGAATTCAGAATTCTACCTTTTCAATAGCCTCAATGACAATCAAGACACCTTTAACGAACTCGCTAAACAAGAGGTCAACAAGGTTTGGACAGGTCTCTACGGGATTGAAGCAACCAATATCCTTCTTAAAGACCTCAGCTACTACCAAGAAAGTCTTTGTCCACCTAGCTAAAAATGGCGGTGGCGCGCGTGAATACGTGGAAAAAGCAGGCTTGGTGCAAATCTCTGATCCAGATGTTCTGATTCCAATCATCCACCAAGTCTTTGCGGATAACGAAGCTGCCGTTGCCGACTTCAAGTCAGGCAAACGCAACGCAGATAAGGCCTTCACAGGCTTCCTCATGAAGGCAACCAAAGGACAAGCCAACCCACAAGTTGCCCTTAAACTGCTTGCACAAGAGTTGGCGAAGTTGAAAGAAAGTGAGTAATTCGCTAGTAGCCACCCAGTAGTCTAGACAGCTACCTTTCCAATCATATAGTTAGGAGACACATGAAAAAGTTTTACGCTCTTTTAATGACCTGTTTATTACTTGTTTTTCTATCCGTGCCTCAAATCGTTGATGCGGGTGTAGGACATTCCAGAAGTGGAGGGAGCAGCCGCAGTAGCTCCCGCTCAAGTGGAGGTGGAAGTCGTTCTGGCGGCTCATCCTACCACTACTACCGCTCTGGATACGGCTCATCCTCTGACAGTTCTAATAGCTCTCCCGATCTAGGATTTATGTTCATATTAATCGGAGGAATCATACTAGTTGTTATCGTCAAATCCTTGCAGAATAAGTCTGGAGATTCGAGTTCAACCTACACTAGTAATGATTCTCAAACGCTCCATCGTCGAGTTGAACACAACACACTGGCCATTAGCCGTGTGAAATACGGAGATCCGAACTTTGACGCGGAAGCCTTCACATCTTGGGTTAAGGAAGTCTACCTTAAATTGCAGGTTGCTTGGACTGAAAAAAATTGGAACTCTGTCCGCGCTTTGGAAAGTACCAGTCTCTACTCTCAACATAGTACCCAACTTGAGGACCATATTCGAGCTAAAACAACTAATGTTTTAGAGAAAGTTTGTATCGAAAATGTTCGCATCAAGGAGTTCATTGAAAATCCTGACGGAAACGATACCTTAGTGGTGATCCTGTCATCTACCTTGCGGGACTATGTCATTGACGATGAGACTCGCCGTGTCCTTGAAGGAGACCCTAAAAAAGATCTCTTCACCGTGTATCAATTGAACTTTATCCGTCAACACGGTAGCCAAACCCAAGCAGTCAATCCAGACCAAGTTGTGAGCGACCACTGTCCAAACTGTGGCGCCCCATTGAAAATCTCTGCAGTTAGCGAGTGCGACTACTGTGGTGCCAATCTCTCTCGCAGTCCAAACCAATGGGTACTGGATACCTATGATGTTGTGGATGAAGACGAGCTTTATAATTAGGAGGAATTATGGGATTTATACGTGCAGCCTTATCAGCAGGCTTAAATAGTTTTAATGATAGTAAATTCAAGGAAGCCATTGTCCTTCCAGATAATGTCTCTGGCGACGCCTTGGCCGTCAAGGGGCAATTACTCACTAAAGACCCAGATGGACGTTCTCGTCACAGCAATCAAAATACAGGCCTCTTGTCAGATGGCAGTGTGGTTATCGTTCCTCAAGGTTATACCGCTGTTTTGGTAAACAACGGTACCTTCCTTGGTGAGGTCCTCGAAGCTGGTAGCCACGAATGGCAAGCTGGTGATAACGCCTGGCTCCTTGAAAAAGGTGGTTTAAAAGGCACTTGGGAAAACTTTAAAAACCGTTTCTCTTTTGGTGGACAAATCATCACCCAGCAGGAAATTATCTTTATCCGCATGCAACCTATTGCAGGTAATAAGTTCGGCACACAAAATGCGGTCGAATACTTCAGCGAACGTTACCAACAACTGCTCAACATCCGTTTCTATGGCTTGTTTGATGTAAAAATAGCAGATCCAGTTCTCTTCTATGTGAGCTCTGTTAGCCACCAAATTACTGACGGACAGCCATTTACTCTCCAAGATGTAGCTCAAGGAACGCTCCGTCAAAATATCGCACCGAAAATCGCAATCGCCATTGCCAAATACACCAACGAAAATAAGGTTGATATCTATAGCCTTAATGCCAACCAAGACACCTTTAACGAACTCGCTAAACAAGAGGTCAACAAGGTTTGGACAGGTCTCTACGGAATTGAAGCAACTAACATCTTGCTTGAAGACCTCAGCTACGACCAAGAAAGTCTTGATATCGTTCGTAAGCTTGATAGTGAGCTCGTGGCAATGAAGTACAACACGATTGAAATTGAAGAACGCCGTGCTCGCAACGAAGCGCTCATTGCTGCAGCTGCCAATGAAGGGAATGGCAATGGGATGAACATGTTTATGGGCATGAATCTTGGCCAAACTCTCGGTGGTCAACTAAGCCAACAAGTTCAAAATCAAGCACCTGCTCAAAACACTGGGCAAACTGCCAGCAAGAATTTTTACATCGAAGTCGACGGAAAATACGTCCTCGTTACCAAAGACGAAGATGGAAATATCGTACCAGTCAACTAATTAAGCTCCTTTTGACATTTGAGTAATGTTGTCTTTTATGGTACAATAAAGAGTAAATTATTTTATTAAAGAGGTAAAAACATGATTGAAGCAAGCAAATTGAAAGCTGGTATGACATTTGAAACTGCAGACGGAAAATTGATCCGCGTTTTGGAAGCTAGCCACCACAAACCAGGTAAAGGAAACACGATCATGCGTATGAAATTGCGTGATGTCCGTACTGGTTCTACATTTGACACAAGCTACCGTCCAGAGGAAAAATTTGAACAAGCTATCATCGAGACTGTCCCAGCTCAATACTTGTACAAAATGGATGACACAGCCTACTTCATGAACACAGAAACTTACGACCAGTACGAAATCCCTGTAGTCAATGTTGAAAACGAATTGCTTTACATCCTTGAAAACTCTGATGTGAAGATCCAATTCTACGGAACTGAAGTGATTGGTGTTACCGTTCCTACTACTGTTGAATTGACAGTTGCAGAAACTCAACCATCTATCAAAGGTGCTACTGTTACAGGTTCTGGTAAGCCAGCAACGATGGAAACTGGACTTGTCGTCAACGTTCCAGACTTCATCGAAGCAGGACAAAAACTCGTTATCAACACTGCAGAAGGAACTTACGTTTCTCGTGCCTAATCTCTAGAAAGAGGTCATTCTATGGGAATTGAAGAACAACTTGGCGAAATCGTTATCGCCCCACGTGTACTTGAAAAAATCATTGCTATTGCTACTGCAAAAGTAGAGGGTGTACACTCTTTTTCAAACAAATCAGTGTCTGATACCCTTTCAAAACTTTCTCTAGGCCGTGGCGTTTATCTAAAAAACGTGGACGAAGAACTCACAGCTGATATCTATCTCTACCTTGAGTACGGAGTAAAAGTTCCTAAGGTAGCTGTTGCTATCCAGAAAGCTGTTAAAGATGCAGTCCGCAATATGGCTGATGTAGAACTCGCTGCTATCAATATCCACGTTGCAGGTATCGTCCCAGATAAAACACCAAAACCAGAATTGAAAGATCTATTTGACGAGGACTTCCTCAATGACTAGTCCACTATTAGAATCTAGACGCCAACTCCGTAAATGCGCTTTTCAAGCTCTCATGAGCCTTGAGTTCGGTACGGATGTCGAAACTGCTTGTCGTTTCGCCTATACTCATGATCGTGAAGATACGGATGTACAACTTCCAGCCTTTTTGACAGACCTCGTTTCTGGTGTTCAGGCTAAAAAGGAAGAACTAGACAAGCAAATCACACAGCATTTAAAAGCAGGTTGGACCATTGAGCGTTTAACACTCGTGGAGAGAAACCTCCTTCGCTTGGGAGTCTTTGAAATCACTTCATTTGACACTCCACAGTTGGTTGCTGTTAATGAAGCTATCGAGCTTGCAAAGGACTTCTCAGATCAAAAATCTGCCCGTTTTATCAATGGACTGCTCAGCCAGTTTGTAACAGAAGAACAGTAAAAAGAAAAAAGTGTTTGACAGCTATCAAACACTTTTTTCTTTGCCTCCCACTACCTAAAAAAATGATAATAGATATAATTGTAAACAAAAATCCAGATGGGTTTTGCATAAATGAGAAAGTTGAAAAAACTATGACAGAAAATGGTCAATCGAAGATTGTCTGTAGAACGATAGACAAGAGCGAAAAAGAAACCAATCAGACTATAATATAATAAACTAATTGGGTCCCGATGAGATAGTATCAAATGACTGAGTCCAAAGATAAGGCCTGATAAGATGACATCTAAATAGTACTTTGACTTAGAAAAGAAGATATTCATAAAATACCCTCTATCAAGAGTCTCCTCAAAAACAGGACCGATGATTACAGGCAGGACAAAAGATAAGATAGTCGATAAAAAAGTTGGTTGTCCATTTGAAAGAACCACGGTAAAATACTCATCATGAATATTCCTATGATTAATCAAATGAGCATAGCGTGCCCAAAAATTACCGAGAATCTGATAAACCACATAACTTGCAAATAAGTAGAAGACAAATGACCAGTTCCAGATCTTTTTCTCAAAGATAAAGAGCATCTTTTGCTTTTTTAACCACCAAATTAATGGAAGGCAAATTCCTACTAATCCTATTGTTAAAATAAGGGAATAGACATCAGCACCTAACCCTAAAATGATTGCCACATACAATCCAATTGTTTGTGGTAAATAGGTAGATAGTAAAATAATAAGCAAAAATATTCCAAATTGTCCTAGTTTCTTTGTGTTTCTCATCGCACTTTTTTTGAAAGATTATCCTGCTCGGAAGCCGTACTTCCAAGCATCTCTATAAGAATTAAGTGCCCCTTGCCCCATATAGGGAGCAAATTCTCTATAATATAAGCATCTACCATATCCATCTTCCCAAACAGCAAGACCACCTGAAGTTTGCTCTAAGTCTTCTGACGAAAGAACAGTAAATGTTTCTGTATCTGCCATTGCAAGTACATCCTTAAAATTATTTTTTGTAACCTTACATCTACAGTATATATCTTTTTTGTCTATTTTATTGTCCATCTCTTCAACTGTCAATTTTTCAGCCTGAATGGTTGCTTTACCCATTGAAAAAGAAGAAATTGATAAAAAAGATTTCTCTATCTTCCTATCAAATTAGAAAAAGTGTTTGACTTCCACTATCTAAAAAAATGATAATAGACATAATTATAAACAAAAATCCAGATGGGTTTTGCATAAATGAGAAAGTTGAAAAAACTATGACACAGAATGGTGATTTTTAGATTCTTTGTCCAACGGTAGACAAGGGCATAGAAGAGACCGCCTAAACTATAAATAATCAAACTGATAGGATCTCGGTGAGTTAGGATCAAATGACTAAGTCCAAAGATAAGAGCAGATAGGATAACATCCAGATAGTACTTGGACTGGGGGAAAAAGGTATTCATAAAGTACCCTCTATGAATCAGTTCCTCTAATATAGGTCCGACGACTACTGTTAAACTAAAACTGAGAACAGTTGATAGAAAAGTTGGTTGACCATTGGAGTATAGAATCGAAAGAAGGTCCTGAAAGATATACTTGTTATCAATTAGGTGATGAAACTGTAACTGAAAAGCATCCACCAATTGACGATCAAAATAAGTAGCCACTAGACCAACTACAAGGTAAAAGAATCTTGACTTCTTTGAACCCTTTTTTTCAAAAATATAGAGCATCTCTTTCTTTTTGAGCCAGTAGATAAATAATAGCAAAAGAGCTATTACTTCAACTATTAAAAAGATAAAATAGCCATTTATCCCCCATCCTAAAAACTTAGTTAGATGCATAATTCCTAACTCTGGTAGATAAACCGATAGAAATACCAATGATGTATAGACTCCCAAATGCCCTAGTTTTTTCATACTTACCCCTTTAATTTATCAATAGGTAATACCATAAGCACGTCTAGTCGCATGATTCAGTATTGTACTCCACTCTGTTGCTAAACTATATGCATATGGCGAATCCCAATGTCTATCATCAACTGCCCAAATCATTCGACCACCTGAAACTTGCTCTAGTTCTCAGTTGAAAGAACTGTAAATGTTTCTGTATCTGCCATTGCAAGTACATCCTTAAAATAGATTGTTGTAAGCTCACATTTATAGTATACATCTTTTTGTCTATTTTATAGTCTATCTCCTCAACTGTCAATTTTTCACTCTGAATAGCATTTTCAATAAAAAATGAGACCTTTCTAGTCTCATTTAGTCATTCTTAATACTTTCTAAAGCGTTGGTAACGTTCTTCAATAAGTTGGTTGAGTGGTAGTTCTTGCAACCTATCCAGTTCTGCACGTAATTCATTTTTAACACAAGCTAGCAGTTCTTTACTTGAGAAATCCTCTTCTGGAATTATCTTGTCTACGATTCCCATTTCTAGAAGTTCATGTGAAGTGATTTTCATCAATTCTGCTGCTTCCATAGCACGACTTCCATCCTTCCAAAGGATAGAGGCAAATCCTTCAGGGCTAAGTACTGCGTAGATTGAATTTTCTAACATCCAGACACGGTTAGCTACGGCTAGAGCTAGGGCCCCACCAGATCCACCTTCACCGATAATAATCGCGATGATTGGAACCTTGAGGTCACTCATTTCCATCAGGTTTCGGGCAATTGCTTCACCTTGTCCACGTTCCTCGGCTCCCACACCAGGGTAAGCACCCGCCGTATTGATAAAGGTCACAACTGGACGACCAAACTTTTCTGCCTGTTTCATCAGGCGCAAGGCCTTACGATAGCCTTCTGGATGAGGTTGGCCGAAATTCCGTTTGAGGTTGTCATGAAGACTCTTCCCCTTTTGGATGCCGACGACAGTTACTGCTTGGTCACCTAACCAGCCAATTCCACCGATAACCGCACCATCATCACGAAAAGACCGATCTCCATGCAATTCGATAAACTCTTCAAAGATTCCATTGGCAAAATCAAGTGCAGTCAAGCGACTCTGCTCGCGTGCCTCTCTGACTATTTTTGCAATATTCATCCGCGACTTCCTCCATGCAATCTCACTAATTTAGCAATTGTTTCAGGCAATTCTCTCCGTTTGACAATTGCATCAACAAATCCATGTTCAAGCAGAAATTCTGCCTTTTGGAAGTCATCCGGCAAGGTCTCACGAACTGTATTTTCGATAACACGACGCCCAGCAAAACCAACCAAACTCTGTGGCTCCGCTAGGATAATATCACCTTCCATAGCAAAAGAAGCGGTCACCCCACCTGTTGTCGGATCGGTTAAAATAGTTAGGTAAAAAAGTCCTACCTTGGAATGGCGTTGAACTGCCGCAGAAATCTTAGCCATCTGCATCAAGCTCATGATTCCTTCTTGCATACGGGCTCCACCAGAAGCTGTGAAGAGAACGACTGGCAAGTTTTCTACCGTTGCATACTCAAACAAGCGCGTGATTTTTTCACCCACAACGGTTCCCATAGAAGCCATGATAAAGTTTGAATCCATAATCCCAAGGGCAACTTTTTGCCCCTTGATGCTAGCTGTACCAGTCAGTACGGCTTCATCCAAACCTGTCTTTTCACGCATACTAGCTAGTTTTTTCTGATAGCCAGGAAAGTTTAATGGATCTTGAGTTTCAATACCTGTAAACATCTCCACAAAGCTACCAGAATCAATCGTCAAATCCAAGCGTTCCTGAGCTGAAATACGGAAAGTATAGCTACAATGGGGACAAATTCGTTCGCTCCCAAGATCCTTTTGGTAAATGGTATGTTTACAACCAGGACACTGGGAAAAGAGTTCATCCGGAACCTCAGGCTTGGCTTGTAGTTTCTGCCTTACGGAACGGTTAGGATTGATCCGAATATACTTATCCTTTTTACTAAATAGAGCCATAACTCCCCCTTTTAGTTCTCATACTGTTTGAAAGTCTATTCTTTTTCTTGGTATTTTGGCAAGAAAGTTTCCATCAAGAAGGAAGTATCGTAGTCACCAGCGATAACTCGGCGGTCTGAAATCAGATCCAACTGGAAGTCTGCATTAGTTTGCACTCCTTCAATATCAAGTTCATAAAGTGCCCGTTGCATCTTCATTAAGGCATCAAAACGATTCTCCCCATGAACAATGATTTTAGCAATCATACTATCATAGTAAGGGGGAATGGTATAACCTGGATAAACTGCTGAGTCCACGCGCAAGCCAACTCCACCACTCGGTAGATAGAGATTGGTAATTTTCCCTGGGCTTGGAGCAAAGTTAAATGCTGGATTTTCCGCATTGATCCGGCACTCGATAGCATGACCTCGTAGGACGATATCTTCTTGTTTGAAAGGTAAGGGTTGCCCGGCAGCAATGCGAATCTGCTCTTTCACGATATCAACACCTGAAACAAACTCTGTGACTGGGTGTTCAACTTGCACACGAGTATTCATTTCCATGAAGTAGAAATTGCCACTCGCTTCATCGAGAAGAAATTCAATCGTCCCTGCATTTTCATAGCCTACAGACTCTGCTGCACGAACGGCTGCAGCACCAATTTCATGACGAAGGGTTTTGCCAATCGCAATGGACGGACTTTCTTCTAAGACCTTTTGGTTATTCCGTTGGAGTGAACAGTCCCGTTCACCAAGATGGACAACATGACCCTCTTGGTCCGCAAGGATCTGAACTTCGATATGGCGAGCTGGATAAATCACACGTTCAAGATACATTGCGCCATTTCCAAAATTGGCCTTGGCTTCACTGGATGCTGTCTCAAAGGCTGCGACCAAGTCTTCTGCCTTTTCAACCTTACGAATCCCTTTTCCACCACCACCTGCCGATGCCTTAAGCATGACTGGATAGCCAATTTTTTCTGCAACTGCAAGCGCCTCTTCAGCCGTATGAACTTCACCATCAGATCCTGGGATAGCTGGAACCCCAGCCTTGATCATTTGCTCACGCGCATTGATCTTATCTCCCATGGTATCCATTACAGCCCCAGAAGGGCCGATAAACTTAATCCCCACTTCATCACACATCGTGGCAAACTTGGAGTTTTCGCTAAGAAAACCAAAACCTGGGTGGATGGCTTCTGCTTCTGTCAAGACTGCAGCAGATAAAATAGCGTTGATATTGAGATAAGATTCTGTCGCCTTACCAGGTCCGATACAGATAGCTTCATCCGCAAGGAGTGTGTGAAGAGCTTCCTTATCAGCAGTTGAATAAACTGCTACAGTTGCAATGCCCAATTCACGCGCAGCTCGAATAATGCGAACCGCAATCTCACCACGGTTGGCAATTAAAATTTTACGAAACATGGAGAACCTCCTTAGTTTCCAATTGCAAAGGTAAGAGTACCACTCGCTGCAAGCTTACCATCTACCTCAGCCTTTGCTTCAACCACAGCAATCGTACCACGACGTTTGACAAAAGTAGCCGTCATGACTAATTGGTCACCTGGTACAACTTGCTTCTTGAACTTAACCTTGTCCATGCCAGCATAGAAGACCAGTTTCCCTTTATTTTCAGGTTTGGACAATTCCAAGACACCAGCAGTCTGAGCCAAGGCTTCCATGATAAGAACACCTGGCATAACTGGGTATTGAGGAAAATGACCATTGAAGAAAGGTTCGTTGATGGTCACATTTTTAATGGCAACAATGGTATCCTCGCTCACTTCCAAGACACGATCCACTAGGAGCATGGGGTAGCGATGGGGTAGAGCTTCTTTGATTCCTTGAATATCGATCATTTGATACGTACCAATCCTTTACCGAATTCAACCATTTCTTCATTTGAAACGAGAATTTCTGTCACCACACCATCCTTAGGTGCAGGAATTTCATTCATGACTTTCATGGCTTCGATGATCACCAAAGTCTGACCTTTTTTAACACTGTCTCCAACTGTGACAAAGGCAGGTTTATCTGGTCCAGCGGCCAAGTAAGCCACCCCTACAAGTGGGCTTTCAACAATATCACCCTCTGGAGCAACCGTCGTTTCAGCTGGTACTTCTTCCACAGCACTCTCTACTGGAGTTGAAGGGGCAGAAACTACTGGACTTGCAGCTACTGCAGTTGGCACTGGAGCAACTTGAGCTGGCGCTTCAGAAGCCATCCTTGCTTCATTCTTGCTGAACTGCAATTCATCCGTTCCATTTTTATAAGAAAATTCTCTCAAACTTGATTGATCAAATTGAGCCATCAAGTCCTTGATCTCATTTAAATTCATAATTATTTATTCTCCCAACGTTTGAAAGCAAGAACCGCATTGTGTCCACCAAAACCAAAGGTATTTGAAATAGCATAAGGGATTTCTTGCTCCAAGCCTTCTCCATAAACAACATTCGCTTCGATATAATCTGACAACTCACTTGTCCCAGCTGTCATTGGTACAAAGTTATGACGCATGGCTTCAATTGTAGCGATGGCTTCTACTGCCCCTGCAGCACCAAGTAAGTGTCCTGTAAAGGACTTGGTTGAAGATACTGGTACTTCTTTACCAAGGACAGCTACGATGGCACTGCTTTCTCCTTTTTCATTAGCAGGAGTTGAAGTTCCATGGGCATTGACATAAGCCACTTGTTCTGGAGAAATCTCTGCCTCTTCCAAAGCTAATTTAATTGCCTTGATTGCACCCTGACCTTCTGGATGAGGTGAAGTCATATGATAAGCATCGCAGGTATGTCCATAACCAACTACTTCAGCCAAGATAGTCGCTCCACGTTTTTCAGCATGTTCAAGACTCTCAAGAACCAGCATCCCAGAACCTTCTCCCATCACAAAACCATTACGATCTTTGTCAAACGGAATAGAAGCACGAGCCGGATCTTCTGTTGTTGATAGGGCTGTCAATGCTTGGAAACCAGCGATAGCAAAAGGAGTGATAGATGATTCTGATCCACCAACTAACATGACATCTTGGAAACCAAACTTGATAGAGCGGAAGGCATCTCCAATAGCATCATTTGATGAGGCACAGGCTGTATTGATTGATTTACAGACACCGTTTGCTCCAAAGCGCATGGCAACATTTCCCGAAGCCATATTTGGCAAGGCTTTTGGAAGTGTCAATGGCTTAACACGTTTTGGGCCTTTTTCGTGAAGACGGATAACTTGGTCTTCGATTTCTTTAATTCCCCCAATACCAGAAGCCACGATGACACCAAAGCGATCTTTATCAATTGCTTCTACATCAAGATTAGCATTTGTCACCGCTTCTTGAGCTGCGTACAAGGCATACAAAGAATAGTTATCAAAACGGTTGGTATCTTTTTTGACAAAGTATTTATCAAAGGGGAAATCTTGAACTTCTGCCGCATTGTGCACAGCAAATTCGCTGTGGTCAAACTTAGTGATTTCTCCAATTCCGATTTTCCCAGTTTGCAAACTGTTCCAAAATTCTTCTGGAGTATTTCCGATAGGAGAGGTTAATCCATAACCTGTTACTACAACTCGATTTAGTTTCATCTGTCTTACCTATATCTTTCCTTATTTTTTACATGCTAAGTCCGCCATCAACAGCGAGAACTTGTCCAGTCAAATAATCCTGTCCAGCCAGGAACACTGTAGCATCTGCGATATGTTCTGCTTGTCCAAAACGCTTCATTGGGATTTGGGCCAATGTCGCTTCCTTGACCTTATCAGATAAAACAGCAGTCATATCCGATTCGATCATCCCTGGGGCAAGAGCATTTACTCGTACATTGCGATTGGCAACTTCACGTGCTACTGACTTGGTAAAACCAATCAAACCTGCTTTAGAAGCTGCATAGTTGGCCTGCCCAATATTTCCCATCAAACCGACCACACTGGACATATTGATGATCGCACCTTCACGTGCCTTTATCATCTGTTTCAAGACTGCTTGCGTCATATTGAAGGCACCTGTCAAGTTGATTTTAATCACCTTTTCAAAATCTTCTTCTGTCATCTTGAGCATGAGTGTATCTTGAGTGATTCCAGCATTGTTGACCAAGACATCAACAGAACCGAGTTCTGCAAGTGCTTGATTTACCATACGTTTGGCATCTGCAAAGTCTGAAACATCACCTGAAATCGGTACTACTTTGACGCCGTAGTTTGAAAACTCAGCCAGCAATTCTTCTGAGATTGCTCCACGACTATTCAAGACTACATTCGCACCTAGTTTAGCAAATTTGTGAGCAATGGCAAGTCCGATACCACGACTTGAACCTGTAACAAAGATATTTTTATTTTTTAGTTGCATTCTATTCTCCTATTTCCTGTTGTATTTTCTGGGAGAAGGGGTCACTAGTTTCCTAGCAAAGCATCCAAGCTTGTTTGATCTTCAACGTTAGCTAGCTTAGCAGTTTTATCGATTTTTTTGACAAATCCTGATAGGACTTTTCCAGGGCCGATTTCAATAAAGTTGGTTACCCCAGCATCCTGCATCACAGCAATACTTTCATAAAAACGAACAGGTTCTTTTACCTGACGCGTCAAGAGCTCTTGGATTCGATCTTTTTCCATAACAGTAGCTTCCGTATTGCCGACTAGTGGCCAAGTAAAATCAGAGAAACTCACTTCCTCAAGAGCTTCAGCTAGTTTCTGACTGGCTGGCTCTAAAAGTGCTGTATGGAAAGGGCCAGATACATTTAAAGGAATCAATCGTTTTGCTCCTGCTTCCTGCAAGAGTTCAACTGCGCGGTCAACCGCAGCCACCTCGCCACCGATAACGATTTGGCTTGGGGTGTTGTAGTTGGCTGGAGTCACTACTCCAACTTTAGAGGCTGTTTCACAAGCTTCCTCAATCACTTCGACTGGAGTATTAAGAACGGCAACCATCTTTCCAGAGCCTGCTGGTGCAGCCTCTTCCATATAAGCACCACGCTTAGCAACCAAGGCAACTGCATCCTCAAAGTCCAAGGTACCACTTGCTACAAGAGCAGAATATTCCCCAAGAGACAGTCCTGCCACCATATCTGGCTGATAGCCTTTTTCTTTCAATAGTCGGTAAATAGCAACGGATGTAGCTAGAATAGCTGGTTGCGTGTAACGAGTCTGATTTAACTTTGCTTCATCATTGTCAATCAAATCACGAAGGTCATAACCTAAGACTTGGCTAGCTTGATCGATTGTTTCCTTGACGATAGGATAGTGGTCATAGAGCTCGCGACCCATTCCTAGGTATTGAGATCCTTGACCAGCAAATAGAAAGGCTGTTTTAGTCATTTCTTGTAACTCCTGCCCAACGAGCAGCTTCTTCTTGAATTTTTTCAGCTGCACCGTAGTAGATATCTTTTAAGATTTCTTCAACAGTTTCTTCTTTAGAAATCAAACCTGCAATCTGGCCGGCCATCACTGAACCGCCATCCACATCACCATGGACAACAGCTTTAGCTAAAGCTCCTGCACCCATTTGCTCAAAGATTTCTAAATCTGGATTTTCTTGTTTAAAGGCATCCTTTTCAGCTTGCTCGAAATCACGAGTCAACTGGTTTTTAATGGCACGAACTGCGTGTCCAAAATGTTGTGCTGAAATCGTTGTATCAATATCACGAGCTTTTAAAATTTTAGCTTTATAATTTGGATGAGCATTAGACTCTTTGGCAACTACAAAACGAGTTCCTACTTGAACAGCTTCTGCGCCAAGCATAAACCCAGCCGCTGCCCCCTCACCATCTGCAATACCACCAGCAGCAATAACTGGAATTGAAACAGCTGCAGCAACTTGGCGAACCAAGGTCATCGTTGTCAATTTACCAATGTGTCCACCAGCTTCCATACCTTCTGCAATGACGGCATCTGCACCAATTTTTTCCATGCGTTTTGCCAAAGCAACACTAGGAACAACAGGAATAACTGTAATTCCTGCATCATGGAAACGGTTCATGTATTTACTTGGATTTCCAGCACCAGTTGTAACCACCTTAACCCCTTCTTCAATCACGAGATCAACGATATCTTCTACAAAAGGTGACAAGAGCATGATGTTGACACCAAAAGGTTTATCCGTAAGTGATTTGATTTTATCGATATTAGCCTTTACGACCTCTTTAGGTGCATTTCCACCACCGATGATCCCCAAACCACCAGCTTTTGATACCGCACCAGCCAAGTCGCCATCAGCAACCCAGGCCATTCCTCCTTGAAAAATAGGATAATCAATGTTCAATAATTCTGTAATACGTGTTTTCATAGTGCCTCCATCATTCCTTGCTTACGTAATAGTTCGATAAGTTTATCATTTGAATTTCAAACTATTACCTAAACAAGAGGGAGCGGGTCTCCCCTACTCCTTCTAGTAATATGCTAATTATTTTGTTTGCTCTTCAACGTAAGCAACCAAGTCACCAACTGTTTTCAAGTTATCTTCTGCTTCAATTTGGATATCAAAAGCATCTTCAATTTCAGAGATTACTTGGAACAAGTCCAATGAATCTGCATCCAAATCATCAAAAGTAGATTCAAGTGTTACTTCTGATGCGTCTTTTCCAAGTTCTTCAACGATAATTTCTTGTACTTTTTCAAATACTGCCATGATAGGACTCCTTTAAAATATAAAATTTTATAACTATGTGTTTACCACATGATTACCTAGATTGTAAGAATGAGTGTGCCCCATGTCAAACCTCCACCGAAGCCTGATAGGAGAATCGTCTGGCTACCATCTAAACGAATCATGCCATTCTCCACACACTCTGAGAGCAAAATCGGGATACTTGCTGCACTGGTATTTCCATACTCCATCATATTGGCAGGAAGTTTGTCTCGGTCTACGCCGATTTTCTTAGCCATCTTATCCAAAATGCGGATATTTGCCTGATGAAGCAAGAGATAATCCAAGTCCGATGCTGCGATTGGACCATTTTCAATGGTTTCTTTGATTGATCTAGCAACATCACGATTTGCAAAATCAAAAACTGCTCGTCCATCCATCTTCAAAAAAGCAGGAACTGCTTCTTGATCCGAGAAAGGGGAAGCCAAAGCCGTTTGACCATAGGTCAAGCACTCGCTCCGAGAGCCATCCGTATAGAGACTTTCCACAAGGAAGTGCCGTGTTTCGCTCGCTTCCAAGAGAACCCCACCAGCTCCATCTCCAAAGAGAACAGCTGTCGAACGATCTGACCAATCAACTGCCTTGGATAAGGTCTCAGCCCCAATAACAATCCCTTTTTTGAACTGTCCAGAACTTAAAAACTTTTCTGCAGTTGAGAGAGCGAATACAAAGCCACTACAAGCTGCTGTCAGATCGAAGGCGAAAGCTCTATGCGCTCCGATATTTGCCTGAACTCGAGCTGCTGTGGAAGGCATCATCGAGTCTGGGGTAATCGTCGCTACAATGATAAAATCAATCTGATCCGCTGTTAAGCTCCCTTTAGCCAACAAGCTCTTAGCTACTTCTGTCGCCAAGTCACTTGTAGACTCTGTTTTTGAAATATGTCTCTGTTTAATTCCTGTCCGACTTGAAATCCACTCATCGCTTGTATCCATGATTTGAGCTAAGTCATGATTAGTGACCACTTGCTCTGGAACATAATGAGCAACTTGGCTTATTTTAGCAAAGGCCATTATTTCAAATCCTCCAAAAATTGATAAAGGTTCGTCAAGCCTCTGCCCATGACTTTCTTTTCCTCAGGACTCATGCCGTCAATAATTCTTTCGACCATGGCCTTGTGGAATCGTTTGTGAAGGCGGTGAACCAAACGACCTTTCTTTGTCAAATGCAGATAGACCACACGACGGTCTTGGTCAGAACGAATACGCTCAATGTAACCCTTTCTTTCTAGGTTATTCAAGCTCGTCGTAACCGTTCCTAGGGTCACCATCAGTTCTTTGGAAACCTTACTAGGCGTCGCCTCAGGAAACTTCCCAATCACATCGATCGTGTGCATTTCTTTGATGGAGATGTCTTTGAATCGACTACCTCGTAAGCTAACCTCCTCAATCACAAGGACGTTATTGAAAATAGATGTTAAATAATCATTTACTTGTTGGTAGTCCAAACTTTTTCCCTCCTCCTCAAAAAACTTTCACAATCAAAACATTTGATAGAAGAAGTATAACAAACTTCAAAGAATTGTGCAAGTATTTTTTTATTTTCCTGAAAATTTTGGTCTTCTTCTTTCAGAATGTGCTCGAACCCCTTCTTTAAAATCTTCAGTTAAAGATAAAGATTTCTGCAATTTCAATTCCAATTCGGCATAATCTTGCCAATCTTTAAATTGACTTTCCCAAACCAATTTTTTAATCGCTGCGTATGAGTTTGCTGAACCTCGTCTTAATTTTTTCAGAACTTGTTCTCTTGTTTTTTCTAATTTGTCAGCTTCACAAACGCGGTATACTACGCCCCATTCCAGTGCTTTTTCTGCAGTCAAGGCTTCACCTGTCATAGCAAGTTGTGCAGCTCGTGTTACCCCGATACTACGACTCAAAAGATGAATCCCACCAGCATCCGGCGCCAACCCAACTCCAACAAAGGCTTGTATGAATTTTGCCTTGTCAGTCGCCAAGCAAAAATCAACTGCTACTGCCATATTTGCCGCAGCACCTGCAACTGCTCCATCTACCTCCATCAAAACAGGCTTAGGAATTTGCTTGATTTTAAAAGAAATTGTATTGACTAATTCTGCAATCTTATTCAAAGAAGGAATGTCATCCTCATCCACTGCACGCTTCATCTCAACCAAGTCTCCCCCAACCGAAAAGACCTTTCCATTAGCATTAATCAAGATGAACTGAACAGCTTGATCCTGCTCTGCTAGGGTCAAAGCTTCTAAAATCTCCTCACACATTGGGATATGGAAACCATTTGCCACTTCTGGACGATTCAAAGTAATAATAGCAAGATCATCTACGATCTGATATAAGATATGATTCATAGCTTCTCCTTTTCTTTTGTAAGGCAATGAAATTATTTTGTTTTCAAAGTATACCTTTTTTTGGATAAAGAGGCAAGAAAAAACTAAAGGAAAGTGTCTCAGCTGATTATTTCCCCACCGTTTATGAATGTAAATAAAATTTGACTCTCTTACTTTTAAAACTGTTGTCGCTTTTCAGAATAAGTTAACATTTACTTCTATTATAATAGGGAGCTATTTTCTTCATTGAAAAATGCCCCTCTTTCTGCTATAATCGTATAAAATACTTACTTGAGGAGTCCTTATGAAGGTTGTAAAATTTGGTGGAAGTTCGCTTGCCTCTGCTGGTCAGTTAGAAAAAGTTTTAAACATCGTTAAAAGTGATAAGGAACGCCGTTTTGTAGTCGTTTCTGCACCCGGAAAACGCAATGCTGAAGATACGAAGGTAACCGATGCCTTGATTAAATACTATCGCGACTATGTGGCGGGAAATGATATCAACTCTAGCCAAAGCTGGATCATTGATCGTTATGCCGCTATGGTTAGTGAACTAGGCCTAAAACCTGCCGTTTTAGAAAAGATTTCTAAAAGCATTCGGGCCTTGGTAACTCTTCCTATAGAAGACAATGAATTTCTCTATGATACCTTCCTAGCGGCTGGAGAAAATAACAATGCCAAACTCATTGCAGCCTACTTTAACCAAAACGGCATTGACGCACGCTATGTTCATCCAAGAGAAGCTGGAATCATTGTTACAAGTGAACCAGGAAACGCACGTATCATCCCATCTAGTTATGACAAGATTGAGGGCTTGGCTGATAGCAATGAAGTCCTTGTCATCCCTGGTTTCTTTGGCGTAACTAAAGAAAATCAAATCTGTACCTTCTCACGTGGAGGTTCAGATATTACTGGTTCCATTATCGCAGCTGGAGTCAAGGCTGATCTCTATGAAAACTTTACAGACGTAGACGGTATCTTTGCTGCCCACCCTGGTATTATTCATCAACCACACTCCATTCCTGAATTAACCTACCGTGAAATGCGTGAATTGGCTTACGCTGGATTTTCTGTTCTTCATGATGAAGCCCTTCTACCTGCCTACCGCGGAAAAATCCCTCTTGTCATCAAGAATACCAACAATCCTGATCATCCCGGTACTCGTATCGTTCTGAAACACAGTAGCGATAAATTCCCAGTCGTTGGAATCGCTGGTGATTCTGGATTCGTCAGCATCAACATGTCAAAATACCTTATGAACCGCGAGGTTGGATTCGGTCGTAAGATTCTTCAGATCCTTGAAGATCTTAACATTGGTTGGGAACATATGCCAACAGGTATCGACGATCTTTCAATCATCCTTCGTTCCCGTGAATTGACTCCTATCAAGGAGGAAGAAATTCTGCGTCAGTTAGTTCAAAAAGCCGAAGTGGACCATGCTGAAATCGAACACGACCTTTCAATCATTATGATTGTCGGAGAAAAGATGAAGAGCCACATTGGTGTAACAGCTACTGCAACACGCGCTCTATCTGAAAACAAGATCAACATCCAGATGATGTCCCAAGGTTCAAGTGAAGTTTCCATCATGTTTGTTGTCAATAAAGAGCAAGAAAAGGCAGCTATCAAGGCTCTCTATCATGCCTTTTTCGATGAAAGTAAGGAAGATTAATCATGGCCCAATCACTCAATAAAGTCATTGACCTACAAACCACTGGAACATCCTATCTTTCCATCTCTGGAAAAGTCGGAAAATTTCTAGTTGGGGATCAAGCCTTAGAGTTTTATCCTGATGTCAATGTCGAACAATATATCCAAATTCCCTGGTCCAGTATTCAGCAAATTGGAGCCAACGTAACTGGCCGCAAAATCAGTCGCCACTTTGAAGTCTTCACTGATCAAGGAAAATTCCTCTTTGCTTCCAAAGACTCTGGAGCTATTCTCAAAATCGCTCGGGAAAAACTTGGCAATGACAAGGTTGTAAAACTTCCTACTTTACTCCAGACCATTGGTCAAAAATTCAAAAATCTATTTGCAAAAAAGTAGAAACTTTAGTATAATCATAGCAACGGATAAGTAGGTTATCCTCTTCTTTCAGAAAGTCTGCGGGTGCTGCGAGCAGATAGGAGGGGTAGGTGAAATTCTACCGTTAGTAACAATTACATACACAATCAAGTGCACACCTGTGAAGTTGGATGGAACCGTGGCCCTGTCACTCCAACGCTTTGTCAGGTGTGTTTTTTTCATAAAGGAGTTCTTATGTTAGATATTAAACGTATTCGTACAGATTTTAATGCTGTCGCAGAAAAATTGGCTACACGTGGTGTAGATCCTGCTGTCTTAAACGAGATGAAAGAAATCGATGCTAAACGTCGTGACATCTTGGTCAAGGTTGAAAACCTTAAGGCAGAACGCAACACGGTTTCTGCTGAGATTGCCCAATCTAAGCGCAATAAGGAAAATGCCGATGACAAGATTGCTGCGATGCAAACCCTATCTGCTGAAGTCAAAGCTTTGGATGCTGAATTGGCAGAAATCGATGCTAAATTGACAGAATTCACCACTACTCTTCCAAATATCCCTGCTGACAGTGTTCCTATCGGAGCTGACGAAAATGACAATGTGGAAGTCCGTCGTTGGGGAACTCCACGCGAGTTTGACTTCGAGCCAAAAGCTCACTGGGATCTTGGTGAAGACCTTGGTATCCTTGACTGGGAACGTGGAGCAAAAGTTACTGGTGCTCGCTTCCTCTTCTATAAAGGACTTGGGGCTCGTTTGGAACGTGCTATCTACAACTTTATGTTGGATGAGCATGGAAAAGAGGGCTATACTGAAGTCATCACACCATACATGGTTAACCATGATTCTATGTTTGGTACTGGTCAATATCCAAAATTCAAGGAAGATACTTTTGAATTGAAAGACACTAATTATGTCCTTATTCCTACCGCCGAAGTGCCTTTGACAAACTACTATCGCGATGAAATCCTTGACGGTAAAGACCTACCAATCTACTTTACCGCTATGAGTCCGTCATTCCGTTCTGAGGCTGGTTCTGCCGGTCGTGATACACGTGGCTTGATTCGTTTGCACCAATTCCACAAGGTTGAAATGGTTAAATTTGCCAAGCCAGAGGAATCTTACGAAGAATTGGAAAAGATGACAGCCAACGCTGAAAACATCCTTCAAAAACTCAATCTTCCGTACCGCGTTGTTGCACTCTCTACTGGAGACATGGGCTTCTCAGCTGCTAAGACTTACGACTTGGAAGTTTGGATTCCAGCGCAAAATACCTACCGTGAAATCTCAAGCTGTTCAAATACAGAAGATTTCCAAGCTCGTCGTGCTCAAATCCGTTACCGTGACGAAGCCGATGGCAAGGTTAAACTCCTTCATACCTTGAATGGTTCTGGACTTGCAGTTGGACGTACAGTGGCTGCTATTCTTGAGAACTACCAAAATGAAGATGGTTCTGTGAGCATTCCAGAAGTTCTTCGTCCATACATGGGTGGCGCTGAAGTTATCAAACCATAAAAAACAAGGCCTAGCTAGAAGATAGCTAGACCTTTTTTCGTAACCAAATCAGATAAGCGCCCAATACAAAGAATAAAATAGTGAGGCATATAACCGTTTCAGCAAACACCAGATAATCCAGAAATGGAAGTTTCAAAATTCCTTGAGCCATCTTGAGCGAAGTAGCTGTGATAATGGTTGGAAAAGTGAGGGCTGAGAAGGCTGGTTGAAAGCCTTGTTTTAAAATATTAGGCAAGCGAGTTAAAACAAAGAAAAAGAAGGACTGAGATGCCAAAATCATGACGATCAAGAGCCAAGTCGGTAGGCTTGCTCCTCCAACTCGAACTAGGGATGCCAGGAGTAGGGAAAAGGGAGCACAGTAGATTCCTTCCTGTCCAAGCAAGGCCACTGGGAGTGGGATTTTCTTTAAATCGCTATAAATAAGTGGATAGAGATAGAAGGTCAAGACAAAACCAAAACTCAAGGTCGCATAGGCAATTTCAATGATTCCGACAAGGGGATAGGTCAAGGCTGCTACTGCTATCCCCACATAGAGTACCGTCCAGCTTGGAGTCGCATTGGTCTTCCGACCTGGACAAGCAAATTTGATGGTAAAAGTAACAATCAAAACCAAATCCAAGAGAAAGGAAAACCACCAGATCCCTTGTGCTACCAAAGTAAGAGCAGGGAATACGCGAAAGACATAGGTCGATAAAATCATCCCAGCCATAGGAAAAGTGGCCATCCCAGATAAAAGAGGGGGCTTGGTCAATTCTTGCTTGGTTTCTTCCCAATTAAAAAGATGAAGAATCAGAAAGAAAATCCACAAAACTAAACCAGTCAGACTCAATAAATGCGACGGAACAGGCAAAGTATCTGCAAGCAGATTTCCTGCACCTGCTAAACCTAATAAACAGCCAGAAAATACCAAGGGGAACTTTTTCATCCGAGCCTCCAATAATCATGTTATTATTAGTATAGCATAAAAGCGCTTAAATGAGAGCCTAAAAAATGAAGCCCGATTATTTCAGACTTCATTTTTTCTCAGATATGAATTAAGCATAAGGTTGTAATTCTGGGTTAATAGGCGTATTGGCTAGGTTGTTGGCATAGTTGCAGAGGCTGGCAAGACTAACACCGAGAACCACGTCCAAGGCATTTTGTTGCGTGTATCCAGCTTCCAAAAATTCAGCCAAGGCTTCATCTCCTACACGCCCTTTGGTATTGATGACCGCCAAGGTAAACTTAGCTAGAGTATCTAGTTTTGGATCTGTCTCGATTGGAGTACGGTTGCGGAGTGCTTGTAGAAGATCATCATTCATCTGGATTTGTTTGATTGAAAAGGCTGTGTGACCTGCGACGCAGAAAGCACAACCATTGGTTACGGCAGCTGTGATTTGCACTACTTCACGCTCTACTGGTGTCAGGCTGTTGCGACGGTTGATGGCTCCGACAGTTCGGTAGGCTTCAAGCGCGGTAGGAGCGTTGGCCAAGAGACCGATTAGGTTGGGAATATAGCCATTGTTGTCTTTTTGTACTGTTTCAAGAACTTCTTTCACTTCTGCTGGTGCTGATTCTACTGTGTGTATGGTAAATGTTGTCATAAGAAACCTCTTTTCATTTTATTGTCATTTAGTCTATCATAGAATTTCACCCTTGGATAATATATATTTTCAATCGCCTTGATAGGAAATGTCTATGAAATGAAAAAAATCACACGAAAAGTGTGATTGGGTTAGTGTTTAAAATACTGTTTAGTCTCAGCAATGACGACTGGCGACAAGACTAAGAGGGCAATCAAGTTTGGTAAAGCCATCAAGGCATTGACAATATCTGCGATAATCCAAACCATATCCAACTCGATAAATCCTCCCAACAAGACCATGACTACAAAGACTACACGGTAGAGCCAGATAAAACGAACCCCAAAGAGAAACTCAAAACAGCGTTCTCCGTAGTAGTTCCATCCGAGGATCGTCGTAAAGGCAAAGAGCACAAGGAAGATTGTCAAAAGAGCAGGTCCAAAGTGTGAAAAAACTGTTGAAAAGGCTGACTGGGTCAAGGCAACTCCATTCAAATCACCACTCCAAACCCCAGTTACCAAGATTGTTAGACCTGTCAGAGTGCAGATAATCAAAGTATCAATAAAGGTTCCTGTCATGGAAATCAAGCCTTGCTCGACAGGCTCATTTGTCTTAGCTGCAGCCGCTGCAATGGGAGCTGATCCTAGGCCAGATTCGTTAGAGAAGACTCCTCGCGCCACACCATTTTGGATAGCCATCCGAATGCTGGCACCTGCAAAACCACCTACCGCAGCAGCTGGACTAAAGGCTGAAGTAAAGATGAGTGCAAGCGTAGCTGGGATTTTCTCGATATTAAAGAGAATAACTGTAAGAGTTCCCAGAATATAGACAATAGCCATAAAAGGAACCACTGCCGTCGAAACTTTTGATATGGATTTGAGGCCACCAAAGACGGCAATCCCTACAAAAATGGATAAAATCAGAGCTGTGATAACTGGATCAACTTGGGCTGTATTTTGAATAGATTCTGTAATCGAATTGACTTGGGTAAAGGTACCAATCCCCAGAAGGGCAACCAATACACCCGCTAGGGCAAAGAAGATAGCAAGTGGACGCCACTTTTCTCCCATTCCCAAAAGGATGTAATGCATGGGGCCTCCAGCTACAGCTCCATTTGCATCCTTTGTGCGATATTTGATGGCCAGTAAGCCTTCGGCATACTTGGTCGCCATCCCAAAGAAGGCTGCCATCCACATCCAAAATAGAGCCCCTGGCCCACCAACCTTAATGGCTGTCGCAACTCCGATGATATTTCCCGTACCAACGGTGGCTGCTAGAGCCGTACAAAGAGCAGCAAAGCTCGACACATCGCCGTGCCCCTTGTCCTTGGTAAAGATCAACTGAAAGGCCTTAGGGAGACGAGTAACCTGCAAAAGGCCCAGTCGGATGGTCAAATAGATACCCGTTCCGACCAATAAGATCAAGAGGGGAGGCCCCCAAACGAAAGTATCAAGCTCTTTAAGCATTTCTAACATATCCTTCTCCTATCTTTCAACCCCAAAAGAAAGAGCACATGCAAGATACATGTACTCTGGAATGCTTAGATAAATGCCTAAAAGCGGTCTATCCTAGCTCTGTCCTTTTACCTGAGAGTTTGAGCAGTTGCCTGCCTTGCCCCTTCGGTGCCTTTACGGTCTCTCCAGAGTTCCGTCCATTTACAGTCATGGAAAACAAACCTTTCTCCACTTCTATTAAACTTCATTCGGTGTTGGTATTTTATTTTTTATTATTCTACAAGAAAAGTTAGCCTTTGTCAATATATTCTATGAAACTTTTTGACTTTTCATTTCTTTTTTCAGAAAGAGCGAATCCTTCTTCTCTCTATCCTTTAAAGGTTACAATGGTGGCGCCACTGCCGCCAGCATTCTGTGGAGCATAACCGAAACTCTTAACATGCTTGTTTCTTTGCAGGTATTTGGTGACGCCCTCACGGATGACACCCGTTCCGATACCATGGATGATGTCGACTTGCGCCATGTTATTGAGCAGGGCTTGGTCGATAAAGGCGTCCAGCTCATTCATAGCCTCTTCGTACCGTTTGCCTCGGAGATCCAGTCTGGCTTGCGGACCACGACCAGAAGCACGTTTGACGACATTGACCTGTTTTTTCTTGACTGGGGCTTCTTGCTGAGCCTGAACAAGGTCAAATTCTTTCTCTTCCAAGGTCATCTTGATTAAACCGACTTGGGCTTCCCAACGGCCGTCCTTAAGCTGATTGGTCAAGGTTCCACGTTGACCATAACTGAGAACAATGATATCATCCCCAACCTTTGGAGCTCGTTTTTTCTTGGCCTTTTGAAGGACCTTGTTTTTAGACAAGTCGACTTTTTCAGGAGCTAGTTTTTTCAGTTTAGCCTTGGCTTCAATGATTTCGTGGGGTTTGAGTTGAGACTTGCTATGAAGGTTCTTAAGAATCTGGTCACTCTCACTTAGAGCGAGTTCCACAATCTCGGCAGCCTGTTCACGCGCCTTATTGAGCTCAGTTTCTTTTTCACGATTGAGTTCGTTGTAGAGTTTTTTGAGTGCCCGGTTCATCTTAAGGTTTTCTTGCTCCACCTCACGGATATTGTCCAAGCGTTTACGGCTTTCAAACGTTTGCTCTTCCAATTGTTCAATGATGCGGTTGACATCATTATCTTGATTGACCTGCTGACTGGCATCTCCTACAATGACATCCGACAATCCTAGGCGTTTGGCAATTTCAAAGGCATTGCTTCGCCCTGGAACGCCCTGCATAAAGCGATAAGTCGGACGCAGGCTGGCTGTATCAAACTCCATGCTGGCATTTTGCACAAAGGCTGTTTCGATACCGTAGGCCTTGAGCTCTGGATAGTGGGTCGTCGCCATAGTCTTAACCTGACGTAGACGAAGATCCTCCAAAATAGCCATAGCAAGCGCTGCTCCTTCCTGCGGATCGGTACCTGCCCCCAACTCATCCAAGAGTAAGAGTGAATGTTGATTGACCTTGCCAAGAATATCTACGATATTGGTCATGTGACTGGAGAAGGTCGACAAGCTTTGCTCGATAGACTGCTCATCCCCAATATCTGCGAAGATTTCCTCGAAGATACCGACACGGCTTCCCTTGTCAGCTAGAATGGGCAATCCAGATTGGGCCATGAGTTGAGTCAAGCCTAGGGTTTTGAGCATGATGGTCTTCCCACCCGTATTGGGACCTGTAATGACAATAGCCGTTAATTCCTTACCAAAGTGTACATCGTTTGCGACAGCATTTTTAACCAAAGGATGGCGAACATGAAGGAGTTGAATCTCTTGGTTCTCTGAAAGTTGAGGAACAACTGCTTGTCTTTCTTGGATGAAACGCACCTTGGCACGAATCAGATCCAGATGGCCAATAATCCAAGCGTCATTAGCAATCTCTGCAGCATGAGGACGGACCCGTTCTGAAAGCTCCTGTAGGATGCGAATCATCTCATAGCGTTCATCAGCTCGTAAACTAGCGATTTCTTCGCTCAGCTTGACGACCTCACGTGGCTCGATATAGACCGTATTCCCACTGGCAGAGATGTCATGGACAACACCTGCAATCTTATTACGATAGGTATTCTTGACAGGTAAGACTTGACGACCATTTCGGCTAGCGATTATGCCCTCCGTCAACATCTGAGCTTTTTGTTTGAGCAAGTCTTGCAAGACATCTCGGACCTGACTCTCGCTATCATGAATTTTTCGACGGATGCGTGCTAGCTCTTCACTGGCGAAATTTTCGATAAATCCTGCATCATTTAGGGATTGAAGACTCCCTTGCAAGTGTGGAAAATCGTGTAGTTTTTCAAACCATCTCGCCAACTGCTCCAAGCGTACATTTTCAAGATTGGCATAAAAACCTTGCAACTCTCTGCTAGCCAGTAAGACCCGTTTGAGGAGCAGGAACTCCTCGATATTGAGGTCCGCCCCCATCTCCAGACGCTTGCAGACAGCTGAAATCTCACGTGTCGCTAGGATGGTAAAGTGAGGTTGCTCCACAAAAAGAGCTTGCATTTCCTCCATCTCTGTAAAGGCTTGTTTAATCTTATCCGCCTTTGTAGTTGGAGCCAAGCCTTTTAGCTCCTCTAGGCCTTGTTCTGTCAGGAGATGCGGTTCAAACAAGGCCTTGATTTTATTAAATTCTAATGTTTCTAGTATTTTTGTATTCATATTCTTTCCTTGTATGCTTGTTTACAAGACCGTAGCGCCTAGAAATTTTTGGACTTTACCTAACCCTAGTCGTCCAATCTGTAAACAAAGGGCTAGGAAAAATCCCGCCCTTTTTATCCGATTAAATTTGTCACCCAGAGTTGTTTGATAAGGTTTGTCGTAAAAGGGACACTTTGGATGATGTGTTTGGCTACTGTACTTTTTTCGAGTGAATTTTGAATGACTGCCAGAGGCACCGTTGCAAGGATGGTCAGAACCATTTGCAAGACAAATAAGGTTACCAATAGAGACAAAATGCCTGATCCGATACGCAACCATTTGACATCTAGCTTTTTAGTTGGAATCAAGTGCAGGAACAAACCGATAAAACGTCCGATACTATAACAAATTCCGAAAACTAAAAGGTAGGCTAGGCCCGCATAAAAGACCTTATCTAGCTGAAACAGCTGGTCTGAAGGGAAGAAAAAGGTTCCCTGCCCTTCCTGAGGATTGGCATAAGGGACAAGCAAGTGGAAGTGATCCCCCAGTGATTTATAAAACTGTCCCGCAACAAAGGCTGAAATCACTGCCACGAGGAAATAATAAACTTGCAGGACCAAGCCTCTACGATAGCCGATGTAAAAGCCCCAAGCCAGAACCAATAAGAGTAGGATTGAAATCATAGGGAGTCCTCAATCTTGCTCTGTTCTTGTTTGACAGCAATCAACTTGTGGCGGAGTTCTAACAACTCTTGCTCCTTGTCATCAAATTCAATCTCACGGTTGAGTTGTGTAGACAGACAATTGACCGCCAAAAGAAGCGCAATGGTTTCATCATCCGCCCCAGGCATTTGTTCTTTAATTGCTTGGTATTTTTCAGTCGCAACCTTGGCAATTTCCTCCATAAAGAGGTTATCATGCTCGGTTGTCAAGGTTAATGTCTTTTTCCCGAATGTAAACTTATATCGATTTAGATTTGCCATAAAATTCACCTCACGATATTATACCAAATTTCGCTAACTTTGTCAGTTTTTACCAATTCTCCTGCTTTTGTGGTACAATAGAGACTATGGCAAGTATCACACTCACACCAAGTGAACAGGAAATTCAGAGCTTTTTAAGTCAGTATCAGAAGGCTCTCAGTCCTAGTAAAAATCCCTATATTCGCTTTTTTTTGCGATTCCCTCAAGCAACAGTTTCCATCTATACTTCTGGAAAAGTCCTCCTGCAGGGCGAAGCTGCTGAGCACTACGCTAGTTTCTTTGGCTATCAAGTTCAACAAGAAAACAGTGGACAAGATTTTCCTATGATTGGGACTGATGAGGTAGGAAATGGTTCCTACTTTGGCGGGCTGGCTGTCGTGGCTTCCTTCGTGACACCGGACCAGCATGACTTCTTGCGAAAACTCGGTGTGGGGGATTCTAAGACTCTGACAGACCAAAAGATTCGTCAGATTGCCCCTATCCTCAAGGAAAAAATCCAGCACCAAGCGCTCCTCCTTTCACCGAGCAAGTACAACGAAGTTATCGGAGAGCGTTACAATGCTGTTTCTGTAAAAGTTGCCCTTCACAACCAGGCTATCTTTCTCCTGCTTCAAAAAGGAGTCCAGCCAGAAAAAATCGTGATTGATGCTTTTACAAGCCCTAAAAACTATGACAAGTACTTGGCGCAAGAAGCCAACCGTTTTCCAAACAAAATTAGCTTAGAAGAAAAAGCCGAGGGCAAATACCTGGCTGTTGCAGTTAGCTCTATCATCGCGCGAGATCTCTTCCTCGAAAACTTGGAAAATCTTGGACGGGAACTAGGCTATCAACTGCCAAGTGGCGCTGGAACTGCATCTGATAAGGTTGCTAGCAAAATCCTTCAAGCCTATGGCATGAAGGGACTTCATTTCTGCGCCAAACTGCATTTTAAAAATACTGAAAAAGCCAAAGCACTTCTAGAAAGGTGAGTTATGAATTCGTTTAAAACATTTCTAAAAGAATGGGGAGTTTTCTTCCTGATTATCGCGCTGGTCGGCCTTAGCCGTATCTTCCTTTGGAGCAATGTCCGTGTGGAAGGGCACTCTATGGATCCTACCCTAGCCGACGGAGAGGTTCTCTTCGTTGTCAAACATCTCCCAATTGACCGTTTCGATATCGTGGTTGCGCATGAGGAAGACGGAAATAAAGACATTGTCAAAAGGGTCATCGGCATGCCTGGTGATACCATCCGCTACGAAAATGACAAACTCTTTATCAACGATGAAGAAACGGATGAACCCTACCTAGCTGAATATCTCAACTTGTTCAAAACAGAAAAGTTGCAGAACACCTATACTGGAAAAGGATTTGAAGGCAATAAGGGAGTTTACTTTAGAGAACTTGCTCAAAAGGCACAGGCCTTTACAGTCGATGTCAATTCCAACACCAGCTTTAGCTTTACTGTCCCTCAAGGTGAGTACCTTCTCCTTGGTGACGATCGTCTAGTCTCTAGCGACAGCCGCCACGTTGGTACCTTCAAGGCCGGCGATATCAAAGGCGAAGCAAAATTCCGTTTCTGGCCACTTAACCGTATCGGAACTTTTTAAGATAAGGAAGAGGCCGAGAATGCTAAGTCTCAGCCTCTTTTTCTATTGCGAGAAGAAGACTTTTTAGTCTCCTAACTTGTTGAAAGAAGCTAAAGGTCCAACTCTCATTAACTCATGTAAAGGAAACCTATGGAAGTTTATTTTTCAGGCACCATTGAACGGATTATTTTTGAAAATCTCAGTAATTTTTATCGCATTCTCCTCCTAGATATCGAAGATACCGATGCGGAGGACTTTGACGATTTTGAAATCATCGTTACAGGAACCATGGCGGACGTGATTGAGGGTGAAGACTACACTTTTTGGGGACAAATCGTTCAGCACTCCAAGTATGGGGAACAGCTTCAGATCAGCCGTTATGAACGCGCAAAACCAACTAAAAATGGGCTAGTCAAGTATTTTTCCAGTAGCCATTTCAAGGGGATTGGTCTCAAAACGGCCCAAAAAATCGTTGATAGCTATGGTGACAATACCATTGACGAAATTCTGGAACATCCTGAAAAGCTAGAAAGTATTGCAGGACTCTCTGTCAAAAACCGTGAGGCTTTTGTTTCCACCCTCCGTCTCAACTATGGGACAGAAATGGTTTTGGCTAAACTTGCCAACTACGGCATTCCCAATAAACTGGCCTTTCAGATTCAAGACTTTTACAAGGAAGAAACGCTGGATATTGTCGAAAACTATCCCTACCAACTGGTTGAAGATATCAAGGGCTTGGGTTTTACCATTGCAGACCAATTGGCTGCCGAACTAGGCATCGAAAGTCAAGCTCCTGAACGCTTCCGTGCTGGCCTTGTCCACAGTCTTCTTCAGGGATGTATGGATACAGGCGATACCTATATGGAAGCCCGGGATTTGCTGGAACAAACGCTGACTCTCCTCGAGTCTTCCCGTCCCATGGAACTCGATCCCAGCCAAGTAGCTCAGGAATTATCTCATCTGATTGAAGAAGACAAGGTTCAGCAGATTGATACTAAAATCTTTGATAACAGCCTCTTTTTCGCCGAAGAAGGCATTCGCAGTCACTTGGTTCGTATCCTCGAAAAAGGAAAGAAACAAAGTCAGGATTTGGAAACCATTCACAAGCATATCGCTACTGTCGAGCAAGAATTAGCTATCCAATACGATGACATTCAAAAACAGGCTATCTGCGACGCTATCCAGAACAAGGTCTTTATCCTGACAGGTGGACCTGGTACTGGTAAGACGACGGTTATCAATGGGATTATCGCTGTTTATGCCCTCTTAGAAGAGCTTGATCTCAGGAAGAAAAGCAGTCTGCCTATCCTTCTAGCAGCTCCAACTGGCCGAGCCGCTCGGCGCATGAATGAATTGACAGGTTTGCCTAGCGCGACCATACATCGCCATTTGGGGATGACGGGAGACGATGATACCAGTCATCTGGAAGATTATCTGGATGCCGACTTCATCATCGTGGATGAGTTTTCTATGGTGGACACTTGGTTAGCCAACCAACTCTTCTCCAACATCTCTTCTAACAGCAAAATTCTCATCGTGGGAGACAGTGACCAGTTGCCCTCTGTTAGTCCCGGACAAGTCCTTGCTGACCTGCTCCAGATACCCCTGATTCCGCAGACTCGCTTGGAACGGATTTACCGTCAGAGCGAAGAATCAACTATCGTTACCTTGGCGAGTCAGATTCGACAAAGCATCTTGCCAGCTGACTTTACCCAGAAAAAGGCAGACCGCTCCTACTTTGAAATTGCTAGCGGCCATATCCCTGCTACCATTGAGAAAATTCTTGGTGCTGCCCTCAGAAGTGGCATTCCGGCTCGTGATATTCAGGTGCTAGCGCCTATGTATCGAGGTACTGCAGGTATTGATGCCATCAATCAGCTCATGCAAGACCTGCTCAATCCACCACAAAAAGACCAACTCAGTTTTGAAGCTCCCCAATGCTTCTATCGCAAGGGTGACAAGGTCATTCACCTAGTCAACGATGCCGAAGTCAATGTCTTTAACGGAGACCTAGGCTACATCACAGACCTGATTCCTGGAAAATATACCGAGTCCAAACAAGACGAGATTGTCATTGATTTTGATGGCAATGAGGTCATCTACCCACGAAACGAATGGTACAAGATTCGACTGGCCTATGCCATGAGTATCCATAAGTCTCAGGGAAGTGAGTTTCCCGTCGTCATCCTGCCTATCACCAGTGCTAGCAAGCGCATGCTGGAACGCAATCTCATCTACACAGCTATCACACGGGCTAAGAGCAAACTTATCTTACTAGGTGAATTACAGGCTTTCGACTATGCAGTCAAGCACATCGGAACTGCCCGCAAGACCTATCTGATTGAGCGTTTTCAGGACCTGATAGAAAGAACTGACCAAACCAACCCAACCTCTAGCAAAGTGACAAATCAAGATGATTCTCCTCTATCCTACATCCTCACTGAGGAAAACTGGTCTAGTATTCCAGCCATGATCGGGATTACAGATGCAGACTTAAAAGAGATTTTTGGAAAATAGTGCAGCAGAAAACCCACCTAGGCAGGTGGGATTTTTCTCTTTTAAGATTATTTTACTGTTGCAGTGCTTGTGATCAATTCAACAGCTTTTTTGATAGTAATATCATGTTTCAACATGTCAGCTGAAAGCAAGTTTTGTACTTGTGCAACTTCCATGTTGTAGTCTGCTGCCAATTGCTCGATTTCTTTTTGGATTTCTTCTTCTGAAGCATCAAATCCTTCAGCTTTGGCAACTGCTTCGATAACAAGGTTAGTCTTCGTACGTGACTCAGCTTCTGCTTCGTATTGTTTGTGAAGGTCTTCTTGAGTAGTTCCTGTGATTTGGAAGTACATGTCAGGGTTGATACCTTGACGTTGCAAGTTCCCAAGGAATTCATTTACTGAACGGTGAACTTCTTCGTGGATCATTTCTTCTGGAAGTTCTACGATTTCAGCGTTTTCTACAGCTTTATCAATTGCTGCACCTTCAACGGCATCTTTGTATGCTTCTTCTTTCGCAGCAGTCAATTCTTTGCGGTATTTTTCTTTCAATTCGTCAAGAGTTTCCACTTCTTCGTCGATGTCTTTTGCAAGTTCATCATCAAGAGCTGGAACTTCTTTAGCTTTTACTTCGTGGATAGTTGTCACGAATTTAGCTTCTTTACCTGCAAGGTCTTCTGCTTGGTAGTCTTCTGGGAATGTTACGATAACATCAACAGTTTCGCCAGCTGAGTGACCTACCAATTGGTCTTCGAAACCAGGGATGAATTGACCTGATCCAAGTCCAAGTGAGAAGTTTTCACCTTTTCCACCGTCAAATTCAACACCATCGATAGAACCAACGAAGTCAATAACAACAGTGTCACCATTTTCAGCAGCGCCTTCTTTGATAACCAATTCAGCCAAGTTGTTGCGTTCGCGTTCGATACGCTCTTCAACGTCAGCGTCTGTCACTTCTTTTTCTACATCTACTGACACTTCAAGGTTTTTGTAGTCGCCCAATTTTACTTCAGGTTTTGTCACGACTTCAGCTGTAATAACCCAGTCTTGACCTTTTTCCATTGAAGTCACATCGATTTTTGGTTGTGCAACGACTTCAAGACCAGCTTCTTTTACTGCAGCTTCATAAGCGTTTGGCAAAAGAGCGTTCATTGCATCTTGATAAAGAGCTTCTTCACCAAATTTTTGGTCGAAGATAGGGCGTGGAAGGTGACCTTTACGGAAACCAGGAACGTTAAGAGTTTTCTTTACTGAGTTAAATACACGGTCCAATTCTGGTTTGATTTGGTCTTGAGAGATAGTGAAAGTCAAGACACCACGGTTTGTTTCTTTGTTTTCAAATGATACAGACATTCTGTCATTTCTCCTTAAAATTTTTAATACAGTCCATTATACCATATAATAGCGACTTTTTTCAAGTAATGAATGCGCTTTTCAATAGTGCTAAAGGTACTTGCTCGCTTCCTTGATACTAAGTTCAGCCATTCGTTTCTTATTTTTTTCAATAAAACGTGCTACCCATTCGGGATTGGTTTTAGAGTAGTCTCTTAGAGCCCAGCCGATGGCTTTGTTGATAAAAAATTCTGTCTGGTCCAGATTGTTGAGCAGGATCTTTTCCATCAGCTGGACATTGGTTTTCTCTTTTCTTAACAACTGGTGGTCAATAGCGACTCGTCTCAGCCAGATATTGTCTGAGAGGCTCCATTTTAAAATCACTTCTTCAAGTTTCGGATGGTCGGCTACCAAACTTCCTACTACTCGATCTAAGATATCTACCGTATCCCACCAAGACTTGGTCACGACCAGACGCTCAAGCTTAGGCAAATCATCCTTCGTTAGATAAGACTGCATGGCTTTCAAATAGTTGGCGCCCACATATTGGTATTCTCTAGATTCCTTTTCCCAGCAAGTGTCTACAAAATCCCAATCAATAATCTTTGTTTTTTTCTCGCTTGGAAAGTATTTTTTATAGAGGGCATTTCTTTCAGGACCTGCAATACCTAAAAAGGGAAATTGATGACGCATATAGGCTTCCATTGGGCCTGCTTTATGCGGATCTTTTGCCGCTTCTAGCTCCTCAAGTAAATCTGCAAGACTCATCTAAAAGTCCTCCTGCCCGACCAAGTGATGCTGAAAGGCATAGACCGCTGCCTGGGTGCGATCACTAACCTCAAGCTTGGCAAGAATGTTGGACACATGGGTCTTGACCGTCTTGAGAGAGATAAAGAGTTCATCAGCGATGCGCTGATTTTCGTAGCCCTTGGCGATCAGTTGAAGCACGTCTCGCTCACGTGCAGTCAGATCCTCATGAAGTTCGATATGATTGCGGTGGTATTCGACCTTCTTGCTGACCTCTTGTTCAATGGCCAGCTCTCCAGCAGCCACCTTGCGGACAGCGTGGAGCAATTCATCTGCACTAGAAGTCTTGAGCATATAACCTTTGGCACCCGCATTCAAGACCGGCATGATTTTTTCATTGTCCAAGTAAGAGGTCACAATCAAAATCTTGGCTTCAGGCCATTCTTTGAGGATGGCTAAGGTTGCATCAATCCCATTCATCTCAGGCATGACAATATCCATGACAATGACATCTGGGCGCAGTTCCAAGGCCAAGTCAATACCTTGAGCCCCATTGGCAGCCTCGCCCACAACTTCCACATCGTCTTGGAGATCAAAATAGCTTTTCAAGCCCAATCGAACCATTTCATGGTCATCTACCAGTAAAATTTTCATCTCTACTCCTTATAATTCCTTATCTAGCAAGGGAATACGGATATCAACCGCTAGTCCTTGCTTAGGTGCTGTCAAGAGTTGAACCGTACCTGCCATATCTTCGACTCGCTCCTTGATATTTCGCAGTCCATAACTCAAGTCATCTAAACTCCCCAACTGGAAACCAATCCCATTGTCCACCACCTTCAGCTGCAATTCAACGTCTGTCTGATAGAGGTAGACATCTAGGCAAGATGCCTGAGCATGGCGAAGGGTATTGCTGATCAACTCCTGCAAAATGCGGAAGATATGTTCTTCAATCTTCTTGGGCAATTTAGACACATTCTGCTTGAGACTAACCTTGAGATCACTCTTGTCCTCTAGCTCTTTTAAGAGGATTTGAATCCCCTCAACCAAACTCTTCTCTTCCAACTCAACTGGTCGCAAATGTAGGAGCAAGACCCGCAAATCCTTTTGGGCTGTCTCTAGGATGGCCGCGACACTTTGCAACTGGGTCTGCATCTTTTCTCTATCCAGCTTCAAAGCCTGCTGACTGACACCTGATAAAATCATATGGGCTGCAAACAACTCCTGACTAACTGTATCGTGCAGGTCGCGTGCTATCCGCTTTCGTTCTTTCTCGATGATTGCTTCTTCCTTGACCAGGCTTTGATTTTCAGCCTTTTGAACAGCCTCTGTCAAGAGGTTAAGCTTGCCAGACAAGGACTTAAAACTGGCATCCAAGTCTGGATCTGCAAAGGCAACCACCTCTTTTCCTGCTAGCAGTCGCTTGAGATTGACCTGCATTTTTCTGCGAGAGACTTCTTCTATCACGCGCCAAAAAAGGACAAAAAAGAAGGTCATGGAAAGGCTAAAGACCAAGATCAAGAAGATGAGTTTCTCTGTTTTCTCGATATCCTGTAGCAAATAGGACCAATCAAGATTAAGAATATCAAGTAGACTATTGGTCAAAAAGAGGATAAAAAGGAGAGAAGTCAGCCCGATTAATAGATAGGATTGCTTTTTCATCCTCTAACCACCTCCACATCTCCAATCATACTGGTTAGGAAAATTTTGACGCTCTTGTTACTCTTGAGGTAGTCTCTGGTTTCCTGATGATAGTGTTCATTACGAAGGGATCTCTTAGGTTGATGAAGGAAGGTAAGATCTCCATAAAGACAGTTGACACTGAGGCTGATTTCCACATCTACAGGTACGATAATCCTAGTCGTTCCGACCATTTTTCTAAGGATAATGACATTGTCATGATTGGTTAGGATAACTCTTTCTAGATGAATGGTGTCCTTGCCCATGAGGCGAAAGAGATTGATATCGTCAAATTGGCAGGTCTGGTGACTAGAGAAATGATGGAGATTGCCAAACCAAGGATTGTGTTCATTTTTAACCGTTACCACCTCTTCAAAGACCAAATCCGTCTCCTCTCTTTCTTGATTCATCATTGGATAGAGAAGAAAGAGACTATAGATAACTGCCACAAAGATCGCTAGAATCACAAAGGGATTGAGCATGACGATAAAAAAGAAAAGAATGGTGGCCACAAGGAGAAGAAAGTTATTGCCCTCTTTGCCTGCATAATAGCGTATCAGGAGAAGAAAGAGGAATAGAATCAGCAGAAAACGCGAAAAATGCTCTGATACCATCAAAATCAGAGCTCCCGTCAATAGACAGGCTTCAATAAATAGAAAAATTTGAAATTTTTTCATAGGTGCATCCTCTCCCTTCTATTTTATCACAATTCAAAAAAGACACCTCGGTCTAAGGATGGAAAAAGCGGTCGGACAGAAATCGCTCCTACAAACTAGGTTCTTTCAGCCCACCACAGTTGACAAAAGGCTACAAAAAAGGACGGGATTCTTGTCCCGACCTCTCTACATCTGCTCTTTAGCTTCTTTTAGTTTACCGTAAAGAATATAGTCTACATTTTGCAGATCTGCTATGGTGGCACAATTAAGGGCACACATAATCAAGCGTAAATCTGCTTTCCATCCTTGGACAATACTAATCACTTCCTCGACCGAGTAGGTTTCAATCAATTCCAGAACGGTACGTGACAGTCCTACAGCCTTGGCACCAAATACCAAGCACTTAATCATATCAAGCGGGTTCCGAACGCCTCCACTGACCAAGAGTTCGACCTTGTCTTTCCAAGCTTGCGCATTGAGAAGGGCCTGCATGGTGGACTGGCCCCATTGATTTAGGTATTCACGTTGGCCACTGCGACGGTTTTCAATATAAGCAAAACTGGTACCTCCACGACCTGACAGGTCAACCGTTCGAACGCCCAGTTCATAGGCTCTCTCGATGGTCTTCATATCCATCCCAAAACCCACTTCCTTGAGAATAATAGGAACAGGGATTTGCTTGCTATAGTCTGCCAGATGCGAATACCAGCTTCTGAACTTCCTTTCTCCCTCAGGCATGAGTAATTCCTGCATGACATTAACATGCACTTGGAGGAGGAGAGGATTCATCGCTTCTACAGTCTGAAGGCCTAACTCAACAGGCTTGTCCAAGCCAATATTGGTTCCAAGGAGGAGCTTTGGATGACTAGACTTGACAGAAAAAGAGGCATCTGTTGGATCTTTTAGGGCTGCACTATAAGAGCCCGTTACAAACAAAATCCCACAGGCTTCTGCCACCTGAGCCAGCTTTTGATTGATTTCTCTCCCCTTATCGCTCCCACCCGTCATGGCATTGATATAAAAAGGAAAGTCCCACTTTCGACCTGCAAATTCTGTAGACAAATCAATCTCATCCAGGTCATAAAGAGGCAGGGAAGAATGAATCAACTCCACCTCATCAAAGCTATTATAGGAACTTTTCTGCTCGAGGGCATAGCGGATGTGCTCATCCTTACGATTTGTCGTCATGTCCTATCCTTTCTTGATATAAGAGCTCAATCCCCAGATCGGCCCAACGATTTTTTAAGGTTTCGGTTGATTGCACATCAAAACTCAAGGCAATGCCACAGTCACCACCACCAGCGCCACTGCTTTTGGCAACGGCTTGCAAGCCTTGGCTGGCTTCTTTTAGCTGTCTGAGCGAAGGCGTATAAATATCTAAACTCAAGCCTTCTAAGAGCTGGCTGGCTGTTTCCAGCTGCTCGATGATGTTTTCTACTTTCCCCTGCTCCAAGGCTTCCACCAAAGCAGCCACCGTTGCTTTTGAGGATCTTAAAAAATTCTGATTGATGTTTTGCTTGATTTGCTGAACCATTTGACTCGATACGGCCACTTCCTTGGTCCATCCCACTAGGAAATCACATTCTAGACCTGGTTTTACTTGTGAGATAGAAAAGCCCCAATCACGCTCCACAACTGTTGCCAAGCTTTCGTCTTTCAGCCACGTAGCCACCTTCTTTCGATCAAAAGATTGGTAGAGAACCAAATCTTCTGCCACAATACAGGCTAGATCTCCCATAGAACCATTGTCTCCTCGCTTGAGTAAGACCGCGCTAGCCAGCTTGAACAAGAGTTCCGAATTAACTGAAAGACCATACAGAGTCAGCAGGGCCTTGATCACCAAGACAACGACGCTACCACTAGAACCCAGACCAAATTTTTTGCCTTCCCGTTCCATTTTCCCACGAATTTCCAAGGAAAAAGGTCGCAAAGTCTGACCGTGAACAGCAAGGAAGTCTTCCACCAAAGCAATCGTTTCTTGAATCAAGCTGTAGTCAGGATTTGGCGTCAAGTCCACTGCGAAATCAAACATGTCTGAGTAGATACGATAGTTCTCAGAAAAAGCAATCTCAGCCTTCATATAGATGGGGATGGCCTTTATCAAGGCTAACTGCCCTGGCTCTAGAATAGCATACTCACCTGCCCAATAGAGTTTCCCGCAAGTTTTAACAACAATCATCTTGGCTCAAATCCTTTGTTTTTGACACAATCAAGCGGTAACGTTGACCGAAAATTTCTGACAAATGCTCCAAGTCTTTCTCCTGACAGAGGACTTTGACATTGGGACCGGCATCCATGGTAAAGTAGCAGGCTTCCCCTTGCTCACGAAGCTGACGAACAAAGTCCATCGCTTCATAGGACGCATCCGTTAGATATGAAAAGGCTGGACTAGCAGTCTTGGTCGTAGCGTGCATGGCTAGAGCATTTCTCTCCGTTAATTCCCCAACCTTGGCAAAGTTATTCTCTTTGAGATAAACCAGCATCTCCTGATAATCCTTCTCAGACTGGCGCACCCAGTCATCAAAGGTCGTCGAGGTTTCCACACAGAGTTTCATCCCATCACGGCTAGAGATTGGTTTTTTCTTATCCTCTAGCACCAACATAATCATAGCTAGTTTCAAGTCTGTCGCTACAGGGTAAATTTCCCCACTATTCTTATCCCAGGCACCTAGTGGTCCATAAAAGCTCCGAGAGGAAGAACCTGAGGCAAACTTAGCCTCCTGCGCCAACTGTCTCCGATCCAAACCAAGCTGGAAATAAGCATTGCAAGCCTTGACCAGAGCGGACAAACCACTGGAACTTGAGGACAAGCCCGCTGCAGTCGGCATGTTGTTTTGGGTATCAATACGGACAAATCCCTCACCTTCTGGACGGTAGCGGTCAATGATTTTGCTCATCTTGGCATGCTCAGCCTCATTTTGGAGCTGACCATTGATATAAAAGGCATCAGCAGTCGCATCCATTGGTAAAGGCGACAAGGTCGTCTCTGTATACATGTTTTCCAAAGTCAGAGAGATGCTACTAGTAGCAGGAACCATCTCTTTTTCTTTTTTCTTTCCCCAATATTTGATAATGGCAATATTTGCGTAGGAACGTACTGTTACAGGCTTTCGATCCATGTCTGAACAGCTCCTTTCTCTTCTAATCTTTCTGCTAGTTCTTGAGCTTGAGTCAAATTGGTTGCCAAGGCTATGATACAGCCTCCTAGCCCACCACCACTCATCTTGGCACCTAGAGCACCATGGCTCAGAGCCGCTTCAACGAGGGAGTCTGCCTCAGGGCTACTAACACCAATTTCTTTTAAATGTAAATGCGCTTGACTGAGGATTTGTCCCAGTCCCTCAGCATCTTTTCGTCTAATTGCCTCTTCTGCCTGCTGGGTCAATTCTCCCAAGGCATGCAAAAACGGTAGGGCATCCTTCCCCTTGCTTTGAACCACTTGGATGGCTTCACGAGTGTGTCCATACACGCCCGTATCAGCAATCACCAAATAGGCAGATAGATTCATCTCAAGTTCTGTAAAACCAACATTCTTGATAAAGCGAATGGGCTGGTCACTGAGACAGGTCTTGGCATCCAAGCCACTCGGATTCATATGGGCAATCATCTCAGCCCGATTGACCAAGATTTCCAATACATGATGAGGCAGGTCGGCTTGATAGTAGTCAAAAACCGCACGAATGGCCGCTATGCTGATAGCCGCTGACGAACCCATTCCCCGTTTTTCAGGGATAGCCGAGTCAATCACACATCGAATGCAAGCTTCTTTGATATCCAAATACTCCAGCGAGGCATACACTGCCATGGACAAGGTATCCTCCTCATACAGACGCCAAGGACTAGCTGCAGGGACAACCTTACATGTCACCTCCACCTCCAAAAGAGGCAGAGAAATAGCTGGATAGCCGTAGACTACCGCATGCTCTCCTATTAAAATAATCTTACTATGTGCCTGACCGACACCAACTTTTTTTGTCATGTTTTCCTTTAACCAGACGGAAAGACCGTCTCATTTCATACAGTAGTATTTTCTCCTATCTATTTTATTATATTTTCACAAAAAAAGCGATTGTTTCCTTCACAATCGCCTCTTTCATTATTGGACCCATTCGCCATTATAGTTGACAGAATAACCATCTACGGTCGTATTCACTGCTAAAGCACCTGAACTATATGCGTAGTACCATTTACCATTAACCTGGAACCAGCCTGTCTTCATATCGCCATTACTTGCATGTAGATAATACCAAGTCGAACCTTCCTGATACCAGCCAGTCGCCATAGCTCCTGATGAACGGAGGTAGTCCCACTTGTTCCCAAGGTATTGCCAGCCGTTTTCATATCGCCATTTGGTTCATCTAAATAATACCAAGTTGAGCCTTCCTGATACCAGCCAGATGCCATTGCTCCTGATGAACGGAGGTAGTACCACTTATTGGCAAGTTGTTTCCAACCAGTTTGCATAATGCCAGTTTCTGGGTCTAGGTAGTACCATGGAGCCGCTTTTATTTCCTCTTCATCATATAGAAGAGAATAATCCTTGGCCCAACCACGCACTGGCTCCCCAACCGTTAAACTGTTGATACGAGCATCAAAGCCACCACTCTTCTGTAAATAATACCAGTCCCCCTCATCATAAACCCAACCAGTTTTTAAGGTGTGATAGCTATTCTGATCTGTAAAATAATAAACACGTTTTTCGGCTGGGCTATCATATTGTTCCCCATGATGTTTGTTGGTATTTGTAGCAGTTTTTGCTTCTAACACTTGCTTACCAACAAATTTTTGTAGTACCCCATCTTGACCAAAGTAATACCATTTTGACATTGGCATAAATTCCAACCTCGTACCATTTGGGTAAGGACCAATGGTACTTCCTTGATATGGAAATGGAATGTATTGCCAACCAACAACCATTTCACCATTATAATCAAAATAATATGTCTTGCCATCAATCACTCGCCAGGCCGTTTCTTTGATGTCACCCTTCTTGTAGTAAGTTCTACCATTTTCTTGGACAAATTGCCAGCCTTCTGAATCAGCATCATCCGCCAATACGGTGCTTGTCGCTAGCAAAGCAAAGAAAAAGACTGCGAGCCCAACTTGCATCATTATTTTAAATTTTTTCATTAGATCTTTCCTCCATAACTGATTGTAGCAAAGACTTTATTGTATGTCAATATATAGAAACTTCTCAAAAAAAGCAGTTACACAACTGCAACTGCTTTTCTATTCTTGCATGGTGTACCCAACACCACGCACGGTTTTAATGTAGCTTTTTTGACCTTTTACATCAAGCTTGCTACGTAGATAACGGATATAAACATCCACGATATTGGTTTCTGTCGCACTTTCGTACTTCCAAACACTTTCCAACAACTGCTCACGAGTCAAGACCTTCTTGCTTCCCATGAGAGTGGCCAAAAGGTCATACTCACGGCGCGTCAGAGCAATCATCTCCTCGCCACGATAAACGGTATGATGTTCTACATCCATACGCAAATTGCGGTAAGACGTTGGGACCTTCATCTGACTACAATGTTGGTCGATAAAGTCCCGACCTCGGAAAATCGCTGAAATACGAGCCACCAGCTGATCAATAATCACTGGCTTATAGATGTAAGAAACGGCGAAGCGCTGGATTGTCTCAATCTGGTCTTGCAATTCTTCGCGATGGTCCAAGACCATAATCACTGAGGCAGGTTTTGTCCGACTCAGCCTCTCTGCAAAATCCTGGGCCGTCATATCCCCCAGACGAGCATTCAGTAAAATCAAGTCATAATCTGTCTGGAGAGCCATGGAGAGGGCTTTTTGCCCCTCCTCGACCAGATCAACACGGTATTGCTCTTTTTGGAGTTCCAGACTGAGAAAATGAGCGAGATTTCGTTCTTTCTCAAGTAATAAAATCCGTTTCCCCATGGCAGACCTACTTATTTTTCATCATACCAAGAGTAGTGGAATGTGCCTTCTTTGTCTTTACGTTGGTAAGTGTGGGCACCAAAGTAGTCACGTTGCGCTTGGATCAAGTTAGCAGGAAGGTCTGCTGAACGGTAGCTATCAAAGTAAGTAATGGCTGCTGAGAAGGTTGGCACTGGTACACCAGCTTGAACAGCAAGAGCTACGATATCACGAACTGCTTGTTGGTACTTAGCAGTAACATCCAAGAAGTACTCATCCAAGAGAAGGTTTGCAAGATCAGCATCGCGGTTGTAGGCATCTGTAATCTTTTGCAAGAAACGAGAACGGATGATACAGCCATCACGCCAGATAGATGCGATGTCGGCAAATGGCAAGTTCCAGTTATTTTCTTTAGAAGCCACACGCAATTGGGCGAAACCTTGTGCGTATGAAATGATTTTTGAGAAGTAAAGGGCTTGACGAATCTTTTCGATCAACTCAGCCTTGTCACCTTCAAATTTGAAGGCAGCTGGTTTTGGAAGGACCTTGCTAGCATGTACACGCTCTTCTTTGTATGTAGAGATGTAACGGGCAAATACTGACTCAGTGATAAGTGACAACGGCACACCAAGGTCAAGTGCTGATTGGCTAGTCCATTTACCCGTTCCTTTGTTTCCTGCAGCATCCAGGATGTAGTCTACGATTGGTCCATCTTGACCTTCATCATCTTTACGGCTCAAGATATCAGCTGTGATTTCGATCAAGTAGCTGTCCAATTCACCCTTGTTCCACTCAGTAAAGATTTCAGCCATGTCTTCTGCAGAAAGGCCAAGCAAGTGTTGCATCAAGTCATAGCTTTCTGCAATCAATTGCATGTCACCATACTCGATACCGTTGTGGACCATTTTCACATAGTGACCAGCTCCATCAGGACCGATGTAAGTCACACATGGTTTGCCATCTTCTGGTGCTTTAGCTGAGATTTCTTCAAGAACATCCGCAACCAATTCGTAGGCTTCTTTTTGTCCACCAGGCATGATAGAAGGACCTTCAAGGGCACCTTTTTCACCACCAGAAACTCCAGTACCGATAAAGTTGATCCCTGAGTTTGCTAGTTCTTCATTACGACGGATGGTATCTTTGTAGAAAGTGTTTCCTCCATCAATCAAGATATCACCCTTATCAAGGTGTGGAAGAAGAGCTTGGATAGTTGCATCTGTACCAGGTCCAGCTTGAACCATCAGCATGATACGACGAGGTTTTTCGATTGAGTTTACAAAGCTTTCAACGTCATAGCTTGGCACAAAGTTCTTTTCAGGATGGCAGGCAATTACGTCTTCTGTTTTTTCTTTACTACGGTTGTAAATGGCAACTGTATAACCACGAGATTCGATATTTAGGGCAAGGTTACGACCCATTACGGCCATACCTACGACACCAAAGTTAGCTTTTGTCATGTGACACTCCTCTTATTTAATTTGTTTTATTTTATCATTTTTACCTATGAAAGGAAAGAATTTTGTAACGGACTCCTAATAGTCCAAGTCATCTGCATGGCCAGAACCATTCCCTACAAAGTAACCAGTCTTACAGTTGAGGGTGAAGAGGTAGGTTCCATCTGGTTTGTAGAGGTTGTAATAGCCGTTTCCGTTTACAATATTGACACGTTCGAGAATGTATTGGTTGCCAGTGATATAGCCACGAGCACGTGAGGTTGCTAGGATTTGTTCCAATACACCATCTGCAAACGTCCAAGCAGGGTTATTGCTATCGTCTACAGCTGATTGGTTGTAGGGTACACGACTAGCACTTCTTTGAAGATTAACCCCATCGCCAGATAAACCACCATTTGTATCTCTAGCCGGTGCTGTGGTACTTGTTGAAGGCGTCGTACTGCTTGCACTGCTTTCTGTAGCTGAACTTGAGCTTGCTTGACTCGTGCTAGAACTTGAGCTGGAAGCACTGGTTTGTTGACTCTTACCAAGACTAATCGCCTGATCTAACAGTTTATCAAGCTCTGTATTTCCCGTTTTAACTTCCGTGAACTTAGCATCCGCCTTGGCTTTAGCATTGGTATTCAAGACACCATCAGTAATAGCTGGACTTTCAAAGAGGGCGTTGACATCTTGAATGGCCTTGATTTGAGTTGCTAGGCTATCGTATTTTGACTTAGCTAGTGTATAATCACGGCTACCTTCTAACTTATCCAGTAAGGTTTTTAGCTGGCTCAACTTATCGAACTGGCTATTTTTTAAAGCAGTCTTATTGGCATCTGTATAGAAGGAATCATAAAGCGTATTGAACTCTTGCAAGTCGGTTTGCGATTCTTGATTTCCTGAAGATGATTGAGAAGACTGAATTTCTTGGTTCGAACGGGATACCTGACGGTAGACATAATACGTCCCAGCAAGAACAAGAATTGCAGCTACCACAGAAACGATGGTAATCAGACGTTTCTTTTTAGAGCCTGTTTCAGGTTCCGTCTGTACTGATCGTGATAGGGAAGTATAGGTTTCTTCTTGTTCCTCATTTTCCTCATTCATTTCCTTGGATGCTGTTTCTGTTAAAACGAGAGGCTCTATTTCAGTACTTTCCTCATCTTGAAGCGGGGGAACAAACTGAGTAGTTTCTTCATTATCTATCTCTTCACTAGATTCCTCGGAAACCAGGTCTGAATCGTCTACCTCTCCAGAAAGTTCACTTGTTTCACGAACTTCTTGGATCAATTCCTCTAAGTTTTGAGTAGAGGCCAACTCTTCTTTTTCAAACTGACGAGTTTCGAACTTATCTGCCTCGATCTCTTCGCGGTGCTGTTTGATGTATTTGTCCAAGATATTGTCTTCAGGCAATACTCCAGCCTCAACCTCTTCATTCTTACGAATTGCTTGACCAACAGTCAAATCTTTTGCTTCGTCAAAATCGAATTGTGGCTCTTGCTGTTCTTTTTTATGACGATCATGTCTTTTCTTGCTCATGAGTTTACCTTTCTATTTTACCTCTTGGCGTTTCACACGCTGACCAAAGTATTGATACAAATCCACTTTTAAGGTCCCGTTATAGAGTTTTCGTTTTTTATCCGCTGGACTTCCGTACTTACTTTCAAAAGCTTCGTCACTCGTCAGGATAAACTTACTCCAGGTTTTCAGTGGTGCAAAGACCTGTCCCATCTCAGCATAAAGTTTCGTAACTCCTGCATCATCGGACAAGCGCTCTCCATATGGTGGATTGGAAATGATAACGCCATTGATCTTGTCAGTGCGCAAATCTTGTACCCGCATTTGTTTAAAGGTGATATCTCCTGCAACACCTGCTGCTTGGGCATTTGCCTTGGCAATTTCTACCATACGAGCATCAATATCACAGCCCATGATATCCAGTTCTATCTCACGATTAATTTTCTTAGCAGCATCAGTACGGACCTCTTGGATTAACCGATTGCTGACCCAGTTCCATTCCTCAAAAGCAAAGGAACAGCGAAGGCCTGGTGCCATCTTTCTGGCAATCATAGCCGCCTCGATACAGAAAGTTCCTGAACCACAGGTCGGATCAATCAAGGGCTTGTCTGGATACCAGTTAGATAGTTGTAAAATGGCCGCTGCCATATTTTCCTTGATTGGCGCTCCACCCTTTTCCGTACGATAACCTCGTTTAAAAAGGCTAGAACCTGTCGTGTCAATCATGACAGTTGCCACATCTTTCAGAATAGACACCTCAATCTTAAACTCAGGACCAGTTTCCATCAAGGGAATTCCTTCTGGGCGGGCATAGTGTTTTTGTAATTTCTTCACAACAGCCTTCTTAGAAATAGCCTGAACACTGGGCTCGTTATGAAGTTTTGACTTAACACATTTGGCCTTTGATATCGGGAAACGCGCCCCAAGCGGGAGATAGTTTTCCCAATCTAGAGCAAAAACGCCTTGAAAAAGCTCTTCAAAGGTCTTAGCTGGAAAGCTTCCGACTACAATCTTGATGCGATCCGCTGCACGAAGCCAAAGATTGGTCTCAATGATTGCCTTCACATCTCCTTGGAAGCGGACACGTCCATTCTCAACCTGGCAATCATAACCCAGATCTCGCACTTCTCGTCCAACGATAGCCTCAAGACCCGCCGCAGCAGTTGCGATTAAATTAAATTGTTCTTTCATTTCTAGTCTTGCAGGACCTTTCTCTTGTTCACTTTAAAAAATGAGGTTGAGAAAGATTTCTCAGCCCCAACCTATATGCAATTTTCTATAAGCCATGTTTTGTTCCAGAAGTGACTAGGACCACTTCCTTCGATAATCATCTGTCTACCGCTAACAGCATAAATCTGCTAGCAGTCAGAGTACTACGTTCGTTTCCGTGCACTCCATGCCCCGACCAAAATTTGGGTTGCTAGCTTGAGGGGTTTACCGCGTTCCACTCTCTCCGTTTCCAGAAAGACTCCGTCACTGTGGCACTTTCAAGCCTATTCTGACCTATCCGAAGACTTAGCCATTTCGACTGCCGTAACGATCACTCGTCCCTAGGCTTATGGATTCGCCTAGCACAAACACTACAGGCATCACAGCCTGTGCTAGCATGGACTTTCCTCATGAAAAGAGAACCTCTTCACGCGATTATCCAAAAATTGCATTCATTCCTTAGTCAATTATCAATCTTGATTGTCTAAGATTTGCTTACCAAATACTTCTTTTTCGAGACGATTTAAGCGTTTCAAAATATCAAAATTTGTCATTGAAGTAGAAGCTGTTACTTCAATAGAGTCTGGTTGAGTTGGAGCCGCCTGTGGTTTACGAGACAACTCCTCCTTCAAATCGGCAATTTCTTGGCGAAGGGATTTAACCAAAGCTGCGTAAGTTTCATAATCCTTAATCACATCATCGAGGAATTCATCCACCTCTGATCTGCTATATCCACGCACTTCGCGTCCAAACTCTTGTTCAAAAATATCTTTTGCTGAAAATATAATACTTGCCATGTCTCTCTCCATTCTGGGTTACTAGTATTATTATATAAAAAAAGACAAGTAAAAATCAAGGTCAAAGGGTTACTTTTCAGAAAAATTTTCTGCTAGTTCATTTAACTCATCAAATGTTAATTGCCTTGTAACATAGTCTGCTTGATTTTTCATCATTTGGTAAAAATATTGTAACTTAGTTTTGTTTTCTTCATCATAAAAAAGATAGCAAATATCTGTGTTCTCCAGTAAAAATTTCTGATAATCACGTAGTTGTCCCTTGTGTTCATACTGTGAATAGGCATATTTGACAAAATCAACTTGCTTGAATTCGCTCAACTTCACTTGATTGGCTTCATTCCAGTTACTGCCATGGGTTTCAAAATCAAAAATGGTCGCCAGCTGAAATCCATAGTCTATTTTCATGTCTTTTGCCACCTGAAGCGCCCAGTACTCAAAGCCCAAAGTCCCTGTAAAGACAAGCCAGGTCACCCCTTCCTCTGCTAGACGCTCCAGGTCTCTCCGAATAGCTGTTTTGATAATATCAACGCGAATATCCTTGTCATTAAAGAGACCAAGGTCGAAGGCAGAATAACCTGAAATCAAGGCTGTTGTCATTTTTAACCCTTTCTTTGTAAATTTATGATATAATAGAGTGATGTTATTGTACCAATAAGGAGAATTATGGTCAACTATCCACATAAAATTTCATCACAGAAGAGACAAGCTCCCCCGTCACAAACTAAAAATTTCGCAAATCGGGGAATGTCTTTTGAAAAGATGATCAACGCTACGAACGATTATTACTTGTCGCATGGGATGGCAGTGATTCACAAGAAACCAACTCCCATCCAAATCGTACGTGTTGACTATCCCCAACGAAGTCGAGCCAAGATCGTTGAAGCCTACTTTAGACAAGCCTCAACCACAGACTATTCAGGGGTTTATGATGGATATTACATCGACTTTGAAGCAAAGGAAACTAGGCAAAAACATGCGATTCCGATGAAGAATTTTCATCACCATCAGATTCAGCATATGGAACAGGTCCTTGCCCAGCGAGGAATCTGCTTTGTCCTTCTTCACTTTGCTTCTCAGCAAGAAACTTATTTATTGCCGGCTGTTGACCTGATTCGTTTCTATCATCAAGATAAGGGACAAAAGTCAATGCCACTTGGATATATTCGAGAAAATGGATATAGGATTGAGCTGGGTGCCTTTCCCCAGATTCCCTATCTCGATATTATCAAAGAACATTTACTAGGTGGTAAAACAAGATGAACAAACAAACTATCCTGCGAATAGCTAAATATATCAGTATCTGCTTCTTAACTGTATTTATCGCAGCTATTATGCTGGGCGGAGGTCTCTTTCTCTACTATGTTAGCAAGACTCCAGCCCTATCTGAAAGTAAACTAGTTGCTACAACGTCAAGTAAGATCTATGATAGCAATGATGAACTTATCGCTGATCTTGGATCAGAACGTCGGGTCAATGCTCAAGCAAACGAAATCCCGACCGATTTGGTCAACGCTATTGTTTCGATTGAAGACCATCGCTTCTTTAATCACCGAGGAATTGATACTATCCGTATCCTAGGTGCCACCCTACGAAATCTTCGTGGTGGCGGAGGCCTTCAAGGAGCTTCAACTTTGACGCAGCAGTTGATCAAGTTAACCTATTTCTCTACGTCAACTTCTGATCAGACTCTTTCTCGTAAGGCCCAGGAAGCTTGGTTAGCCGTTCAGCTAGAACAAAAAGCGACTAAGCAAGAGATCTTGACCTACTACATCAACAAGGTTTACATGTCAAACGGTAACTACGGAATGCAGACAGCTGCCCAAAGTTACTATGGCAAGGATCTCAAAGATCTAAGTATTCCTCAACTGGCTCTCCTTGCTGGTATGCCTCAGGCTCCAAACCAGTATGACCCTTACTCGCATCCAGAAGCCGCTCAAGAACGTCGTAATCTCGTCCTCTCTGAGATGAAGGGGCAAGGTTACATTTCAGCTGAGCAATATGAAAAAGCGATTAATACTCCGATTACAGATGGACTTCAAAGTCTAAAATCGGCTAATAGTTATCCTCCATACATGGATAATTACCTCAAAGAGGTGATTGACCAAGTTGAACAGGAAACAGGTTACAACCTTTTAACTACGGGTATGGAAGTCTACACAAACGTTGATTCTAAGGTCCAACAACGTCTCTGGGATATTTACAATACGGACGAGTATGTCAACTATCCAGATGATGAGTTACAGGTGGCCTCTACTATCGTTGATGTCACAAACGGGAAAGTCATTGCCCAATTAGGTGCTCGCCACCAATCAAGTAACGTTTCCTTTGGAATAAACCAAGCTGTAGAAACTAACCGTGACTGGGGTTCTACCATGAAGCCTATTACAGACTATGCTCCTGCTTTGGAATATGGCGTTTATGATTCAACTGCTTCGATTGTTCACGATAGTCCTTATAATTACCCTGGAACCTCTACCCCTGTCTATAACTGGGATAAGAGTTACTTTGGAAACATAACACTCCAGTATGCTCTCCAGCAATCACGGAATGTGCCGGCTGTAGAAACGCTAGAGAAAGTAGGGCTCGATCGTGCCAAGACCTTCCTAAATGGACTCGGTATTGACTACCCAAGCATACACTATGCTAATGCTATTTCAAGTAATACAACTGAATCTGACAAAAAGTATGGAGCAAGCAGCGAGAAGATGGCTGCGGCTTATGCTGCTTTTGCCAATGGCGGTATCTACCGTAAACCTATGTATATCAACAAGATTGTCTTTAGTGATGGCAGTTCAAAAGAATTCTCTGATTCTGGTACACGTGCTATGAAAGAAACGACAGCCTATATGATGACAGATATGATGAAAACTGTCTTGGCATACGGAACTGGTCGAGGAGCCTACCTCCCTTGGCTACCACAAGCTGGTAAAACTGGTACGTCAAACTATACAGATGATGAGATTGAAAACTACATTAAAAATACGGGTTATGTAGCTCCGGACGAAATGTTCGTTGGCTATACTCGTAAATATTCAATGGCAGTTTGGACAGGTTACTCAAATCGTCTTACTCCTATCGTTGGTGATGGCTTCTATGTTGCTGCGAAGGTCTACCGTTCAATGATGACTTATCTCTCTGAAGATGATCATCCTGGTGACTGGACGATGCCTGAGGGTCTTTACAGAAGCGGAGAATTTGTCTTTAAGAATGGAGCACGCAATACGTGGACCCCTTCATCATCTACACAACAAAGTTCGACATCTGAAAGTTCAAGCTCGACATCAGAAAGCTCAACTTCACAGTCTAGCTCAACTACTCCAAGCACAAATAATAGTACGACTACCAATCCTAACAATAATACGCAACAATCAAATACAATCCCTGGCCAACAAAACCAGAATCCGCAACCAGCACAACCATAACATTTATCACCCAGAATACTCTGGGTGATTTTTTCATAGCAGTATCGTATTTATGTGCTTAGCAAAAGCCTGAGAAGATTTCTTCTCAGGCTTTCTACGTACTATAAACCTCATCGAGAAAGATAAGAAACTGAGTTCGTAATCTTGTTAAGAGGTTTTACTAAATACTAGTCTTTCTTTGTTTTTGCTACAAAGAGAGCGGATAGGGCTAGGCTAACACCTGCTAGGAAGAGAGCTGTGTCAGATTGGCTCTCACCTGTTGCTGGCAAGCTTTGTTCAGCTGTTTCTGGTCTAGCCATTTCTTGCTTATAATCTGGCATCTTACCTTGATCGGAAGCTAAAGAGCTAAGTTTAAACTCAGGTTTCTCTACTGTTGGAGCGGCTTGGTTACCTACTGTCGATAATGGGCCTGTGTACTCTGGTACTTCATGTACCAAGGCTTCAACTGCATTGACACCGCCCTGGAACTCAGGCTTCTCAACTGTCGGAGCTGGTTGGTCGCCTACTGTCGATAATAGACCTGTGTACTCTGGAAGCTCATGTACCAAGGCTTCAGCTAGATTGACACCACCCTTAAACTCAGGCTTCTCAACTGTCGGAGCTGGTTGGTCGCCTACTGTCGATAATAGACCTGTGTATTCTGGAAATTCATGTACCAAGGCTTCAACTGCATTGACACCGCCCTTGAACTCAGGTTTCTCTACAGTTGGAGCGGCTTGATCGCCTACTGTCGATAATGGTCCTGTGTACTCTGGAAGTTCATGTACTAGGGCTTCAACTGCATTGACACCACCTGTGAATTCAGGAATCTCAAGAACGGGTGCTGGTTCTTCACCCTTGCTTGATTGAACAGCTTCTTCTGTTAATTCTTGATAGAAGCTCGCCAATTCATAAAACTCGGCCTTGCCACCTTCCCAGGCTAATTTGACATCTAGAAGAGAGCCACCATTTCGGATAGCGAAGGTTTGGAGACTGGATGTAATGGCACCGAGGTCTAGCCAACTATCTTGGCCATCCTTAAGTGTTCTAGCAAGAACACGTGCTTGCGCTCCTTCAGGAAGACTGGAAACGAGGCGAAGGTGGTTGGCATTGGTTGGCTCAGATAAGTGATAAACTAACTCGCCTTTGTCTTTTTCAGACTTGTAGCTGGTCAAGACTTTGCCGTCTACAAGATTATTGTAAAGATTACCTTGGCTTTCTCCACTACTTCCTTCTACTGTTGGATCATTGATTGGTTTGACAAATTCACCATCGTTGATGACCAATTCTGTAAAGCCTACAAACCGGGCATCATAGTCTGCCGTATAGAGGACACGGAGATAGTTAGCTTTGACTGGTGTCGTCAATTCACCTTCGATGTAGCGATTTCCTGGCATCTTAGAATCATGTGTCCAACCATCTGTCAGAGAATCATCGTGTTGGCTATTAGCCACACCATCTCCTACTGTAACGACATCAGTCCAAGTTTTACCGTCTTGGCTGACTTGAATCTTACCATCACGAAGATAGTTTTGCGTTCCGTCTTGGATGTAGGCTCTAATCTTCTTGATAGTGCGTTCACTGCCAAGTTTCAAGGTCACATGACCATCTTTACGAGCATAGTCTGAAAACTCAACGAAGTTGTTATAAACACCGTCAAACAGTTGATCTAGGTTGTTCAGTTTACGAACATCATTGCTTCCGTATGTTGGATGAATTCCCATAGTTGTAGATTCTAGTTTGGTTGGTTGTACTTCTTTGGTTGTCACAAGGAGAGAAGTGGCTGTCACAGCTTGTTCCTGATCTGTTTTATTGACCAGACGAACATAACGTACCAAATGACTCACTACAGACCTGTCTGTCAACTGGCTAGCTGGCGTCCATTCTTGCGCATTTGCAGAGTACTCTAGGCTAAGAGCAGGGTTTGCCTGACCTTGGAGCTGGATGCTCTTGATTTGATGGATACGGTCAAGCTTCATTCCTAGATAGCTATGAGCAGGGAGTTTGGTTCCAGCTGGAATTTGAAGTTCGTAACTGCCCAAGCTATCCACTACCGGCGTTTCCTTCAATGATTCCACGTTGGTGTCTGTTAACTCACTATTTCCAGAGCGTGTCTCAACAGAGAAGTCTTGGATACGCCACCAGAGGTCAAGGGCCTTGGTATTGCGTACTCGGATGTAACGAGCATTGATCGCTCTGGTCACTTCCTTGGTTTGTTCTCCTGATAGGCGATCCAACTCTTGCCATGCAGTTCCATCTGTAGAGTACTCAAGTACACCTGTGGCAAGCTTATCACCCGTTCCTTGGCGAAGTCGTACTTTAGTGACTGACTTGACTTCACCGAGGTCAAGCTGTGCCCAAGCATCTACTGGAGTTGTATTGCTACCGTCAGCATTTGCCATCATGGCTTCTGTATTGTCCTTGCCATCAGTGATTTGACGGGCTGAGGTATTTAGTTTGTAAACTAAATTTGAGCTTAGACTAACTGTCGTTGCTTGTTGGCTACGAGCTTTTTCAACTGGACGGTTGACTGCAATTTCCTGAACTGCAAACCAAGTATTCTCGCGGTCTGCTGTCGCAATCATGCGAACTGCCTTGGCCTTGATAGTGAGATTTTCAAACTTAAGAAGGGATTCATTTCCGACATAGCTTGGCTCTTTCAAGGTTACCCAGTTATCGTTTTCATCTAGATACTGCACTTCTGCCTTACTAAAGGTATCACGTGGATTTGCCTGCGTTCCCATAGCAAAGGTCAAGGTTTGAATCGCTACTGGCTTGTTGAACTTCATACCAATATAATCACCTGTCTTGATGCTGTTTGGTGATTTAATAATCGCATGGGTTGCCAAATCGCCATCCGTTACTTTTGCCAAACCACCTTCTACACCTGTTCGATTGGTGATAAAGGTGCTGATGATTTGGTCTGGATGCAAGACTTTTTGAACCTCAGACGCTAGAACTTCTTTCAAGGATAGGATAAATGGACGAATATGTTGAACACCCAATTCAGCTTTTTCCATATGGTCTACATAATGGAAGGTGTGAGTTTGAGACTGTTCGTACAATTTCAAACCTTTATAGTAGCTATCCCAAAGTTTGGCTGCATCGTTTGTAGCCATGGCTTCAGTTCCTGTAAGGAAGGCATCGAGAGCATTCATTTGGTCGATTGCATTATCCAACCAATAGTGGATTTGAGCAACCATTTTTTTATTGCCTGATGCTTTATAGAGTTCGGCTGCTTCTTTAATCTTGGCAAATTCTGCACGCAAGGCTGCACGTTCGGCAGTCACATCCTGACCTGCTTTAAGCTTGGTTATAAAGTCTGTTAATTTTGGAGCCAAGTCTACAGATTCTTCTAGTTTGACGACACGATTATCCATGTTTTGGTTGATCATGTGCTTACCAAGTTCGCGGAAGGCTGCTGATACCTTGCTATCTTCAAAATGACCATTTTCTACAAAGTTGAAGGCAATGTCATTGATTTTCTTAGCTTCTTCTTCTGATTTCCACTGTTTCCATGAGTATTGAGCTCCTGAAAAGAGGGCAATCTTAGATGGTTCAGACTGTTGCATTGGGTTCAACATGATACCAGATAGCAAGCTTGGATCTACATTTGGATGAAGGAATTTCTCACCACCACCTAGAATCAAGTGTTGTTTCGAGTTATCTGTTACAGGCCAGTTAATCCAAAGTGAAACTGGGCGATAGGTCTTGCCACCTGCGGATAGATTGTTCTTGAGAGTTGAAAGGAAGCTTTCAGAGACTTCACCCCAAATCTTACCACCCGTCAAGGTCATGGATGTTGAACTTGGGAGATTTTCATTGAGGGATTTCAACTCATCCTCACGTCCATTACCCCAATACTGTCCAGGAACAAAGATCATTTCTTTACGAAGACCGCTGTAAGTTCCCTGCATTTCAGTCAACCACTTGGTCATATCTTGCATCAAGCGGTTGTAGCTATTGTAGCCTCCGACTGGGCTTGGAGCATCATCTGCAAGGATACCAAATTCACGGACACCCACTTTCATCAACTGGGTAAATTTGGCCTTGATGGTTGCCAAATCTTCTTGGTAATGTGCTTCATTGCCAAAGCGGATACGATTGTTCATGAATGGATGGATAGTCCAGACATAGCGAGTTTTACTTTGATTTCCGACACGAGCCAATTCACGGATTTCAGCTAGTTTTTCTTCTGGATAGAGTTCACGCCATTTCTTGTTGTGGTATGGATCATCTTTTGGTGCAAAGAAGTATTGGTTCAATTTCAAATCGCCACCGTAACGCATGAGCTCTGCACGATCGGCATTAGACCATGGATTTCCATAGTAACCTTCGATGAAACCACGGTTCTTGAGCTCTGCGTAATCTTCTACTGTCACATTGCGAAGGACTGGCACTTGGCTTTCCTTGAGCATGTGTTTCAAGGTTGTCAAACCATAGAAGACCGCATCTGTGTCTTTCCCGACGATGGAAATCGAATTATACTTGATGCTCAAGACATAGGCGTCAATTTTGTCAAAGAGACCTGCTGAAACCTTAGACAAGTTTTGCTCTGCTTGTGAACCTTGTCCATGCACTCCAAGATAGATATTGGTTGCGCCAGCGATTGCTGCCTTACCAGTTGTATAAGACACTTGATTGTCCTGCAAGACACTCTTCAAGCGATTACGAGTATAGATATCGAGTTGATCGCCCATGACCAGATTGACTTGCTTACGAAGGGCTGTGACTCCTTCTCCATAAGTCACTTTTTGTGGAGTTGGGAAGACCTTGTACTCTTTCTTGAGATAGTCTGCGCTCTTGCTGGCAGCTGCAATGCTATCTTCGCTAGCTGGTTTACTTGCAGTGAATTGATCTGCCAATTCAACTGTTCCATCACCGGTTTGGTCTACTTTTGGTTTTTCAGGTGTAGTTGGTTTTTCTGGTTGACTTGGTGCAGGCGTTTCTTGCTCTTCTTTAACAGGTTTCAATAGATGAACTTCAGCTGCACTTGCAAAACCACCAACGCCTTCCAATACTTTCAACTCAATCTTGTTGGTATGTACCGCCGCAAAGTTGACTGTTTTTTCTTGGGCGTTGTTGTCCCAGCTTCCTTCTGAAACCTTGACCATTTGGCCATCTTTTTGTGCGTAGATTTCGTAGCGCGTCACAACACCATTTCCACCACCTGGGCGTGGGAGATAAGTCAAGCCATTGACTTTTTCTGCTTCTTTCAAGGTCATAGTAAGGGTGTATGGCGCAGTGTCACCAGTCCACTTAGTATGCCAGAAGGTATTTGGATCATTGTCAAAGGCCTTTTCAACAGCGCCTTCAGTCGCGTTTCCTGGAAGTTGCTGGCTGCTTGCGGTTGCAGTAATCTTATCATTTGAAATCAAACGAGGATTTACAAATGGTTTGTCTGACAACTCTGCACTATGCAAGATTCCTTTGAAACCACCGATGCTTTCAAGCGGTAGAACCAAGCTATTGTGGGCAAATCGAGGGTGGGCTGGATTTGCGATACGTTCAATCTTTTCACCATCTACATAGACTTCTGTAGATTGTGGTTTGGTCACGATAGAGATTTGATAACGTTTGTTTTTTTCAAGTTTTTTATTGAATTGGATATGGAACTGTTCAAATTGATAAGCAAGATAACCATCTTTATCAGCTAAATAGATACGATTGTCCCCACTTGTTGAGAAGGTTTGTTCCCCGTCTCCAGTGACAGTTACATCAAACTTCAAGACGTGACTTGGACCAACATCACCAGCCAAGCCTTCGATACTGCTGTCTTTCTCAAAAGCCAATCCCTGCTCGCTTGTCTTCACCTTCTTGCTCGCATAGTTCTTGACTGTTTCAGAATTGATAGTAAACAAGTCGCTTTGATCAATCTCTTTATCAGGATTTGACTGTGGCGCATAAGGACTCGTTGGTAGGGTGCGTTCTGCAAAGGTCGCAGCTGCACGGTCAGATCCCCAGGTGCGTTCTGCAGTGGTTTGCATGCTCTTGAAAAAGCGTTTGAAGATGTCATAAGAGGTCAAACCTGTCTCATGAAGGTCAATGTTATCATTCCAAACTGCGTGACCACCACCAAGGATACTTGGATGAGAAGCTGGTAGAAGCGGACCTCCACCTGTTTGGAAATCATTCGGTGTCCAGCTATTATACTGGCGTTCGTAGTTAGCATAGTCCCCGTAGGCTGCTTGACTATTGCTTCCACTTGGCACACTATAGGTCGGTACATCTGTGATGTTGATAATCTTAGCTCCCTGAGCAATGGCTTCATTTGGTCGTTGCCATCCGATACTCCAGATATCAACCTCTACTCCGTTCCAATCAACAGGAGTGTTCCCACGTTTCGCACTGAGTGAGCCCCAGATACGAGGGGTATAGCCTTTTCCTTTAATGTATTTGATAAGGTCATTGACATAGCGACGATAGCTTTCTCTGCTGCCATAGTATTCATCCGTTCCGATATGAACAGTGGACACGCCATGAAGCGGTGCATCTGGACCATCGAGGAGTTTGTCATAAACTGATTTGACAAAAGCCAGCGTTTCATCGTATTTATTATCTAGATCGAGCATGGCTACGCGTTCTACGTTATGTTTACCTCTGTAATCGCTCAGACTACCTTGATACATGAGATCTGGACGGACTTTGACAAAGGACAAGGCATGACCTGGTGTGTCGATTTCTGGCACTAGGTTGATATGCAAGGCTTTGGCAAGTTTAATCAGATTTTGCATTTCTTCCTTGGTATAATGCTCATCTGATGTTAGTTTTTGGCCATTCTTACCGACAATGTCTGTCTCTACACGGAAACCAGTCTTGGCATGTTCTAGAACGTACTTAAGCTCTTCTTCTTGTGTTAGATTCTTACCTGCCAAGTGTTCCTTGAGGAAGATATAATTATCATTAAGGTGCAACTGCAAGTCGTTCATCTTGTAGTAAGCCATGTTGAGCATGATGTCTACAAGGGTGTCATAAGGGATAAATTTACGACCTGTATCTAGCATAAAGCCACGGTGGCTGAAACTTGGGAAATCACGAATTTCACCATTTTGTAGGTCTGTTTCTCCCATTTGAAGAAGAGTCCGAGTGGCGTAGAAGGCTCCTGTATTTGTAGCAGCTTCGATGGTAATCACATCATCTTGGATAGTGATGCCGTAGCCTTCCTTACCGTACCCCTTATTTTCAACCTTTTTAAATTCGATTCGTTTTTGAGCTTGCTTGTCACCTGTTGCTAGTTCCAATCCACGGCTGGCAAGGTCTGACTGGTAGAAGGTTGCAGCCTGATCAAAGCCTGAATCTCCTGTTGCAAGGACTGTATCTGAAGTGATAGAAGATTGGCCTTCTTTTCCATACCATTGTTGAACAGCTGGTGCTACTTTTGGTTTGACACCCACACCTTCGTCCTGATGTAAGCCCTTGATGACTACTTCAAATTCTTTAGTAAAGGTATGACTGTCTCTGATTTGCTGGACCATGACCTTGACACGTTGATCAGTCAGAGGTTTATAGATACGATTTTGAAGGTCAATTACACCTTGTTTATTGCTTCCGATGAGACTGACTTTTCCTGGTAAAGTTGGTAAGACAAGAGACTGTCCATCTTCTGCTACTGATAGTTCTGTTACTTGGCGGATATCCGTTACCTTACTATGGTCCGGAACGTTAGAATAAGCTCGAATTTCTTGGATTCCAACGTTTCTCCAGCCCATTGTGCCAGCTTGGTAGTCATTGATTTCTAACTTGAGATATTTAGCTTGAATACTATTGGCTAAGTCAACTTTCTCGTCTAAAACAGGTTCTCCGGTTTTGGTATGAGCGAGTTTCCATTGTTTTTCTCCATTAGCGCCCACGTCTTCTTGACCTGCGTAGTAGAGACTCCAAGATTTGATATTGGGGTCATTTTGCCCATTACGAAGACGACGATCCCAGTCAATTTCTACATGCTTAATGAGAGTAGTTTTTGGAAGAGTTAATTCGAAGGTTGGTTTTGGTACATCTCTATCTGTTGCCCAACGAGTATTGTCATCGCCATCAATGGCCTTATCTGCAGTAAAGTTTGTCCCAGTCTCATGGTTGCTCGCCTGGGCAGTAGCACCCTCGAGATGGTTGACATCCTCTCTATCTTCGATTGTCTTTTCAGCTGGTTTTTCTGCTGGTGTAGTGGTTTCCGCAGGTTGATTGTCTGCCTTTGGTGTTTCAACCGGTTTCGACGTTTCTGCTGGCTTAGGGCTTGCAGGACTTGTCTCTGGTTTTGCCTCTTCACTTGCTGCAGGATTGGTTCCCTCATCAGTCGCTGGAGTTTCTTCATGGCTTGCTTCTGTTGCAGCTTCTGCATCCGCCTTTTCAAGCGCAGCGGCTAAATCATCTGGTAACTTATCCAGGGCTTGAACATGAGTGATACTTCCCTCTGTCTCTGAAGGTGTTGCTGTTTCTGCCGCCTGAACCATATTGGCGCCAAAGATACTAGCACCAATCATAACGGAGGCTGCACCGATTGCAAATTTTCTTATACTATAGTGACAGCGTTTCTCAAAAAAATGTCTATCCATCTTTCTCCTATTCCTTTCATCCGCATACATGAGTAAGCGGTATCATTTCTCCTTTGAAAAAGGAGAGAACCAAGAGGTCCTCTCCGGCTGTTTGTTCCTTTTGATTCGAGTTGCTTTGAACAGCTGAAATCAAATCTCATTAATCTTCTTTACGTTTTGTCGCAAGAACCGCAGCAGATAAGGCGATGCTCACACTTGCTAAGAAGAGGGCTGCTTCTGAACCATGTTCTCCTGTAGCAGGAAGTTTCTCTTCTTTATCTTCCAGAGTTTGGGTATCAGATACTGGGCTTGGAGTGAGCGGGTACTCAGGTTTTTCAACTGTTGGAGCTGCTTGATCTCCAGCGGTAGCCAATACACCTGTGTAGGCTGGTTTCTCGTTTACCAAGGCTTGAACCGCATTGACGCCGCCCTTAAACTCTGGGGCTTCATTGACAGCTGCTTCAACTGCATTAACCCCACCCTTGAACTCAGGAACTTCATGTACAGCTGCTTCAACCGCATTGACTCCTCCCTTGAACTCAGGAATCTCATGTACAGCTGCTTCTGCTGCATTGATGCCACCTTTGTATTCTGGAACCTCATGTACAGCTGCTTCTGCTGCATTAACACCGCCCTTAAACTCTGGGACTTCATTGACAGCTGCTTCTGCTGCATTGACGCCGCCTTTGAACTCAGGTACATCAAGAACTGGTGGTTGTTCTTCCCCCTTGCTACTTGTTGGAGCGTCTGGTTTCGTAGCAGAATCTTTTAATTGGTTGAGATAGTCTGCGAAGTAGGCAACCATTCTTTCCGTCAAGAGGTGGTTATCCATCGCATATTTCATGCTTGCCTGAACTCCAGCTACTTCCTCTTGATTGTCTTTGTCTGTTAATTTCTGCGCCTTAGCCAAAGCTGCTTCATAGCCAGACATGTCAAGTGGTGTCTCTGCTACTTGTGGACGGGTAAAGATGAGTTCCGCTGCAGATTGGTATTTATCTCCACCATCTCCGTATGTCTTGGTACCAGTCAGGACAATTTTCTTAGCCTTGATTGTCTTACCAAAGTCAATGTCTTTTGGCTTGTTGTTATCTGGCCAATCTGTCACGGTGAAGGTATGCTCCTTGCCAAACTCATCTGTGACAACCAGTTTCACGTCACGCAAGTTACCATTTGAACCTGATCCACGTGGAACATAGCGAAGTCCAGTGATTTCAGTTGGTTCTTTCAAGACCATGGTTGCAGGCTTGCCTACATCTCCTCCATTCCAAGATGTATGCCATAGACTAGACACATTGCCATCAAAGGCATTCTCTAGGCCTTCTCCCGCTTGAGCTGGCGCATCCAAACTTTCAAAGTCTTCTGCTACCAAGGCTGTCTTCTTCTGAACCAAAGCATTCTTCAGAGCTTCAATCTTGGTAATCTCTGCACGCGCTTCTTCCACGCTAATGTCATCATCTGCCTGACTGAGGTTAAAGACCGCCTCTTTCAAAGCATCCATAGACTCTTTCGTGTAGTTGGTCATGGCAACCGTTGGCAAGTAGTTCTTGAGAGCATTTTCTGTCAACATCTTACCTGTTAGCGTAATTTCCTCGATGTGAAGATTGTCCATCATGAAGTCGTTGTAACCACGGAAGTTGGCATTTCCGCCAGAATCTCCACGAGTATTGCTTGCGTTTCCAGTTGAGTAGATACCTACCCAAGTATCTCCTGTTTCTGCACCAGTCACAAGGAAGGTTGCCTTCTTGGCTTTCTTAGAATCTGTCCAAGTATTTGGCAATTCATGCATTTCCAAGTTGCTTGCTTGAGTACCACGACGACCTGACTGGAATTCTCCCTTACCAACTACAAAGGCATAGGTATTGTCAGAGCCTGCTTCATATTCAAAGGTTACACGGTAAGTCTTACCTGCCTCAAAGCGGAAGTTTTGTGGGATGGTTTGGTAAACCAAGTTACGACGGCTCACTAATCCATTTGTCTTCAATGACCAATTTCCTTCGATAACATCATCAACTTTCTTACCATTCCAACCACGCTGTGTATAAGGATCGTGTTTTTCAGACAAGTGAGTGCGGTTATCTTCAACACCTTCGACACCACCTACTACAAATGGGAAGATTCCTTGAGCAACATTTTCAAAGTCTTGTTTGAAGGTTCCTTGACCTGTATCATGCTTGTCTCCGTACATGCTTGAATTGTTTTCAAAGGTACGAATTTCATCAAAGTAAGTTGCTTCATCACCAGCTTCACGACTCAATGTCAGAGTAACATTTGATACATCAGATCCAGTTGTAAAGAAGGCGTACATATTTTGGAAGTAACTTGTATCATCAACTGTAGCATTTTCACGACGATTGTTATGAGCATAAGCTTTGATATAGTTGAGAGCGAGTGACTTATTGGTATAAGTAGTCACTTCTTTCTCGCCAGTATTCACTGTGATACTTGCCTTAGCATTACTACGGTTATCAGCACCCACATAAACCGCATACTTGGTATTTGGTTTCAAGCCAGTCAGTTTCTGAGTAAGGCTGACCTTGCTCTTATTGCCTTGTATACGAAGCATTTCATTTGCGCCCTGTGATTTGACAATTTCTGCCTTAGAAGCATCACCAGAAATGGTCCAGTGTTTCAAGGTTCCACTGTTAAATCCTTGGTCATAGATATGCATACCTTCGCTCCATGACATTTCAGGATTGGTTTGTTTTGAACGGTAGAGAACGTATGGTTGATTCGCTAGAAGGTCTAGGGTAATCTTGCCATCTGTTACAGTTAGTTCTTGCTCTTCTGTCTTACCTTGGTCAGTTAGCTTGTAAAGGTAAACCTTGCTATTTGCCCAATCGCTCGGAAGTGTCCAAGTTGTTGCACCAGCTTGCGTATTGAAGTAGTACATTTTTTCCTTATCAGTAGGAAGTTTCTTACCATTCGCATCCCAGTTCCAAGGAGTCAAGTAAGCTGAGCCATCTTGGATGACACGTCCGTTGAGCGTTACTGTACGTTCGCGGTATTGCGGGCTATTGACATCGTTTGACTTACGAGTCACAACAACCTTGTTACCTGCTGCATCGACTAGCTCAACCTTCATTTCTGGAGTCCATTTATAGGTGCTACCATTATCGGTCATGGTAACTGGTGTACCATTTTCCCATTTACTTACAGTGAAGTGTTGGAAGTACTTAGTCATGACATCATGGGCAAATAAGTTGGTTACATAGCCATTGTAGTCGCTTCTTCCTTGCCAGCCTTCAAAGTCTTTCATGCTGTAGCCACCTAGAAGTGGGTAGTTGGCTGCACCACCGTAACTTCTATAATCCCCAACCCATGAATCTTTTTGGTGGTTGCGGATAAAGCGTGTGATGGCACTGTTGATACCTTTATTAGTGTAGCCACCATAGGTCAAGTCAGCCGCCCAGTGTTGGAAGGTAGAGTCGTATTCACCACCATGCCCCCACTCAATCGCAAAGCGCCAGCCTTGTTTGTTGATCTCTTTAGCAAGAACGTGGGTAGCCCAGGCACCGTTATCACCTGATTGACCATTGCCCCATACGTCCACATAGATAAAGTCGAGACCTTCACCAAGTTTTTTCTTCAAGTCTTCCCAGCGAGCCAAGCGTCCATGCGCCAAATCATAAGCAGCATCAATGTTGATACCTTGGTCTAACCAGTTCCAACCATAGCTGTAGCTTCCATCTGGATTCTTACGAAGAATATTTTCATTAAAGTATTTAGACTCAGGATAAGTCTCAGAAGCGTTAACGTGGATACCAAGATGAGCTCCATATTTCTTCGCTTTTTCGATCAAGGTCTTGAAGTCTTCGACACCACCAATACGTTTACCAATATCAGCATAGTTCAAGTGTCCAGAGTCGTGACCTTCACTACCATATCCTTTAAGGAGAACACCTTGCCCAAGACCATCTGTGTGGAGATTGATTTTCTTGATACCATCCAAGGTCATAAGGAATGGGTTTTGTGCTTGAGAACCAAAGTTCATCGCGATACGATAAGCTGTGATATCCTTAACTTTTTCCCAACCTTGAGGGTTGTTCATGATGCTACGATAAGCAATGGCACCATCTTGCCAGTCGACTTTGTTGTCCGCATTGGCATCTTCTGTGATAACAACCTTGGCACTTGGAAGTTCCTTCGTGTATTCTGGGAAGACAATGCCCTTATAAGCTTTTTCCCATTGCCATTCAGAGCTATGAATTCCGACATAGTTGGCATTTCCAACTGTTTCTTTATAGGCTGTCAAACGAGTCCAATCATACGAACCACCACCGTAGCTGTTTTGAGAGTTGCTCCAAACACCTGCAGCAAGCTTATCTGTAGAAACAAATCCATACATGTAACCCTTAGCCAAATCCTTCATTGGATTGGTTACATCGATATGATCATCTCCGCTGACATGGGTATTGTTTGACATGGTTGCCCCATCAAACTTAGCACCAGCTTGATCACTTGAAACAGACACTAAAGCATTGCCAAGGAAACTAATGGAAGAAAGCAGTTTTCTTTCATCATCAATCTTTTGACCTGGAGTGACTTGATTGTGGTTGACAATCTTGGTCACATCAAAATGCAATTGATTGTCCACAACTTGCAGACGAACTGTCATTTCCGCATTGATAAGATTAGCATCATCGCGAAGTTTCATCACGTACTCTGCTGTTGTCTCATTGATTTTCTTATAAGTGACTTCAGGGGTGACTTCGTGTTTGTTGATAAATACTTTATTGAACTGTTGCACCTGTCCTGGCAAAGTATGCCCGTTCAAACTGTATTCTTTAATACGAGGGAAGGCCTGGTCAATTACTGCCTTAAGTACCTTAGACTGGATCGTATCATAAGTCACCTTGCTATCGTCAACGGCCGGACCTGTTTCTTTCTGGGCAGGAGTATCATCCGCTTTTACGCCTTCTTGATTGTCTGTTTTAACGCTGACAACTGTACGCTCATTGCCATAGGAACCAGCTTTTAGGACAATTTTCTTCTCATTTTTGAGAGTTTCATTGACAGCTGCTGGCAAAGTGACCGTATCAAAGAGTTTCTCATCATTATTCGTTGCATTGAGTTGTCCATCTGACTTGAGAGTGATAGAAAGACGGTTTACAGAACCTGGTTCTGGTGCTGCTACACGATTGCCCTTATACCAGGTGCTATCGGTTGGAGATTTATACTCCCAGAACCAGCCGTCCTTGTCATAACCAACAAAAACATTGTTCTTGGTGTCTTTAAATTTCAAGAAGACACCGAAGCGTGATTTGCCCTTTTCAGAATCATCTTTGAAGGTTAAATCAACCGTCGCATTTCCATTAGCGTCAACTGTCAATCCTTGTTTTTCAAACAAGGCTGGTTTATCGCCATTGTCGTTCTGTGCAGTTGAAGACAATTGATTGTAGCGGACACCTTTTTCTTCACGAACCGTAACTGTTCCCTGTTGTTCTTTATTCGCTACTGTTTGCCATTCAGGAGTCACTGTTTTAGGTGTTTCAGATTTAGCAGCTGCAGGTTTCTCCTCTTTTGGTTTTTCCTCAGCCGGTTTTTCTTTCTCTTCCAAGTCTGCTGGTTTCACACTTGAAATTCCCTGCATGTGGTCTTGAATCCATTTTAGTTGAGCTGGTGAGAAGAGAATGCCTCCGCTCCGTTTTCCAACTACACCATTTTGATGAACACCGACCAGTTTTCCTTCTGTATCAAAGATACCACCACCACTAGCGCCTGGTTTCCCTCCTTGGTAACCAATCCCTTGGACACCTTCTCCGTATGGTTCCGCAAAATCAACTGTAGTATTGACAATCGGATTCAATTTCCCTTCTGGATAACCAAAGACATGGAGCTTATCTCCAATTTTCTTAACTACTGTTTTTTTAGTTACTTCAACAGGCGTGTTTTCGAGAACCGTACGCAATCTCACAAGGGCCAAATCATTCTTGAAGCCCTTTAGGTAGCCTTCACGATCCCAATGAATGATATCTTTCTTGCTAAACTTGACATCTGGCAATCCTGGATATGAGATGCTATAGATATCTCCATCCCCTTGGTCATTATCCACAACCTTACGGATATTGCCGTCTTGGCTATCCTTGATAAAGTTATGAGAAACCGTCAAAACAAGATCTTTTGCAACGACAATACCACTACCTTCTCCTGATGGCGTCTTGATCTTAACAGTTGCGCCGTAGTTTAATTCCCCATTGGTAGTCTTAGCCACATCTTCTGGGACGAGCTTCCCAGTATCTTGGGCCAACTGATCCTTGTCAACTTCGCGCCCATTGTCTTCAGCTTTCTCCAATTTATCTTCTAATTCTTTTGGAAGATTGCTTGGTTTATCTGACTTTTCTTTTTCTTGAGCCAACAACTCTTCTTCTGTTTGAGGGCCTTCAGTAGTTTCAGCTGAACCAGGATTCTGAGCGGCAACTTCCTTGTCAAAATCGTGCCCCTCATCACTAGCCTTCTTATCCAAATCAGCTAGTTCACTTGGCAAATTATCTGTTGAACCAACCCTTGCTTGATCAGCCAATACTGGGGCAGTCGCAAAGAAAGTCGCTCCAATCATCACCGAAGCTACCCCAAGCGTAAACTTACGAATACTAAACTTACAGCGTTTTTCAAAAAATTGTTTATCCATAAACTCCTTAATCCTTTCACTCAACAGTAAGCGTTTACATTTCTTTTTTTAAAAATACTCCTTTCTCTGAAAGTACCGTGCTTAACTGTCATAAATAAAAAATAATTATGCTTTTAATATAACAAATAATATCTAAGAAAGCAATAGGAAAAAGGAAAATTCGCAAAAATTTCTCAAGACACCCCAAATTTAAAAGCTCGCTTTAAAGATATAAAAAGGACTTAGCACCCAAGGGGAATACTAAATCCTTTCTCATATCCTGTAAAATTATTTCACATGGTTTGCAAGGTCTTCTTGAGCCTTCTTATTAGACTCTTCTTTTTCTTTCAACCAGTTTTCTTGAGCTTTTTGGTACTCTTCTGTTGTTACCGCCTTGTCTTGTACATCTAGGTATTTATACAAGAGGGCTTCGCTCATACCCTTGTTACCAGAGTATGCAAACGGAAGTGTAAATGGTACCATCTTAGACAACATTGGACGACCAGTTTGAGAAGTTGTTGGGATGAGCAAGGCACTGTCTGTCAACCAAGCTTGGGCAGCAGCATATTTTTCATAACGTTTTGAAACGTCAGTAGTTTCTTCCCCAGCTTCCACAACCATTTTTTCGTAGTCTTCCAAACCAACTTGCTTGGCAGCAGCGTTGTTTGTTCCAGAGTCAAATCCTAGGTAAGTCTTTGTATTTTCCCCTACAGATGGTTTGATAATATCAAGGTAGGTAGAAGGGTCTGCAAAGTCTGGAGACCAACCAACGTTATCTGAGATATCCCAGTCTTCTCCAGCCGCAGTTTCAGCAAAGTAAGTGATGTTCAAGACATCGTCTTTTTGAAGTTGTTGGATATCGACAACCACATTATCAGATCCTAAGTTTTCTTCAACTGACTGTTTAAAAGATTGGACACGTTGAACTTTTGTTGTATTGGTTTGGTCTACAGGCATATCCAAGTGGATTGGGAATTTCACACCTTCCGCTTGAAGAGCTGTCTTAGCTTTAGCAAACTCTGCTTTCGCCTTATCTGGGTTGTAGAGTCCATCTTGAGCATCATCCAAGTTCACGTTGCTCCACTCGTCACCATAAGTCACCAATTTTTCTTTGACCATTTCGCCAAAGTTCTTTCCATCTGCCTGTACAAATGTAGGAGGAACAAACAAGTTACGAAGCAGTTTAGTTGCCCCGCTTGCACCATTTACTTGAGAAGCATAGGCCGTTCTATCGAAACCAAAAGCAAGAGCTTGACGGAAGTCCTTGTTTAGAAGAGCTTTCTTGGTTGATGTTTTTTCTTCATCGGTTGTCTTAGAAGTGTACTTATAAGACTGGCGATCGATATTCGTACCTACTAAATAAGTAGTAGAGTCTTGTTGTGTATAAACAATATTGTCTTTAAATGCTTTTTCAGTCTCTGCGTAGCTAGCGCTTGTTGGGAAGAGACGAGCCATTGTAAAGCTGCCGTCTTTGAAAGCTTCAGTTGGTTTGTTGGTATCTTGTCCATCCCAGAATGATAATTTAACCTTATCGATATGGACATTGTCCTTATCCCAGTAGTTAGGATTTTTCGCAAATTCAACAGAAGATTTAGCAACAATTGATTTGAGTAAGAATGGACCATTGTAGAGAATACTGCTTGAATCAGTTCCCTTAGCGAAGTCATCCCCTTTAGAGTTCAAGAACTCTTCATTTACTGGAGCCAAAACTCCCATCGTTGTCTTAGAATTCCAGAAGCTTTCTGGCTTGTTCAATGTATACTGAACTGTATAATCATCAAGGGCCTTGATTCCTACTTGAGAGAAGTCTGTAATTTCTCCTTTCACATAGGCGTCCAATCCTTTGATTGATTCTTGAACTAAATAAAGACCATCAGATTTTTTATCAGCAGCATATTTAAGTCCTGTTACAAAGTCTTGCGCTTTAACTTCTGCATATTCCTCACCTTCAGATGTATACCATTTTGCATCCTTTCGGAGTGTATACGTGTAAGTCAATCCATCCTTAGATACAGACCAATCCTCAGCCATAGATGGCACAAAGTTACCATAGCGGTCATTTTCGAGCAAGCCATCGATAACGTTGCTCGTAATATTTGCTGTAGCTGCCTTACCAGTTGTCAAATAGTTTAGGTTATCAGGATCCGTTTCATAAATGTATGAGAATGTCTTCTCACCTTTAGCACTTGAACCTGATCCAGAGCACGCAGCCAGAGTACCAGCTGCCAATAATGTCACACCCGCAAGGGCAAGTAATTTTGAACTTTTCATCATTTTCTCCTTTAAAATTTACATCCCATTATAGACTCTTTTCAGAAAGTTGTCAACAGAATTTTCAGAATTTTTGAATTAATTTGATATATTCTGAAAAAATAGTCTTGAAATGAATTACACGGATGATAGATTTCATAATATGGTTCTTTCATTCTCCACTTAAATCTCTCTTGATATAAGAAAAGAGGGAATCCAGTAATTCCCTCATCTATCTATTTAAGAAATTTTTAGATTCATTCATTTAAAGCTTGCAATGCGGAAAGAAGATATGAACCCTCACGAATTTTTTGACCTACAGACTTAGCATTTTTGACCAAATCTTGATACTTTTCTTGAGACAAATGTTCCAATACTTCTTCTAAGTCAAGTAAACTCTCAACACTAATTCCACACTCCTTTTCTAAGACAAAATTAGCCAAAGCAGATTGGCCCCAAACAATAATAGGAAAACCAGAAGCCAAATAAAGGGATGCCTTGTGGGAATTATTGAATCTTAAATACTCACCAAACACTCCACTACAAGTTTTAGAACTATCACCGTCCCAGACTAAACCAAAGCTTCCTTCTAATGCTGAAGGAAGTTCATCTGGAAGAAAGGAACCAAAATAGGTTTCATTGGATAGCTTTCTAGCCTCATCAAAACCAACACCATAGAGGTTATACACCAGTCTTGAAGGCAACTCATATAAGTAACCTGCTTTTTCTTGAGCCAAATTTCCAGCTACAATAATAGCCCCTTCTTTCGATAACTCTTCTTTGTCCTGATAATTCGGGATAAGATAGTCAAAAATGCCTAAACTAACTATTTTTTTCTCAGAAATTCCCTTGTCAACAAGAACTGATTTCATAACTGGATTATGAGCAATAAGACCATCAGCTTGTTTCAAAAGACTAGACTCTTGCAGATGAACACGAATTTTATGCTTCCAAGGCACTGTATCCAAATTAGCGTAGCGCAAAACTTCTAAATCATGGATAATAAAGTGAACCTTCACTCCTTTACGTTGCATTCTCTTTACTAAATGAGTCGTAAAGAAACTATGATGAAGCATAGGAAATTGAATAAGTAGCTGATCCCCTTCCTTTAACTTAGAAATAGCTTTGGATAGGGCTTTGGCCTTGTGTCGTTGAGCCCTAATAGTCCCCATTTGATACCAATCATCTACCATCAATAACAAAGGACTATAGCCCTCACGAACTACTATTTTTTCGACATCGTTTCGAGCCTTATTCCCCGCATTTCGTGCACCAGAATCCTTCAAAAATTCTTCTTTTAGATAATATTTCATCTATCAATTTTATCCTTCATTATCTTATTTAAACTCTTCCTCTACAACATTTAGAGCGCGCTCAATGACCACATGCATGTCATAGTATTTATAATCAGCCAAACGTCCACAGAAAATCACCTTATCATTCTGTGCTGCTTCTTCTTGATATTTAGCAAACATGTCATTGTTTCTCTCATCATTGATTGGATAATAAGGCTCATCACCTCGCTTCCAGTCAGCAGGATATTCACGCGTAATAACTGTCTTTGGTTGCGTTCCGTATTCGAAGTGCTTGTGTTCAATGATGCGAGTATAAGGAATTTCACGTTCTGTATAGTTAACAACGGCATTCCCTTGATAGTTTTCCTCATCTAGAACTTCATGCTCAAAACGAAGACTACGGTATTCTAACTCACCATGCTTATAATCGAAGTATTGGTCAATCATCCCTGTAAAGACAACTTTTTCAGCAGAAGCCTCTAATTCCTGACGATTGGCAAAAAAGTCAACGCCAAGTTCCACTTCTACATCCTTCAGCATATTTTCGATGATAACGTTGTACCCCCCAATTGGAATTCCTTGGTAACGGTCATTAAAATAATTATTATCAAAGGTTAGACGAACTGGTAGACGTTTAATAATAAAGGGTGGAAGGTCAGTCGCAGAACGTCCCCATTGCTTTTCAGTATATCCCTTAATTAACTTCTCATAGATATCTGGACCGATCAACTTGATAGCCTGTTCTTCCAAATTCTTCGGCTCAACATCCTTCATATGAGCTGTTTGTTCAGCAATCTTATTTTTCACTTCCTGTGGAGTTTTTGTCCCCCACATAGCATAGAAAGTATTCATATTGAAAGGAAGATTATAAAGACTTCCCTTATAGTTTGCAACAGGTGAGTTGATGTAGTTGTTAAATTCAGCAAATTGATTAACATAATCCCAAACTTGTTTATTAGAAGTATGGAAGATATGTGCTCCATATTTATGAACATTAACACCTTCTACATTCTCACAGTAGATATTTCCACCAATGTGATCACGTTTATCAATAACTTTTACTTTTTTTCCACGCTTGGTTGCTTCATAAGCAAAAATTGCTCCAGACAAACCAGCACCAACAATTAGATAATCATACATATTAAATCTCCATTATTAAACAATACAGTTCCTTTTTAAATCACTAATTCCTCTCACTAAATTTTGATTTTAGAACGCAAAAATTGATAAATCAAAAATATTGTACCATTTAAAATAATCTCCCCACTATATCGGAAGAGTTCTTAAGCAGTAATTTGTGAAAAATTATCATTTAATTTAATCCTATCAAAAGTATTTGTTGAAAACAACATAAACATAAAAATATTGTATGAAGGAACAAACCAAAATGCTTCAATCATACAGTTTAAAGCAATTATAGAAAGAATTGCCACATATAAATATTGACCTTTTCTATACTGCTCTCTCGCTGAAATGATATAAATTATAATTAGTAACACTACGGGAACAATACCATATGTAAACAGCATCTGGACGTAAGAGGAATCTACATAGTTATATCCAATTATCGCTTCCGTCTTTCCACCTGAACCAATAAACAAAACTTCTCTAGTACCAAATAAATTTAAAGTGAAGGAACTAAATGCATTTCTTCCTAACGCTAACCTACCCGTAATTAATTTATTAATTGAAACCAGAAAAGGTGAACTCCAAGAAAACGTATAGGATAAATACATCATTAATGATGAAAAAATCAGTACTGAATATGGGAGTATTGCATAGATGCGAAGTTTCTTTTCTCCAACAACATAAAAATATATAAAAATAATCGTTGCTAATAAAATAGACAATGCATTTAAGCGCGCGTCACAATATTTAATAACAAATGCAGCTAGTAAAAGTCCCACTATTGATCTCATCCAAATCAATCTATCTTTTAATAAATAAGAATAAGCTATAAATAAATAGAAACAATGGGAAGCAAAATCTGTAGGATAAATAAATCCAAATGAATTTCGAATCACTCCCCCTCGATTATATTGTAAATTTGGGATCATTCCTAAAAGTGATAATATAAATACAACTATCAATACTATACTAGATACAAAAACATAATTTTTCAAAATTACTTTCATATCAACATTAACTAAAAAAACTAGTAATGTCGAATAGACAAAAAAATTAAACCTACCAGTTTGTAAGTATACTACAATTCCTGTTAAGAGAAGTAAGATAGATAATACCAGATATTTGTAAGAAATCCTCATTTTATACAAAAATCGAAGTCCTAAAAGCAATACAACTACAAACAGATAATTTGCTTTGACTTGAAAAAAAGTCCTATCCAACATTGTTGTAGATATAGCATTAAAAAATACCACTACTGCTACAACAATGTTAACAAGTAGGTTTTCAATAGTTATTTTTTTCATTTTTTGATAAAGAATAATATAGAATGAACTAAAATGATTATTTTAAATCATAGGAACTTTAGCTCATCTATAATCTCCCTTCCTCACTTTCCTAAACTTTTAACACTTTACAATATTATCTAAAACAAACTCTCATCTATAAAAACATTTAATTAATTTATAGTGATATTCTTACCATTCTACTTATTGAATAATTGCTCTTTTAACTCCTTTAGACTAACTACTCTAAATAATAAAATTTGCAGAACATAAAGTATTCCCCCTACAACCGCACATATAACAATATTAACCAGCGGTACAAAATTCATACCTGTCTTTAACAATGAAAGTGCCAAATACATAAGAATAGACGCTGAAAGTATTTTAAACATTGAAGCAAAAATTGGTACTTCTCTCAGATATCCTCTTGTAAAATACAATTGAAGGAGCCATACTAAGGCTTCCGTTAGTACCGATACAACTGATGCACCAATATAGCCAAATTTAGGTAGTAAAATTAGATTTAATCCCACACTAATAATCGCTGGAACCGTAGTTGAAATCATAAATTCTTTATTTTTATTATGAGGTATCAAAATTTGAATTCCCATAATATTCGTCCACCCAATAAAGAACATTCTAAAAATCATAATTGCTATTGCATACCTAGCATCTTGGAAATCATTGCCCAAGAAAAATTTTACAAAATCATTATTAATAATTAGCATGCCTGCAATAATTGGAAAAATTACCAAATTGTAGATTAAAAAAGATATCTGATGCATTCGATTCACGGCTTCATTATTTCCCTTTGATAAAAGGTTTGAAACACGTGGAAGCATGACACTTCCAAGAGAAGTTACCAAAGTAAGTAATATATTTACCAATTTTAAAGCTTGATCATAAATACCAACATCAGTAGTTGATGCTAAAGCACCGAGCATTGTTCTATCTAAAGTAACATACAAAGAAATTGCTATTTGAGGCAGAAACAATAAAATTACCGGTTTAAGATGTTGCTTTGCATAACATAAATCCAAGTGAGGCTTGTCAATAAATTCGCGAGCTGGAAACCACATACTTAACTGGCCAAATAATTCAAATACCGTCAATAAGGAAACATATAGATATAAATCACCTGGAGATTTGACAAATAAAAATATTGAAACAACTCCCACCAGTTTAACAGTGATATTTCTAACTGTTATCTTACGAAAGTCCTCCAAACCCTGAAAAAGCCAAGAAATATCCATTCCCTTAGATAATAAACTTAAACCTAAAATATACGCTACTGGATTCTGCATAAATGAAAAGGCAAAGCATAAAATTATATAAAATAAAATTGATAAGCAAGTTGCAGCAAACTGTAAGGTATAGATACCCCAGAAGTTTTTTCGAATATCCTTCCGATGACTTGAAATTTCTTTTGTCCCATAATTAGCAACTCCTAGAGTTGCTAAGAGAATAAAGTAGGTAACAATTGAATTGAAATATCCATAAGTTCCTAAATCGTTGGAGTTAAAAACCCTAGTAACATACGGTGTTGTGACAATTGGAAGAATAATTACCAATAATTGATAAGAGAGATTGTAAGCATAGTTTTTCAAAACTTTCATGACTATCTAACCTATTTTCCCTCTGACTTTTTTATACAATTTTACAGATACTAGAAACAATATATATTTCAATTTATTTTTCCTTGTGACATTTGGATTCGGAATAACATCTTTGAAATATTGAATATATTCTTTTCTGATTTTATTGACTTCAGCATACATACCTGAACTAAGCATAGCATGTACAATATGCAGACCATTAAAAACATAGCGAACATTCAAGGCCGTTCTCATATCCCTATCACCTGAATAGTCTCGTTCAACATAACTTCTATTCCATTCCATTGCCTTGTAAAAATCTAAAAGACGATCACTATACTTAGAATTTACAATACTACCTGGTCTGCGATAGTATTTATAAAGGTTTAGGTCACTAACAGCAATATTTTTACAGGAAGCAATATGCTCATAAGCAAGAGCTAAATCTTCATACAACATTCCACTCGGATATGGAAACCGTAATAAGATTTCTTTCTTATATAGTTTACCACCTGAATGTGTCCCAACATAATTTCCATAAAACATTTCTTTTAAAGCTGTTCGACGATTTAATTTTTCAGAATATTTATCTCTGAAGTCTCCTAGGAAATTACTATTTGTATAGTTTCTAACTTCAATCACGGGAGTAGCTACAAGATCAACTTCATACTTGTCTCTGAGTTCTACCAAATATTCAATAGCTCTATGGTCATAATAATCGTCTGAATCAATGAAAACTATCCAATCTGTTGAAGATTCTTTGACCCCAGTATTGCGAGCATTAGACAATCCCCCATTTTCAATGTGCAGAACTTTTATTCTGTCATCTTCTCGAGCATATTGGTCACAAATTTCTCCAGAACTATCCGTTGAACCATCATCTACCAGAATAATTTCGATATTTTTATATGTTTGTTGTCTTAGACTTTCTACACAATAACTCAAACAGTTCTCGACATTGTACACTGGTACAACAATAGAAACCTGATCCATTATGATAATCCTTCCAAAATGATATCAACAATACGCTCACAAGCTTTTCCATCTCCATATGGATTACTTGCTTTACTCATCTTGCTGTACTCTGTTTCATCTTCTAGAAGAAGTTTGAAATTAGTATAAATATTATCTTCTTCTGTTCCTACTAATTTCAAGGTTCCTGCAGCAATTCCCTCTGGGCGTTCTGTTGTATCACGCATTACCAATACTGGTTTACCTAAAGAAGGTGCTTCTTCTTGTACACCACCCGAATCGGTTAAAATCATGTAGCTTTGATTCATAAAATTATGAAAATCAATGACTTCTAAAGGTTCAATGATTTTCATACGTTCATTGTTGCCAAACACTTTACTTGCTAGTTCACGAACCTTAGGATTCTTATGAATAGGATATACGACTTTAACATCTTCAAACTCATTTAGGATACGGTTAACTGCATTAAACATATTTTCCATAGGTTGGCCAAGATTTTCACGTCGATGAGCTGTTAGCATGATTAGTTTACTGTCCTTAGCCCACTCTAAAATAGGATGATCATAATGTTCTTGAACTGTCGTCTTCAAGGCATCGATGACAGTATTTCCCGTAACATAGATATTCTCTCTTCCTTCTTTTAGAAGATTCTCTTTAGCCACTTCTGTCGGAGCAAAATTGAAATCCGCAATAATTGAAGTAGTCTGACGATTGAATTCTTCAGGAAATGGACTTTGTAGATTATAAGTTCTCAATCCTGCCTCTACATGCCCAACTTTAATCCCCATGTAAAATGCTGCTAAAGCTGTCGCAAAAGTGGTTGTAGTATCTCCGTGAACAAGAACAATATCTGGTTTTTCCTGCTCTAAAACTGCCTGAATTTTATCTAAAATACTTGTCGTGATTGTAAATAGTGTTTGATTGGCCCTCATAATTCCTAAATCGTAATCAGGAACAACTTTAAAGACATCTAAAACTTGCTCTAACATTTCTTTATGTTGACCAGTCACACATACAAGTGTTTTAATTGAATCATTTTTCTTCAACTCATTAACTAAAGGACACATTTTTATTGCTTCTGGACGCGTTCCAAAAACTAACATTACTTTTTTCATTTTGAATCTCCCATTAGTTCTTGATAAAATTTACGGTAATTCTCTAAAAACAAAGGATAGCTAAACTTCTCTTCATAATCTTTTTTAGCTTGAAGAGCTAACCTTGTTCTAAGAATTGAGTCAGTTGCCAAACTCTCAATAGCAGCAGCTAAGGCCTTAGCATCTTTCGCTGGAACCAGGACCCCATTTTCTTTTGTAACAACTTCATTTAATCCTGGAATATCTGTAGCAACCATTGTTTTTCCGGCCATAAATGCCTCAATTGCCACTAAGCCAAAACCCTCAAATACTGAAGGTAAGACGCAAAAATCAAAACTATTAATGCACTCGACTATATCCTGTCTATAGCCTAAAAAAGTTATTTTATCTTCTAGATTGAGTTCTTTCGCCTTATTTTCGAGTTCAGCTCTAAGCTCTCCATCTCCAACGATAAATAAATGAAGTTTGTCATCTACAATCAATGAGATAGCATCAATGAGATAGGTCAAACCTTTTTGTTCAGATAATCTTGCAATACAGCCTAACTTGATTCCATCAAACTCCATAATCTCATCAACTTGTCTATTTGACTGTTTCAAGATTACTCCGTTATAGATAACCTTACTGTCTGTAACTCCCACATCATCTTTCAAATTTTTATTTACTGCTTGACCAACTGCAATACTATAAGCATTTTTCAGTGAAAATCTATATAAAGACAACTTATCTTGAAAGACATTATGAGCAGTGTAAACGTGGACTAGCTTCGGATTAATCAGTTTTAATAACCGAATATAAAAAGCTGCCATTCGATGATGCGTATGAACTAGAGTAATCTCATTTGTCTTGATAATTTGATAAATACTAAGAATCAACTTTAACACTGTGAGAGGATTTTTGCTGTCTATATCCTGAATTTTATGATGGATAATTCCTCGAGTCTCTAATTCTCGTTCCCATAGACCTCCTGTAGAAGCAACATGTACACTATCAAACTCATCTTTCAAATCAGAACTCAACTGGTACACAATTCTCTCAGCACCACCAATATCCATTGTTCGTGAAATATGTAAAATATTATTTTTTCGTTTTTCGTTTCTCATCTAAAACTCGCTTAATAAAGGTAACATTCCCTACAAAGTATCGTTTAAAGAGACGCTTTGGTTCGTTAGCAACTCGGAACAACCATTCCAAGTTTGATTTCTGCATCCAAAGTGGAGCACGCTGAATGTGACCAGACAATACATCAAAGCTACCACCTACCCCCATAAAAATAGAATTCACTCCATTATCCATAAATTTTTGGATGATATATTCTTTTTTAGGTGAGGTAATTCCAACAAATACAAAGTCAGGATTCTTTTCACGAATATCTCCCTGAATATCTTGCTCATCTTCCTCAGAAAAATAACCATTACGATGTCCCACAACTCGTAGATTTGGATACTCTTCTTTGAAATTTTGTAACATATCTTGCAAAACTTCTTCTTTAGCGCCAAAGAAATACACTGAATAAGATTTCTCATTGGCTAATTTAAGTAATCTTTGCATCAAGTCAATTCCAGCAACTCGTTCTGGAACCTGGTAGCCCAAAAAGCGAGAAGCAAGAACTACCGATGCACCATCTGCATTGATGATTTCAGAATCGTTAACTATCTTTTTAATGACTTCATCTGACTGGCATTGGTTAATCTTATCAGCGTTTACGCCCATTAAATGAAGAGGACGTTGTTCAATGACAAAATTCTCAACTGCCTGTACTGTTTCATCCATTGTTAAGGGGTCAATCCTGACCCCCATTAAATCAAAACTATTCAAATTAATTTCCCCATGTAGACTCAAAATGGCCCTTACGTTCTGCTTCTTTTGGTAACTTCATGTAATCACCATATATTTTTGTTAAATATTCATCTGGGTTTGCATGGCAACTTATTTCTAAGTTCTCAAACTCTAGTAATTGTGGTTCACCAAATACTTCTTTTCTAGCAAGTTCACGTTCTCTGTAGGAACCTAATACATTACCAACGATTGAACTAGTTTCAAAATCATACTGTTTAATTAGATTTTGTAATTTGTTGTTAATGGTGGATGTTTTCAAAAGTTTATTTAATTGCAAAACTTTTGATATACTCACAATTGCATTTTCAAAACTTCCCCGATCTCTGTCATGAAGACGATCGATTACAGAAATTTTAGAAAGTGCACGATAGAATTTAATTTTGTTTGTATGAATAAAATAGCGAAAACTATCATCTGGATATCCATCCAAAGGAAAAATATCTATGAATGGACTACATAGTTCATCTCCAAATGGAATTTGTAAGGATGTATCCATAATAGAGGTATTACCTAAATTATCATCATGAAGTCTCAAAACAACATGTTCTGGAAGTTCCTTGTTACAAATAGACAAAAATTTTTCATAATCTTTTCGAGGCATCCCTAAATCCATATCATCATCCCAAGGAATAAATCCTTTATGACGAATTGCTCCTAGTAATGTTCCTCCCAAAGCATAATATCTTAAATCATGCTTACTACAAATAGCAATAAAACTTTTCAATAAAGATAATTCTCCTAGTTGAATTTCCCTCACTTTATTCATAATTTTACTTCGCCCCTTCTCTCATAAATACCACTTTGACGGTCTTTAACAATATTTCAATATCTTTCCAGATGGTCCAATCATCAATATAAGCCACGTCCAGCTTGACAACATCATCAAAGTCCGTGATTTTACTACGACCACTCACCTGCCATAGACCAGTAATTCCTGGCTTAAAACTAAGACGACGTTTTTGTTCAGGAGTATATTTTTCATACTCATCAACTGTTGGGGGACGTGTCCCAACCAAACTCATATCTCCCATTAAAACATTCCAAAACTGAGGGAGTTCATCTAGACTGGTCTTACGGATAAATCTCCCTATCTTTGTTATACGAGGATCATCATCAACTTTAAACATACCACCTTGCATGGTATTTTGTGCAAGGAGCTCTTGTTTCTTTTTCTCAGCATCCACGCACATAGATCTAAATTTATAAAAAGTGAAATGTCGACCATTTTTTCCGATACGAGTTTGAGAAAAAATAGCGGGTCCGCCATCTTTTCGAATCACCGGAACCAAAACAATACTCACCAAGCCACAAATAAGTAGTCCGATAATTGAACCCATGATATCAATGAAGCGTTTAGCAATGACGTGGCTTGTCTTATAAAATTTTGTAGAAAATGTAATGACATTCAAGCCTGCCATTCCGCGAATCTTTTTATCGCTACCTAGATAGTTATTGAAAGCATTCAGGTTGACTGTCACGTCAATTCCCATTGTTTCAAAAAGAGAGATAAACTCCCCAATGTCATACTCTTCACTTGGTAAATTGATAAACACTTCATCAACAACTTCATGGGTAGCAAAGTCTAAGATGTTCTCTGCAGGTACAACGGTTACGGATGCATGCTGAAAATTAGGCTGATCCAAAACACTGACCGCCACCAATTCCCAAAAAATATCTCCCGACTCTATCAGTCTATCCACAACTTTCTCAACTCTGGAAGTAGCTGTTATCAAGAATATCTTTTTACTCCCCTTGAAATTTGGAAAGATACGTCTCCTATAGCGTTTAATGCACAGATTCAACAAATACAACAAAATAGAATGTATTGTCAAAAAATAAATCATGCCTCGTCTAGAGATACTAAAACGATCTTCTAAAAAGAAGTTTGAAATACTGATGGCTAAAGCAAAGAAAACGATATATTTTGTAGTGCTGATAAACTCAGCCAAATAGCCCCTTTTAAAAAAATCACGCTCATAATCACTAATGCTAAAAACAACAAAATGCAGAATGGACAAGATGATAACAGAGGTGTTCACAATCTCTGTTTCTCTAACAAAACTAAGTAAATAAGCTAATATAATGACAAGAAAACTCTGGATTGCCGCCAAAGTAATCTTCAATCCTTTTTCTTCCATAATATCTTCCCTAAGCTATCTCTTATTTTTTCCCGTAAGAGCCATAAGCTCCATATGATCCATATTTTTCAACTGAGGTATTCAATTTATTTAATACAATCCCTAAGAATGGTTTACTTGTTTGTTCCAATTGTTCTTTGGCTTTTTGGATATCACGTCGATTTGTTTCACCAGCTGCAGTCACCAAAATCGAAGCATCACATTTCTGAGTGATGATAGCCGCATCGATCACAACCCCGATAGGAGCGGTGTCCACAATGATATAATCGAAGTACTTGCGCAAAGTGTCAAGCATAGTCTTAAAATTCTCACTTTGCAACAAAGCTGTTGGATTTGGAGAAACAGAACCAGCTTGAATGACAAACAAGTTTTCAACATTCGTATCACATAACCCTTGTGATAAATCTGTTGTCCCAGATAAGAATTCTGTTAGACCTGTAATCTTTTCACGTGATTTAAAAACACCTGACATGACAGAATTACGAATATCGGCATCAATTAAAAGCGTCTTATATCCAGCACGCGCAAAGGCCCAAGCAATATTGGTAGAAGTAGTTGACTTTCCTTCCCCTGGTTTTACTGATGTAATTGAAATAACTTTTAAGTTATTTCCACTCAATTGTATATTGGTACGAAGCGCATTGTAATACTCCTCTGCTTTTCTTGCCAAATCTAATTTTTTTTGTGCAATTTCTAACGTTGGCATTTTTCTCTCCTATTTTAATTTATCCAAATTTGGAACAACTCCCAATAATGCAATTTGCATAACATCTTCAACGTCTTCTGGTCGTTTAACACGTGTATCTAGGAGTTCAATAAGGAGAACCGCGACAATCATCACAACCGCTCCAGCGAGAAATCCAATCATGGTATTACGACGAATGTTTGGTGAAGATGGTGAGGTTGCTGGGCGAGCCTCTTCAAGTGTCGTCACATCCGAAACCCGTGTAACACTTATAATCTTTTGAGCTGCAACCTCTCTCAATGAGTTGGCGATGCGACTTGCTTCTTCAGGCGCACGATCTGTAACAGAGATCGATACGATACGTGTATCAGCCGGTACGGTCACCTTGATTTTACTAGCCAAACCTTTTGAAGGAAGATCCAGTTTCAAATCCGTTGCGACCTTCTCCAAAACGTCTTGTGATAGAATAATTTCGCGATAGTCTTTAACCAAGTAAGATCCTGCTTGCAAATCTTGGTTTGTCAATCCAGGCTTATCTCCCTGATTACGATTAACTACATAGATACGTGTCGTACTAGTATATTCAGGTTTTACGATAAAGCTACTGTAGGCAAAGGCTACTACCCCAGTTACGATTGCTACCAGTGCAATTAGAACTTTCCGTTTCCAAAGGATTTTAAGTAATTGAAATACATCAATTTCCATCATATTTTGTTCTTTCATTGTTTCTCCTAAATCAATTGATCCATTATTATTTTTCGTGGGTTATCTTTGAAGAGTTCCTTCGCCTTATCTTCACCATACTTTTTAGCAATGATATCATAGGCTTCTTCCATATGAGGTGGTCTGCGATCCAAGTTATGCATATCACTAGCGATGACGTGAACTAGATCACGTTCCAAGAAATACTGAGCTCTCTTTTTCATGAATTTGTAGGTTTCTCCAAAGAGTTTTGGTTTCAAAACATGAGAACTATTGACCTGGGTATAGCACCCCATATCAATCAGTTCCTGAACTCGCTTTTCATTATTTTCTAGAGCATCATAGCGCTCAATATGGGCAATAACTGGTGTGATCCCCAACATGAGAATATCGCTCAGTCCTTTATGTATATCTCGATAGGGTGTATTCATGCTAAACTCAATCAAAGCATAGTGACTATCATTGAGGGTTGGAATCAATTTCTTTTCCAATTTTTCGACAACATCTGGCGTATAGTATATTTCTGCGCCATAGGCGATGACAAGATCATCTGCCACCTCCTTGGCCATTTCGCGAACTTTCAAAAAGTTAGTTGCTATCTTCTCTTCTGGTGTCTCAAACATCCCTTTCCGACGATGAGACGTGGAAACAATGGTCCTAACCCCTTGACTATAGGCTTCTCTTAAAAGGTTTTTACTCTCCTCTATCGACTTTGGACCATCATCCACATCAAAAACGATGTGTGAATGGATGTCTATCATGCTACTTACCCTCCATCACATCTTTGATAGCTGCCTTGGCTGCAGCCAAGCTACTTTCATCAATTTCCATCATATAGAGGTTGCTATCTGGCATAGCGTAGGATGGAAGATCCGTTCTACCAGTTCCTTTTAAGTCTTGGGAATTGACCTTATACTGACCGCCACTATCCAACTGTGTATTAACCAAGTCCATCATGGTTTCCAAAGGCATATTGGTTTGAAGAGAATCTTGCAATCCTTGAATAATGTTGTCATAATTCTTTAAAGCATCCGTTGATGTTAACTTCTGAATGATGGCAACAATGACTTTTTGCTGGTTCCGACCGCGGTCGCGGTCTCCATCCGCTAGAGAGTAGCGTTCGCGGACAAAACCAAGGGCTTTTTCAGAGTCTAGATGGACATTCCCGACAGGAAAATGGTACTGCCCATGCAAAGAAGTGAAATCTTGGTCATTATAAACATCCACACCACCTAGAAGGTCAATCAATTTCAAGAAAGAGGTGAAATTCAAACGAACATAGTAGTTAATATCAACTCCATATAGGTTTTCCAAGGTATGAATCGATGAGTCCACCCCATAAATCCCCGCGTGAGTCAATTTATCCTTTTGATTATTTCCTCCGTCCGCGATCGGAACATAAGAATCTCGAGGTGTTGTGGTGAGAAGGATTTTCTTAGTATCTCGATTTACAGTCATCAAGATGTTGACGTCTGAACGTGAAACTGAACTGATGGGTCCGTAAGTATCAATACCACTGATATAAATATTAAAGGATTGATTTTTAGATACCTTTGGTGCCGCAACATCCTTGGTTAGTTTTTTCGTATAGATTTTCTTAATCTTCGAAGCATAATCTGGATACTCTGCTTCAATGATGTTTTCAAAGACACTGTTCAAGACAATCGCTTTCGCATCACCTGAAATCAAGCTCTTATAGGCTGCTAAGTAAGATACACTTTGTTCAACCGCCAAGTCTTTGCTCTGAGTCGTCTTAATATCCGCTATCAATTTTTGGATATTGTCATTATCCGTTTCAGTCGGACCTGTCACACTCTCCAACTGGGTAACGTTGTTAATTTCACTATCTTTTAAAACCACAACACTCATCGAATACTCTGAGTAGTTTGATGTCGCATTGATGTGATTGGTCAAGCCCACAAATTGGTGCAGAGCAAATAGCGAAACCGAACTAGTCAGCACCGCAAGTACCAAAAAGAAAATCGTGAACTTTTCGGCTTTCTTATATACTATCAAAAGTAGAGCTGCGATAGCAGATAGTAAAACTAGAACTGTAGCTAAGATATTGAGATGCCTAAAGGCTAGAATATTATGTCTAAAAATTAAGAACAACAAAGAGCCACTCAATAATAAATAAATGGCTAATAAAGCTATATTAATACTTCGTTTCACATTTCCTGAACGATTTCTCTTTGAACGTCTACTCATGGTAATCCCCTATACACGTTAATAATTATAATTATTATATCACAATCATGAAAGAAATTCCATCCATTCCTGCTATTATCAGCGTTTTCATTCATTTTTTCTTATCTATATTTTGAATTTATGACTTCCATTAACGGAATCCTTGATCAAACAAAAACAAGGCCCCTTATCATGGGGCCCCATTTCTGTTTTTATTTGATATGATTTTCAAACTCTTTTTGGCTCTTTTCAATAGCCTTTTTACTTTCTGCTTCCCACTTAGCCTTGGCTTCGTCAAATTGTTTCTTGGTAACAGGGTCTTTTTGCAGTCTCATGTACTTATAATTATTTCCGTCACCCTTGATGCCCACTAGGGAGTAGGCACGTGTAAACGGAGTTACTTTAGTTACAGAGGCTGTACCACCATTTGACATAGCAGACATGATTAGAGAATTGTCAATCATCCAAGCTTGAGCTTCGGCGTATTTTTCATAACGCTTAGCGACATCTTTGTTCTCGGCATCTGCTTCTTTCAGGAGTTGTGTATAGGTATCTAACCCTAGACTCTTAATGAGTTCTTGGTCTTCCTTGGCATCAAGACCAAAAATCTTGAGATAGAAGCCGGTCTCAGCATTGAAGGGGTCTAGATAAGTTGATGGATCCTGGTAATCACCAACCCAACCATCAAAGTTTAGGTCGTAGTCACGAGCTGCTGGATTTGGTGCTAGGAAGGCAACATTTCCAAAGTCATCTGTAGAAAGCTGTTGAACATCAATGACGATATTGTCAGAACCTAGTACTGTTTCAAGGGTTTGTTTAACTGAGTTCATACCAGAAACCGCATTTTTATTCGTCTGATCAACAGGAACATCCAAATGGATTGGGAAAGTCACGCCTTGGGCTTCCAATTCCTTTTTAGCTTCTGCAAATTTTGCTTGGGCCTTTTCCTTGTTAAAGTAAGCATCTTGAGCGTCTGCCAAATTGATACCTGACCACTCAGTTCCATAGTTTACAAGTTTAGAAGCTGTCACTTCTCCAAAGGTCTTATCTCCCACCTGGACAAATGTTGGTGGAACTAGAGTATTACGAAGGGTCTTGCTTGCTGCTTCTTCACCGTTAGATTGAGCAGAGTAGGCTGTTCGATCAATACCAAAGTTGATAGCCTGACGGAAGTTTTTATTTAAAATAGCTATTTGAGTTGATTTCTTTTGTTCGTCCGTTGTTTTAGCAGTATGATTATAGGTCTTACGGTTGACGTTAAAGTTAAAGTACCAAGATGTCTTGTCTTGTAAGCTATAAACGATATTGTCTTGGTATTTTTCTTTTGTCTTGGCATAGTTCGAACTATTTGGATAGACTCCCGCAATTGAGTAGGCACCATTTTCAAAGTTTCGAATGGTCATCTCCTGATCTGACCCATCAAAGTAGGCTAACTTAACTTTTTCAATGGTTACTTTATCATGGTCATAGTAGTGTGGATTCTTCACATATTCGATCGAAGATTTTGATGTGAAATCTTTTAACAAATACGGACCATTATAAAGGATACTGTCTGGTGTCAAGGTACCAAAATCCTTATCCTTTGATTTCAAGAACTCTTCATTGACTGGGAAAAGGATACTATTAGTCGTCTTTGAATTCCAGTACGGTTCTGGTCGAGTCAAAGTGTACTCGACTGTGTAGTCATCCAAGGCTTTGACACCAACAGTTGAAAAGTCATTAGTCACACCCGTCACATAGTCATCTAATCCCTTGATTGAATTTTGGATCAGATCCATGGCTTGCCCCTTGTTGTCCGCGGCATATTTGATCCCAGTGACAAAATCCTGAGCCTTGACTGATGCATATTCCTCACCATCAGCTGTATACCATTTGGCATCTTTTCTGAGCTTGTAGGTATAGGTCAAACCATCTGATGAAACTGACCAATCCTCCGCAAGAGCAGGTACGAGGTTCCCATAGCTGTCATTCTCTAACAAACCATCTACGAGATTGGTAATAACGGCAGTGTTATCTGCATAATAATCTAGAAGATAGTTGAAAGTTGTTGGATTCGCACTAAATGTTGATGAATAAGTGCTAGTATTTGTGTTGAACTGTCCACATGCCGAAAGCAAAATACCTGTCGCTAAGACAAGACCTGTCCCGATTAGTCTTTTTTTCATTTTGATCATCTACTCCTCAGTCACTCATCTATGTTACGTTTTATAACATAACCATATTTTATCAAATTTATTCAAAAATGTAAAGTTACTGCTTTTATGACGACTAGTGTCTCAAAACAAAAAAAGAAAGCACAGTTTCCTGCAACTTCCTTTTCTGTTTATAGATTACTTGACGTGTTTTTCAAGTTCTTTTTGGTATTTGGCATTTGTTTCGATTTTTTCTTGTTGCCATTTCTTGAAGGCTTCTTCGTATTCTTTTGCAGTCACAACATCATTTTGCAACTCCAATCCTTTGAACACAAATGGGTCTCCCTTGATTCCGACTTGAGAGTAGGCTTTTGTGAACGGTACAGTACGGCTAACCGTTGGAGAACCACCTGAAGAAGCAACTGGGATTAAGAGTGAGCTATCAGACACCCAAGCTTGAGCTTTGGCGTATTTTTCATAACGCTTATTAAGGTCGCTAGTTTCAGCTGCAGCATCATCCAAGAGTTTCTTGTATTCGTCCAGTCCAACCTGAGCCATCACTTCTGGATCTTTTCCGCGAGTAATTCCCAAGTGTTTGAGGGCAGAACCCTTCTTGGCATCAAGAATATTGAGGTAGGTAGCTGGGTCTTGATAGTCTGGTCCCCAACCAGTTCCGTTCAAGTCATAGTCTTTTTGGGATGGAACCTTGGCTTGAGACGTAATGCTCATTTTCTCATTATCGGTCATTTGAAGGACATCGACAATGACATTTTCAGTACCAAGTGATGATTCGATAGACTGCTTGAGTGAGTTAGTTTGCTGAACCGCTATTACATCTGTTTGTTCAACTGGAACATCCAAACGAATTGGGAAGGTGACACCTTTGGCCTGCAATTCTGCTTTAGCTTTCGCAAAAGCTGCCTTGGCTTTTTCAGGACTGTAAATCGTATCCTTGCCATCTGTAAGGGCTACATCTTTCCACTGGTCTCCATATGAAACAAGCTCTGCCTGCGCCAACTCTCCAAAAGTTTTTTCTCCTACTTGAACGTAGTCATGAGGTACTAGGCTATTACGGATAATCTTGTCCGCACCTTCTTCACCATTCAACTGAGCAGTGTAAGAGTGACGGTCAAGGGCAAAGTTCAGTGCCTGACGGAAGTTCTTGTTGAGAAGAGCTTCTTTTGTTGATGTTTTTTGAGCTTCGTCTGTTTTGGCTGTTTTATTGTAAGATTGGCGGTTTACGTTGACAGTGAGGTAGTAGCTAGTCGCTTCTTGTGGACTGTAAACAATCTTATCGCCGTACTCTTGTTTAGTTGACTCAAAGTTTGAGCTTGTTGGGAAGAGACGAGCTGTTGTATAAGCACCTTGTGTAAAGCTACGAATCAAGGATTCTTGGTCGGAACCATCATAGAAGGTTAGTTTGATGTTGTCAATCTTAACATTGTCCTTGTCCCAGTAGTTTGGATTCTTTTCATATTCGATGACTGATTTTGAAGTCAATGATTTCAAAAGGTAAGGACCGTTATAAAGGATGCTTGATGGTGTTGGCGCACCGTAATCGCTCCCTTTAGAATTCAAGAATTCTTCATTAACTGGAAGCATGGTAGCAGTTGTGACTTTAGAGTTCCAGAAGCTTTCTGGTTTGTTAAGCGTGTATTCAACCGTGTAATCATCAACTGCCTTGACTCCTACAGTAGAAAAGTCATTGCTTTCTCCACTGATGTAGGCAGCCAAACCTTTGATAGAGTCTTGAAGGAGGGATAAGCCGTCTGATTTACCGTCAGCTGCATGTTTCAGACCTGTAACAAAGTCTTGAGCCTTGACTTCAGCGTATTCTTCTCCCTCAGAAGTATACCATTTCACACCCTTACGAAGTTTGTAGGTATAGGTCAAGCCATCTTTAGAAACGGACCAGTCTTCTGCAAGCGACGGAATCAAGTTCCCGTATTTATCATTTTCCAAGAGGCCATCGACAACGTTCGCTATAACATCAGAAGTTGAACTCTTGCTCGTCACACTGTAGTCCAAAGATGATGGATCCATAGCATAGACATAAGAGAATGTCTTGGGTGCATCAGCCTTCTTTTCACTTTGCCCACAAGCAGTTAAAAGAAGGGCTGTGCTCAGGACGGCACCTGCTCCTAAGAGCCACTTTTTCGATCTCATAAGTAATCTCCTTTAAGATAGTATTTTCACCATTATACCCTATTTTTTCATAAAAGCAAGGGCTTTTGACAGATTTTTTAGAAAATTCTAACAAATATTTTTAAAGACTTTTCTACATAATTTTTACTAAAAAGGCCCCAAGCTACAAAAGCTTGAGGTTCCCTTATTTTAATCCGTTAGTTCCACACAGAAAGCATCCCATGGTGCCAAGATTTGTTTTTCAACTGTTTCTTTAGCAGTAGTGTTTTCAATCAAGATTGACTTGACTCTTCCTTCTACTGAAAAGGTTTGTTTTTCATTGGACAAGTTAGCCACAACTAGGAAGCGGCGGTCACCGTCCTTACGGATATAGGCAAAGACCTTGTCAGCTGTATCAAGCAATTCAAAATCAGCTCGAATCAGCCAACTGTTTTCCTTACGGATTTGAACGAGTTTTTGATAGGTATAGAAAATAGATTTTGGATTCGCCAGCGCTTCTTGAACGTTGATTTCTTGATAGTTTGGATTAACTGCTAACCAAGGTTGACCTGTTGAGAAGCCAGCATTTTTGCTTTCATCCCACTGCATCGGGGTACGGGCATTATCACGTCCGATGACACGGATACTGTCCATGATTTCCTCTATAGGAACGCCTTTTTCAAGAGCTTCACGCGCATAATTGAGAGATTCAATATCTTCGACTTGGTCCAGTGTTTCAAACGGATAGTTGGTCATCCCAATTTCCTCACCCTGGTAGATATAAGGTGTCCCTCTCATAAGATGAAGCAGGATTGCAAAGGCTTTGGCGGATTTTTCGCGATATTCTTGGTCATTTCCCCAGATAGAAACGATGCGAGGAAGGTCATGATTGTTCCAGAAGAGAGAATTCCAGCCGTCTTCAACTCCCAACTCTGTCTGCCATTTGTTAAAAATCTCTTTTAATTTCCCTACATTTAACTCTTTTTGGTAGTGCCACTTAGGTTGCCCTTCCTGATATTGAAGACAGATATGTTCAAACTGGAAGACCATAGACAATTCTTGTCCCTTTGGATCCGAGTAGAGTTTAGCAATCTCTGGCGTTGCTCCCCAGGTCTCTCCTACTGTCAAGAGATCCTTATCTCCAAAGGTTGCCTGATTCATTTCCTTGAGATAGGGATGGAGCATAGGACCGTTATTGACTACTTTCTCATCAGGAATTTTCCCAATCATGTCAATGACATCCATACGGAAACCGCCAATGCCTTTATCAATCCAGAAGTTCATCATCTCATAAATTTTCTGGCGTAGTTTTTCATTCTCCCAGTTGAGATCAGGCTGTTTCTTGCTGAAAAAGTGAAGATAGTATTGACCTGATTTTTCATCGTATTCCCAAGCAGACCCACTAAAGATAGACTCCAAATCGTTTGGCTCATCCCGCCAGATATAGTAGTCACGCTCAGGGATATCAGGATTTTCACAGGCTTCGACAAACCAAGCATGCTCATCCGAGGTATGATTGACCACCAAATCCATGATGATACGAATATCACGCTTCTTAGCTTCCGCGATCAGTTCATCCATATCCTCCATGGTTCCGAAAATAGCTGCAATCGCTTGATAATCAGCAATATCATAGCCATTATCATCCATAGGACTGTCATAAACGGGAGAAAGCCAAATAGCTGTAATCCCTAACTTGGCTAGATAGTCTAACTTACTCGTAATTCCTGGCAAATCACCAATTCCATCTCCGTTGCTATCCATAAAACTCTTTGGATAGACTTGATAAACTACGGCATTGTGCCACCATTTTTCTTGCATCTGTTTACCTCATTATTTTAATATTCTACAGTCTATGATAGCGCTTTTTAAAAGTTAGTGCAAGCGTTTGCCTAATCTTTTTGATTTCTTTTTTAGCTCCGTAGTTTCCTAACTCCCATTTTTTTATTATAATAGAGGTCAGAGGTAAAAAAATGAAAAAACAAGCTTTTAGTTCTGAACAATATTTGAATCTACAACGCGACCACATTTTGGAGCGCATTAACCAATTTGACGGCAAGCTCTATTTGGAGTTTGGTGGCAAAATGTTAGAAGATTTCCACGCTGCTCGTGTCCTTCCTGGTTATGAGCCTGACAATAAAATCAAGCTCTTGCAAGAATTGAAAGAGCAAGTTGAAGTTGTGATCGCCATTAACGCAAGCAACATCGAGCATTCTAAAGCGCGTGGCGACCTAGGCATTTCTTATGACCAAGAAGTTCTTCGTTTGATTGACAAATTCAATGAGCTGGGAATTTTTGTTGGCTCAGTTGTCATCACACAATACGCTGGCCAACCAGCTGCAGATGCCTTCCGCAACCAGCTAGAGAAAAACGGAATCGATTCTTATCTTCATTACCCAATCAAAGGATACCCGACTGATATGGACCACATCATTTCTCCAGAAGGTATGGGAAAAAACGACTACATCAAAACCAGTCGCAACTTGATTGTCGTAACCGCTCCTGGACCTGGTTCTGGAAAATTGGCAACTTGTATGTCAAACATGTACCACGACCAAATCAATGGTATCAAGTCTGGTTACGCTAAATTTGAAACCTTCCCAGTTTGGAATCTTCCCCTTCATCATCCAGTCAACTTGGCCTACGAGGCTGCAACCGCAGACCTTGATGATGTCAACATGATTGACCCCTTCCATCTCCAAACCTACGGAGAAACCACTGTCAACTACAACCGTGATATCGAAATCTTCCCAGTGCTCAAGCGCATGTTAGAGCGCATCCTAGGCGAATCTCCATACGCTTCTCCAACAGACATGGGTGTCAACATGGTTGGTTTCGCTATTACAGATAATGAGGCTGCTATCGAAGCTTCAAAACAAGAAATCATCCGTCGCTACTATCAGACTGTACTTGATTTCAAAGCTGAAAAAGTCGGGGAAACTGCTGTCAAGAAGATTGAACTGCTCATGAACGACCTCGGTATCACACCTGCAGACCGTAAGGTTGCTGTTGCTGCACGCCAAAAAGCAGAAGAAACTGGTGGTCCTGCCCTAGCCCTTGAATTGCCAAGCGGGGAAATCGTGACTGGTAAAAACTCTGAACTCTTTGGCCCTACAGCTGCCGCCTTGATCAATGCCATCAAAAAATCAGCTAATATCGCTAAGGAAGTGAAACTAATCGAACCTGAAGTCGTCAAACCAATTCAAGGTCTTAAAATCGATCACCTAGGTAGCCGCAATCCTCGCCTCCACTCAAATGAAATTTTGATTGCACTAGCCATCACAGCTATGGAAAATCCAGATGCTGCGCGTGCCATGGAAGAACTTGGTAACCTCAAAGGAAGCGAAGCCCACTCAACCATCATCTTGACCGATGAAGACAAGAATGTCCTTCGCAAACTAGGTATCAACGTAACCTTTGACCCATACTACCAATACGATCGCTTGTATCGGAAATAATTAAACGAGGCTGGATAAAACTCAATTTGAAGAAAAATCCAGTAAATCTTTACATGATAAAAAAATCAAACGCATAATATCAAGACTTTTGAACACTTGGTATTATGCGTTTTTATGATTTTCCATTCTCATTTATTTCAATGAAATTGTCAACTCGACACAGGCTCCTCTGTGGTCTGGATTGAGCAGGGTCAGACGACCACCGTGCAAGAGAGCTACCTGCTTAGAAAAGGCTAAGCCGATACCATGATGGGGATTAGCTGAATTGCGGCTTTGGTCACTCTGATAAAAGAGTTGTTCCGCTCCCAGCAGCATCTCCTTTGAAAATGCAGGGCCGTTGTTCCAGATAGCAAAAACCAACTGGTCCTGCTGCACTGATACCGTCAGCTTCACTTCCTTTTGATCCGGGTCAGCATGTTCAAGCGCATTCAGTAAGATATTGAGCAAAGCCCGCTTGAGATAGTCCAAATGAATGGACAATCTCAAGCTAAGATCACAATCTTCTTGGAGAGAAAAACGATAGTTTTCCTGTTTGCTGAACAGTGCCCAGTCGTCCTGGAGATCAGCCAAAAAGTCCTCCAAGGAAAGCTGACTGAACTGATTAGAATCAATCTGAAAAGTCTTAGCGTAATCAATCAAAGAGCCACAATACTCTTCCATCTTGTGACTAGCCTGCAAAATCTCAGCAGCATAGTCTGCCTGTGGCTGGCCCAACTGCGCCAACTCCAAGAGCTCAGCATTCCCCTTAATCACAGTTAGGGGCGTCTTCAAATCGTGCGATGTCGCTGATAGCTGTAAAATCAACTCCTGATTATGCTGCTGCTCTTTTTCTAGAAGACGAGCATTTTCTTGGTGGCTGCTCCGTAAATCGCTATAGACTTCTAGCATTTCCTCAATCAGAAAAAGCTGGCTTTGATTTTCTTCTAAAAGCTTCTCGCTCGTTAGCATTTTTATTTCCCTGTCGATTTTTCGGAGCAATTTCAAAATATGATAAAAAGTAATCAGCAGCAAGCTCCCTGCCCAGAAGAACAAGGCGAAAAGAACGTGATCACTTCCTTGCGTAAATTCATAACCTATAAGCGCAAAAATCAAAACATGGAAAAAGACAATTTTCAAGCTAGTTGTCCAGACTAGGCTTTTGAAATTTCGGGTTCTAATTGCCATCTATAGCCTACTCCTCTAACTGTTGCAATTGCTTGCAACCCTTCTTGTTTGCATTTTTGGCGAATCTGATATACGTATTCTGAGATGGAGCGAAGCTGTGTTTCTGAGCTTTCTGGGTAAAGCAAGGTATGCAGACGTTCAGCTGAGAAGGTCTGCTTGGGATTGCTAGCTAGTAAATGTAGCAACTTAAACTCTCGCTCTGAAAATTTCAAGACTTTACCAAAACAGGCAACTTCATAGCGCTCTGGATAAAATTGACAAGAAGCAATTTCAGAATATCGCTCCTCACGTCTTTCCTCCCGCCGAAGATGAGCTCTGACACGCGCCAGCAATTCTTTGGTCCCAAAAGGCTTAACAATATAGTCATCTGCTCCGCGAAAGAGCCCTTCCACCTTGTCCGTCTCTAACTCCTTAGCCGTCAAAAAGATAATCGGACACGAAAGATGAGGACGAATGTAGGAACACAGCTCAAAACCGTTAACAGGCTCCATCATCACGTCCAGCAGAATCAAGTCATATCCGACAAAATGCGTCAGCTCTAGCTCTTCTATCCAATCAAGCGTCGTCACATCATAAGCATCGAGCTCTAGGACGTTTTTCACCAGCTTTAAAATGCTCCAGTCGTCATCAACTACCAAAATACGATACTGTCTCATGATTTCCATTATAGCATACCTCTAGCGAACATCTCGTTTCAAGGTTAAGAATATAGCAGAGCTCCAAACCAAAGCTAACCATAACAGCTGTATTCCCAGCCCTGATAAATCTATTGAATGCTGAAGCCCTTCATACTCAAAAAGATTTAGGGTAGCCAGATCGGGCAGGTACTTTGCCTCCTTGATGAACGTTGCCAATAAACGGCTGAGACCAATCAAGAGAGGAAAGAGCACCGACACCGGCACAACCCAAGATTGAAAGAGCAAAGCGAGGCCGGCAGTTAAAAAAGCCAGAAAAAGATTGCTAAGAAGACCAAAAGAGCTGTAATAGAGGAATTTCCCTAGTAAGGACCAGCTAAAGCTTAGGTCAAAACGAGCCAGCATAACAAGGAAACAACTGCCTATCATGACACTGTAGAGAACCAAGAGCAGCAAGTCCAGAAAAAGGAATTTCCCAGCCAACCAAGCCTTTCTATTTGATACGGTTAGAAAATTCGTTCGCATCCCAGACTTGACAAACTCTTGGGCAAAATAGAGAGAAGTGAAGATGACGATGACAGGCTGCGCCAGATAGAGGGCATGCAAAGCCTCGCTCAGAGCCTTCGTCTGGCCAACTGCTGTCTGACTGTAGTCAAGATTCATCAGAAAAAATGGAACGACTACCAGAACCACCAAGGCTGCACCAAGAGCGAGATAGTAAGAACGAAACTTAATCCATTCACTTCTAAGCAGAGCTTTTATCATCAGTATCGCCCTCCTAAATCCGTCTTCAAAAAGCGCAGAGAAGCCATGCCGCCGATGACTAGCAGCCATGCACCAAGTATCAACAGCCCTTGCAAGGGATTGTTAGCATATTGGGAAGTTGGCGTTGCAGCAAACAACTCTCCTGCTGGCTGTGGCAAATAAGCTCCCCAACTCGTGTGAGCTGCCAGGTAGTTTCCCAGATTATAGATCTGGGGTACGAGAAAAAGCAGAGGAACTAGCATGGTCCGAGCCAATAAACCTAACAAAAATGAAAGGATTCCTAATAAGGTTAGAGATAAGGTTTTCCACAAAATCAAACTCCAAGCTGCCTGATTGAGCAAAATCGGATCAAGTCCTTCCTTTCCTAAAGCCAGATGCATGACCATATAACTAAAGTAGATTGATAAAAAGCTAATGGCAGGAGAAAAGCAAGTAAAGGTCATGAGTTTCCCCACAAGCAACTTCAGGCGGTTATTACAGGATAAAAGACTGGTTCTCAAGCTATGAGACTGAAATTCCATAGCTCCCAAAATTCCAGCTAAAATGACCAAAACCATGACCGCCATAGAAGCCCCGTTGAGACCTAGATATTCCAGCGGATCAATGGCGTTTATCAGATTAGGAACCGTCTCAGGTGTAGCATCCAAGCCGATAGACAGATACTGTCGGCCCTCCAGCCAGGATACGACAGGCACCAATAGCAGCATGAGGGCCATACTCACTTTGAAAGCCTTGATTGATCGGATTTTCAACCATTCTGAACGCAATAAAGACATCGTTTCTTTCATCTTAAACCTCCTCTGTCAAATCAAAGAAGAGATCTTCTAGACTGTCTGAATCTTGCAGAACCTCTTCCAATCGTCCTTGCTCAATAATTCGCCCATGATGAATCAAGACTACATCATCTGTCACCATTTGCACCTCTGATAGGATATGGGAAGATAGAAGTACCGTTTTCCCTAAATCAGCCTGCTGACGGATAAACTTTCTAAACCACTTAATCCCACTTGGATCCAGCCCATTAGTCGGCTCGTCTAATATAAGAAACTGAGGATCACCCAGCAAAGCTACTGCCAAACCCAAGCGTTGACCTTCCCCCAGAGACAGGCTTGACAAGAGGTCCTTCCTCTTATGAGCGATTCCAGTCATCTCCAAAACCTCATCGATCCGAGACTTGGAAATAGCATTACTCGCCGCAATAATTCTCAAGTGGTCATAGACCTTTCGATTTGGCAGACCGCCAATGCCATCAAAGGCTGCACCTACCGTTCTGAGCGGATAGGTCATTGATTGATAGGTTTGCCCATCAAAAGTTGCAGTTCCTGCTGTCGCCCAATCTAACCCCAAGAGAATCCTCAAGGTCGAACTTTTCCCTGCACCATTTGGGCCTAGAAAAGCTGTAATCCGACCGCTTCTAGCTGTAAAAGAAATATCTTCTAAAATCTGCTTGCTGCCATGCTTTTTGCAGACGCCTTCTATTTTCACCATATGTTCCATACTGAACTCCTTTATCTTTATTTTCTCCAGTATACCCAATCTAGTTCAGAATTAGTTCAGAGATTAAACAGAAATTTCAGAAAAAGTTGATCCACTTTTCAAAAGTCGCTCTAGCTTCATTAGAAAGAACTCAGTTTTTCTTTTCCTTTACTCCATTCTTTTTTATAATTCTGAGGTTTATGTATAGAGACTTTATTATCATTCTAGTCTCAAAAAGTCATTTATCAAACTTCATCAAGAGCAGTCTTTATGATATAATGAAAGAAGAAAACTGAAAGGAACTACCATGTCAAAAGAAGTTATTGTTGAAAGTTTTGAACTTGACCACACCATTGTCAAAGCACCCTATGTTCGCTTGATTGGAGAAGAAACAGGGCCAAAGGGAGATGTCATCTCCAACTTTGATATCCGCTTGGTGCAACCAAACGAAGACTCTATCCCTACTGCTGGCCTTCACACTATCGAACACCTCTTGGCCAAACTCATCCGTACCCGCATTGACGGCATGATTGACTGTTCACCATTTGGTTGCCGTACAGGTTTCCACATGATTATGTGGGGACGTCATACCAGCGCTGAGATTGCTGCTGTCATCAAGGATTCACTCAAGGAAATTGCTGAGACCACTACTTGGGAAGATGTCCCTGGAACAACCATCGAATCTTGCGGAAACTACAAGGACCACAGCCTCTTTTCTGCTAAGGAATGGGCGAAGCTCATCCTGGAACAAGGTATTTCAGATGATGCCTTTGAGCGTCATGTCATCTAAACACAGAAGGAACCAGCTTTTTAGCTAGTTCCTTCTTTTTTTATTCTCAAAATCGCGAGTTAGGCTTTTTCACGAATGACCAAAACGCCATCTTCCATATCTGCTTCCAGATGTTTGGCATCTAGATGATCCAAGTGGAAGTCTGTCACCTTATCACGGATTTGTTGTTCAACCACGCGACGGAGAGGACGAACACCCATAACTTCGTCATAGCCTTCTTCTGTGATAAAGTCCTTAGCTGCTTGGCTAACTTCAAGGTCGATTCCTTTCTTAGCCAAGGTTTGGTTGACTTCAGCCAACATCAAGTCCACAATCTTAGAAAGATCTTCCTTATTCAAGTGTGAGAACTCGATAACTGCATTAAAGCGATTGAGGAATTCTGGACGGAAGTATGGTTTCAAACGATCCATTAATTCTGGTTTGTCTGCATCTTCCGTCAAGTTGGCTTCATAGCCAAATCCAGCGTTTGATGTTGCGATAATGACAGTGTTTTTGAAGTTCACGGTATTTCCTTGACCATCAGTTAAACGACCGTCATCCAAGACTTGGAGGAGAAGGGTAATTACTTGAGGATCAGCCTTTTCAATTTCGTCCAAGAGAATAATAGAGTAAGGATTGCGGCGAACACGTTCTGTCAAGGTATTGCTATTGTCATCATAACCCACATAACCTGCTGTTGTACCGATTAGCTTAGATACAGCTGTGCGGTCACTGTATTCAGACATATCCAAGCGGATGATTGCGTCCTTGGTTCCAAACATATCGAGCGCCAATTGCTTAGCAAGCTCGGTCTTCCCAACCCCAGTTGGACCTACAAAGAGGAAGCTGCCGATTGGCCGATTGCCTTCATCAAAACCAGCACGGTTACGACGGATAGCACGAGCCACTGCTTCTACTGCCTTATCTTGACCGATAACCTTGTGTTCCAAACGATGGGCCATATCTTTCAAACGTTCGATGTCTGATGCTCCCATTTGTGATACCGGAATACCAGTCATACGTTCTACAGATTCAGCCACATCGTTGACACTCGCAGTCACCTTCATATCTTCTGTGTGGTTTTCGATTTTCTTCTCTAATTCTGCAATACGTGTTTTAGCATTGAGAGCTGCTTCAAAGTCTTCTGCCTCAACTGCTTTTTCTTGCTTGTCTTTTTCTGCCTCAATTTCTCTTTCAACAGCATGCACATCTGTTACAGGATGTTGGGCTGCCAAGTGAGCTGCCGTAACATCGACAAGGTCGATAGCCTTATCTGGCAAGCTACGTTGAGGAATGTATTGGACAGAATAATCCACTGCTGCTTTCAAGACTTCGTCTGGCAAGATGACATTGTGGTGTTGTTGATAGAGGTCGCGAATCCCTTGAAGGATTTTAAAGGTATCCTCTGCTGAAGGAGCATTGACCTTGACTTCGTTGAAACGACGAGCAAGAGCTGCATTTTTCAAGATGGTGTTACGGTATTCGTCTTGAGTCGTTGCCCCAATAACGGTTAACTCACCTCGAGAGAGAGCTGGTTTGAGAATATCCGCAAGACCTTTAGAACCACTTTCACCTCCGATTGAGCCAGCGCCAAGGATTTGGTGAATTTCATCAAAGAAGAGGATAATATTTCCTGCTTCTTTTACTTCATTGACTAAGTTTTGAACATTTTCTTCAAAGCTACCACGGTATTGAGTACCAGCCTCAAGACCTGAGATATCAATAGAAATGATGTCCTTGTTCTTAATAGCAGCTGGAACATCTCCGTTCACAATGGCTTGTGCTAGACCTTCGACAACGGCTGTCTTACCAACACCTGCATCTCCGACCAGAACAGGATTATTTTTCGTACGACGTGAGAGGATTTCAGCTGTTTCTTGAATTTCCTTGTTTCGTCCGATAACAGGATCCAACTTGCCCTCACGAGCTTCTGCTGTCAAGTTACGACCTAGCTTAGCAAGGACACCGTCTTGTTTCATACCTGAAGCGTGTTGTTGCATTTGCACCTCAGATTCTGCATTTCCCGGCAATTGACCAGTTGCACGATAGTGAGCGAATTCCTCAGGTGTCACTTCTCGTCCATTAATCAAGTAGCGACGGTTCTCAGAACTGTATCCTCGCATGCCACCCATCAATTGGTTAAATAAATCATCCATGTTGTTAAAGTTATTAAAGTTGTTGTTCATATTCTTTACCTCGTTTATTCTTAATTAGATGCGATCTCTGATATTGACTATCTTTGACCTTTGTTTTAAAAATTTTAGACTAGCTAACTTGCTATCCTAAGAATAACTTCTGGTTTTTCTTTTTTAAATAAGCCTTTTATCATTTTCTTTTCAAAGTCTGTTAGATTTAACATAGGCCTCACCCCTTTCTAGGGTATCTATTATACATTTTCAAGAAATAGAATCATTGAAAATGAGTTTTTCTAAGGAAGTCATTTTCCTTATGTTTCTACTATATCACATTGGTCAGTAAAAGTCAATAACTTTTTGACTAAATTTGACTATTTTTAAAAAAGTTTTTAAAGCACAAGAAAACCAGTTAGATTAACTGGCTTTCTTTCTATTCTAATTGAATATTAGCTCAATGCATCATCCATTGAAAGAACTTCGTGGAAGACACGTTGTGTTAATTCAGTTTTTTGTTCTGGAGTGAGGTATTTAGTGTTTACACAGTATCCTGAGATACGAACGATGACATCTTCGCCATTCATAATCTTGTCATAAACATCTTTCAAGTCCATTACGTTCAAGTTACAGTGTTGTCCACCGTTTTCGAAGTAACCATCAAGGATTGTTACCAAGTTGTCCACTTGTTCGCCACGAGTTTTACCAAGAGCACGTGGAGAAACTTGAGTTGTCAATGAGATACCGTCAGCTGCGTAACCAAAGTCTAGGCTAGCAAGTGAGTTCAAGTTTTGCAACCATCCACCTTTAGCTTTGTTAGATGGGTTAGCACCTGGTGAGAAGAATTCAAGTTTAGACAAGTTCACAGAACCATCTTCGTTGAGGTATACGCCTTTGTGGACTGGTGAGTTACCAGTTTGTTTAGAGTAAGCAACGTTAGATGTGATGGTCAAAAGTGATACTGTGGCTTCTGCGTTCTTGTAGAGTTTGTGGCTACGTAGACGAGTTGTGTAAGCTTCAATCAACCATTCTGCCAATTCGTTTGAGCGTGGATCATCTTCACCCCAACGTGGGTATTCACCGATTGTTTCGTAATCGTAGATGTAGCCATTTTCGTCACGGATTGGTTTAACTGTAGCGTATTTGATTGCTGACAATGTATCAACAGTGTTGGCAAATCCACAGATACCGAATCCCATGTTTGCACGTTGTTTAGTTGGCAAGAAGGCCATTTGAACAGCTTCGTAGTTGTACTTATCAGTCATGTAGTGGATGATGTTCAAAGCATCTACGTAAGTGTCAGTCAACCAGTCAAGAGATTTTTCAAAGTTAGCTTTAACTGATTCGAATTCAAGAACTTCGTCACGGATTGGTTCGATGTCAAATACCTTGTAGTCTTTGTGAACATCGTCGTAACCACCGTTCAAACCAGTAAGAAGGGCTTTCAATACGTTAACACGAGCACCGAAGTACTGGATGTTGTGACGTTGTTCTTCATTTTCTGGGTCAAGTGGAGATACACAACATGAGATACAGCTCATTTCACCGTATCCGTCTTTAGCCATTGTTGTAACACCTTCATATTGGATTGAAGAGTGTTTGTGGCTCATGTGCATACAGTAACGACGGAAGCTATAAGGTAATTTGTCAGTCCAAAGAACTGTCAAGTTTGGTTCTGGAGAGTTACCGATATTGTCAAGAGTATTCAAGAAACGGTAGTCCATCTTAGTAACACGGTGACGACCGTCGTTACCCATACCAGCCATAGAAGTTGTGATGAAGGTTGGGTCACCTGAGTACAATTGGTCATAAGCTTTTGTACGAGCAAATTTAACTGTACGAAGTTTCATAACGAAATCATCAACGAATTCTTGGATTTCTGATTCAGTAAATGTACCACGAGCAAGGTCACGTTCTGCAAAGATATCGAGTACGATTGGCACACGTCCTAGAGATGTTGCAGCACCGTTGATAACACGGCAGACAGCCATGAAGGCGATGTTCACCCATTGGATAGCTTCTTTGACGTTCATCGCTGGTTTGCGAACGTCAACACCGTAAAGGTCACCCAAGCGAACAACTTGTTGCAATGCTTGGTACTGAAGGTTTACTTCTTCACGAAGACGGATTGTTTCTTCATCGATTTCTTTGATCGCATTCCAGTCGTTTACTTTTTCTTGCATCAAGTAGTCTGCACCGTAAAGAGCAAGACGTGCGTAAACACCGATGATACGTCCACGTGAGTAGGCATCTGGAAGACCAGTTACAGTGTGAGCGTGACGAGCGCGACGGATGTTTGAAGTATAGGCACGGAAGATACCGTCGTTAACTGTTGTTACGTATTTAGTGAAGATTTCGTGAACAGCTGGATCTGGTTCGTATCCATTTTCTTTCAAAGTAGTTTCAGCCATACGGATACCACCTTTTGGCATGAAGTTCAATTTGAAGAGTTCATCGTTTTGGATACCAAAAATCAATTCGTTTTCTTTGTCGATAAATCCAGCAGGAATATCAGCAATAGATGTTGGACGAGTGTCCATTGGGAAACGAGTTTCTTCGTAGTGTGCTTTTGTTTCTTCTACGATTTTTTTGATGTGAAGTGAACGTTCTGTTGGTCCAGCAAGGAAACTTTCATCTCCATCGTAAGGTGTGTAGTTAGCTTGAACAAAGCGAGAAATACTTGCTTTTTCTTTCCAATCTACGCCTTTGAAGCCTTCCCAAGCTTTATCAAAAATATCTTGTGCTTCAACAACTGTCTTAACAACCATGTTAATGTCCTCTTTTTTCTAGTAACAGTCATCTGTTACATTCTTGAGTCAAGTATACCATACAGTAACCGATTTCAACAAGAGAAAATCGGCATTTTAGACGCTTTCTTTTATAATACAGTCTCTTTTCTGTTCTTATCTGTATTATATTTTTGAAAGTCGGGTTGAACTTTCCCGTTTTTTCAGAAAAAAGGGTATAATAAATATAAAATGACACTAGAAAGGGATTGAAATGCTCATATTTCCATTGATAAATGATTTGTCCAGAAAAATCATCCATATCGACATGGATGCCTTTTTTGCTGCGGTGGAAATAAGAGATAATCCCAAGTTAAAGGGCAAACCTGTCATTATCGGAAGCGACCCTAGACAAACAGGTGGTCGAGGTGTCGTTTCTACCTGTAGCTATGAGGCGCGGGCTTTTGGTGTTCATTCAGCCATGAGCTCTAAAGAAGCTTATGAGCGCTGTCCCCAAGCTGTCTTTATCTCAGGAAATTATGAAAAGTATAAGACTGTAGGACTTGAGATTCGAGCTATTTTTAAACGTTATACTGATTTGATTGAACCTATGAGTATTGACGAAGCATACTTAGATGTGACGGAAAATAAACTCGGTATCAAGTCAGCCGTCAAAATAGCCCGCCTTATCCAAGAGGATATCTGGCAGGAACTACACCTGACTGCTTCTGCAGGTGTTTCCTATAACAAATTCCTAGCTAAGATGGCTAGTGACTATCAAAAACCACATGGTTTGACAGTGATTCTCCCAGATCAAGCCCAAGACTTCCTCAAACAAATGGACATTGCTAAATTCCATGGCGTGGGCAAAAAAACAGTTGAACGTCTTCATGAAATGGGCATTTATACTGGTGAAGACTTATTGGCTGTTTCTGAAGTCACTTTAATCGATCGGTTTGGTAGACTTGGTTTTGATCTTTATCGAAAGGCTAGGGGCATTCATAATTCACCGGTCAAGGCCAATCGTATTCGCAAGTCCATTGGCAAGGAAAAAACCTACGGAAAAATCCTGCAAGTAGAAGAAGACATCAAAAAAGAGCTGACTTTACTCTCCGAAAAGGTAGCTCACAATCTCAGAACGCAGGACAAGGCTGGAAAAATCATTATCCTAAAAATACGATATGCTGACTTCTCTACTCTAACTAGACGAAAAAGCCTCCCACAAGCAACACAGGACGCTAGTCAGATTTCTCAAACTGCCCTTCAACTCTACGAAGAACTAGCTGAAAAAGAAAAAGGTATCCGTTTACTAGGAATCACAGTGACAGGATTTTAAAAAGCTTGAAGGAAGATTCCCTCAAGCTTTTTCTTATACAAATAAACGCACAAAACTATAGAGCAACAAGACACTACCGAGTACGATACGGTATTTACCAAAGAGGGTAAAGTCGTGCTTCTTCACATAGCCAGTCAAGAAGCGAATAGCAACCATGCTGACCGCGAAGGCAACACCCATAGCAACCAAAAGCAGGAATAGTTGTCCAAAACTCAAAAGTTGACCTGCTTTAATAAATTTGAAAATCTTTAAAGCACTGGCTCCGAACATAACAGGAATTCCGAGATAGAAGGTAAACTCTGTTACGACAGAGCGACTTGTTCCATTCAACAAACCACCAACGATAGTTGCACCTGAACGGCTCGTTCCTGGGAAGAGGGCGAGGACTTGGAAAAGTCCGATATAGAGAGCTGTCTTGTAGGGAAGCTTTTCAAGTTCTGTAACTGTTGGTTCAATAGCTTGCGCCTTGTTCCGTTTTTCAAGATAGATAAAGGCAACCCCATAGATAATCAACATAATAGCAACTGATACCATATTATGAAAATGAGTGTCAAACCAATCATCCAGCTTAAAGACTAACAATAAAGGCAAGGTCGCAACGAGGACTTTTGACCACAATTGCCAAGTTCGACGGACTTCTACCTTATTTTTACCAGGTTTGAAAGGATTAAGCTTGTTAAAGTAAATGACCATAACCGCTAAGATAGCGCCGAGCTGAATGACAACATTAAACATGGACATGAAGGCTTCATTTTGGTCCTTGTATTGTACAAATTCTTCAACCAAGATCAAGTGACCAGTACTTGAAATGGGCAACCATTCTGTAATTCCTTCAACAATCCCAAAAAAGATCGACTTCAAAATTTCAATAAGATACATGTATTACTCCTTTTTCTGTCCTCTATTATAGCATAATTTCAGATTCTGCGATAGATTTTTTAGAAAGCACCGATGCTACCACCGCCTCCGCCTCCTGAGAATCCTCCACCTGAAGAACCACTTCCAGAAGAGACGGAGTAATTGCTTGCTGTATTTGCGACCGCTGCATAGTATTTCATCTGTCCAGTATAGGTATGAAGCTGTGTATACCAGCCATAGGCAATGTAACTATCTAAGTCTGGATTTTCAAGATGGATTTGCCGAACTTTCATTAATTGGCTGACCTTCTTGGCATAACCAAAAAGAGTCGCATAGACCAGAAGGCGATTCCAAAGGACGATACTCTCCAACTTAGCCTTGTCTAGACGGGCGATATTGCGAAGCATGTTTTCAAAACTCTTCCAGTGATAGTAAACCTCTGCCCCTTCATCTGTCAAGACGCCATTATCATAATACCCGTATGTTACAACATAAATTAGCACTAAAATAATGGAAGCAAGTAATCCCAAAAAGAGGAGGTAGAACGAAACAAAACCATACGTGTTCCAACTACAGTAGAAGAATAGCCAGCTCCCTACGGCTGAACCAATTAATCCAATCCACATAGCCAGAGATAGTTTCTTCTCACCCGTACTCAAAGGACGGTAATAATTTGGAATACGCAACGCATGCACCTTGTCTTTGACGCGCTTTTCAATGTTAGAGATGCGTCTATCAAACGAACGTTTCAGCTGCTTTCCTATCTCCTGAACCTGCTTTGCATCCTTTTTAGAAACTCCACGATAAATACTTGGTGAAACCTGATAATCTGAAAACAGATCCGAAATCGCTAACTCTTTCTTATCTGAAAAGCAGAGTGTCAGACATTCCTTCTCAAAATTTGCCAATCCACTTTCATTTATGATTTTAAGAATTGGCTCTTTTTCCCCTTTCTTAATAGCCAAATGCCCTCTATCTACTAGATCCAGCAAAGTAGCCTGAATGACTCGTTCAAATGTAAAACGACCAAATCCTTTTGCTCCCGGTTTCATTTCGCTCAGTGATAATGAATATACACTCTCTGCTAAAACCATTGGCGGCCAATCTATAGGTGGCTCATAGAGACGATGGTTCTTAGCAAATTTCTTCTTGGGACTAATTTCTTTTTTGAAACGTTTATAAAAGATTAAACCGACAAACAGAAGAACCGTCAAAACAATTGGAATAAGCCACATCATCACGATCTTGTCCGAAGCTTTTTCACTTGCTATTTCAAGCTCAACTCTTTTAAACCAAATGAGGTTATCAGATACCAATCCTTGATCTGGAGCTTCTGAAAAAGCACTTCTCGGCCAGTAAGCATGTAGTTCCACCTGACGATTTCTCGGAAGATCTTTCATCTTGACCTGGTAGAAATCATTTACCTTTTTGACACTAGCTCCCTCAAAAAGTTTTCCTGTATGGAAATAGAGTTTCTCTGCTGGATTTTCAGAGCTGACCTTGAACTCAAACTCTTTAATATCTCCAGAACTATCTGTCAAGGGTTGCCAATTTAGCTCAGCGATATCCTGATATAAGAAGAGAAGGTTTGTTAGTTTCCAGGTAACCGTCACCCGAACAGTATCCCCGGCATATCCAGCATTGTAAATTTTTACCTTGTAGCCGTCCTCTTCCTCCATAGTATAAAAGGAAACATTTTGAATAATTTGCCCATTTTTAGACACTTGAACGATCGGGTCGGGATCAATGTCAAATCCTTCTGGCATTTTCCCAGCTTTTCCTAGTCCAACTAGCTGACCATTATAATCATCTCCAAAACGGTAGGTGATTGTTTCCTTAAAAATTGCAGTATTATCTGCATGAATATTCAAATCACCCTGATAGGATAAGATATCAAAGTCTACTGCAAAAACTAAGCTCGGTATAAATAATAAACAAGCAAATACCAAAGCCACCAGCCATCTTTTTTTCATAATCGATTCCCTTTCAATCTTTTCACCATTATATCATTTTTTATAAGTAAAGGCTTACTTGTATTGAAAATCTCACCATTTTTAGATATAATAGAGAGAAGTCATTTTTAGACTAGAAATAGGAGAAAACATGAAAAAATTATGCTTATCTATTCTTGCTAGCATAGCCCTTACATTAGGACTGGTTAGCCAAGTCCAAGCCGACGAATATTTACGCATCGGGATGGAGGCTGCTTACGCTCCCTTCAACTGGACCCAAGACGACGATAGTAACGGCGCCGTCAAAATCGACGGTACCAATCAATATGCCAACGGCTACGATGTTCAAATCGCTAAAAAGATTGCCAAAGACTTAGGCAAGGAACCTTTGGTCGTGAAAACCAAATGGGAAGGACTTGTTCCTGCTCTTACTTCTGGCAAAATTGATATGATCATTGCTGGTATGAGCCCAACCGCTGAACGTAAACAAGAAATTGCCTTTTCAAACAGTTACTATACTAGCGAACCAGTTCTATTGGTCAAAAAGGACTCTGCCTATGCAAATGCCAAATCTCTAGAGGACTTTAATGGAGCAAAAATCACTTCCCAACAAGGTGTTTACCTTTATGACTTGATTTCTCAAATTCCAGGTGCCAAAAAAGAAACAGCTATGGGGGACTTCGCTCAGATGCGTCAAGCTTTGGAGGCTGGTGTTATTGATGCCTATGTTTCTGAACGACCTGAAGCAATGACCGCTGAGTCTGCTAACGCTAAGTTCAAAATGATCCAACCCCAACCAGGTTTCAAAACTGGCGAAGAAGATACAGCTATTGCCATTGGACTTCGTAAAGATGACAGTCGTATCAGCCAAATCAATGCGAGTATTGAAACCATCTCTAAGGATGAGCAAGTAGCCCTCATGGATCGTATGATTCAGGAGCAACCTGCCGAAGCCACAACGACTGAAGAAAGTAGCAGTAATTTCTTCAGCCAAGTTACTAAAATTCTTTCTGAAAACTGGCAACAGCTCTTGCGTGGTGCTGGTATCACACTCTTAATCTCCATCATCGGAACTATCGTAGGTCTCATTATCGGTCTTGCCATTGGTGTCTTCCGTACGGCTCCTCTATCGGAAAACAAAGCCATTTACAGCCTACAAAAACTAGTCGGTTGGATTCTCAATGTCTATATTGAAATCTTCCGTGGTACTCCGATGATTGTTCAATCCATGGTTATCTACTATGGAACTGCTCAAGCTTTCGGTATCAATCTCGACCGGACACTGGCTGCTATCTTTATCGTCTCAATCAACACGGGTGCCTACATGACAGAAATCGTTCGTGGTGGTATTCTAGCAGTCGACAAGGGACAGTTCGAAGCTGCAACCGCTCTTGGTATGACCCACAATCAAACCATGCGTAAGATTGTCCTTCCTCAGGTTGTCCGTAATATTCTACCTGCTACTGGTAATGAGTTTGTCATCAATATCAAAGATACCTCTGTATTGAACGTTATTTCAGTTGTCGAGCTTTATTTCTCAGGAAATACTGTAGCGACGCAAACTTATCAATACTTCCAGACCTTTACCATCATTGCAGTGATTTACTTTGTCCTCACCTTCACTGTGACCCGTATCCTACGTTTTATCGAACGCTATATGGACATGGACACTTACACTACAGGTGCTAACCAAATGCAAACGGGGGATTTGAAAAAATGACACAACCAATCCTTGAAATCAAACACCTAAAAAAATCCTATGGGCAAAACGAAGTGCTAAAAGATATTTCTCTCACCGTCCATAAAGGAGAGGTTATTTCCATCATTGGAAGCTCGGGAAGCGGAAAATCAACCTTCCTTCGTTCAATCAATTTACTCGAAACACCTACAGGAGGAGAGATTCTCTATCGCGGAGAAAATGTTCTGGAAAAAGGCTATAACCTCACCCATTATCGTGAAAAGCTCGGTATGGTTTTCCAATCTTTCAATCTCTTTGAAAATCTGAATGTCCTTGAAAATACTATCGTTGCCCAAACTACTGTACTCAAACGCGACCACTCTGAAGCTGAAAAAATTGCCAGAGAGAATCTCGAAAAAGTTGGTATGGGAGAACGTTACTGGCAAGCCAAGCCTAAACAACTTTCAGGTGGACAAAAGCAACGTGTAGCTATCGCTCGTGCACTCTCCATGAATCCTGACGCCATTCTCTTTGACGAACCTACATCTGCCCTTGACCCCGAAATGGTCGGAGAAGTCCTCAAAATTATGCAGGACCTAGCTCAAGAAGGCTTGACCATGATTGTTGTAACCCACGAAATGGAATTTGCTCGCGACGTCTCCCATCGTGTCATCTTCATGGACAAGGGAATCATTGCAGAAGAAGGTAAACCTGAAGAACTCTTCACGAATCCTAAAGAAGAACGGACAAAAGAATTCCTTCAGCGTTATCTCAATTAATAAATAAAGACTGCATACAGAATGCAGTCTTTTTAGTTTGTAATTGTAAAGAAAAGGCAGACTCGATTCATGAATCTGCCTGTAACCACAGTTCAATCTTCAAATTTTTCATGATTTTTTTCATAGAAATCGATTAAACTAAGAGCTGTTTCAAATGAAATATTTTTAACTTTTGCGCGTCCTTGTGCTAGGGCAATGATAGACATTTCACGCGCATTCGTTTCTTTAGAGATACGGTAACCTGTGATCTTCTTATCACGAACCCAGCCAACAACTGCTTCTACCTTTTCAAAGTTTGACTTAACCATGTTCTTCTCCTGAATTATTCTTTACAATTCTTAATTGTATACGTTTTTATTTCATCTGTCAATAAAAAAACATATATTCGTCACAACTATATTATTCTGCATATTTTTATTTGGCTTTTAAAGCCGACAATATATGAGTTCTTATATCCTCAACTCCATTAGGATTTGCTGGTAGGAAGATTGTATTATTACCTTCTTTTTCTGCAAAATTATTCAATGTATCTAAATACTGGTTCGTTAATAGGATAGACATGATTTGTTCTTCAGTCAGCTCAACATTAGCTCCCTTTAACTCTTTGATAGAATCAGCCAGTCCGTCAACAATCGCTTTACGCTGTTCTGCAATCCCTACACCATGTAGGCGATCTTTTTCTGCTTCTGCTTCTGCTGCGGTCACGATCTTAATCTTATCTGCTTCAGCAAGTTCTTGCGCTGCAACTCTCTTACGTTGAGCTGCATTGATTTCATTCATTGATTGTTTTACTTCAGCATCAGGTTCAACCTTAGTAATCAGCGTTTTGACAATGATATACCCATACGTAGACATTTCTTCTGCCACTTGTTTTTGAACTTCTAAGGCGATTTCATCCTTCTTCTCAAACAACTCATCTAGGGTTAACTTTGGTACAGATGAGCGCAAAGCATCTTCAATATAGGATTTGATTTGGGCTTCTGGACGCATCAATTTATAATAGGCATCTGTGACATTGTTTTCATTCACTCGATACTGAGTTGCCACATTCATCGTTACAAATACATTATCTTGCGTCTTTGTCTCTACAACGATTTCACTCTGCAACAAGCGTAGTTGTACTCTTGCTGCAATTCTATCAATCCCAAAGGGAGCCCGCAAATGAATACCACTATTGCTCAACTTTTGGTATTTACCAAAGCGTTCTATAATAGCGACAGATTGTTGTCGTACCACATATACAGAACTAATCGTAATCACTGATGCAATCACCACTAAAATCAATACAACAAGTAAAATTTGTAAAACCATGGGAATCTCCCCCTTTCATCACCCTCATTATAACACCATCGTTATCATTACGCAAATAATATGATAATAATTTTATTTTAGTTTAAACTAGCATATTATACAGTGTTTCATTTCCATTCAAATTAATATAAGACGGGTCAAACTTTTCCATTCGATGAATCAATCCAGCATAATCATGCTTATTGGCAAGAGCAATCCCAATCAATACGGGCCCCGTCCCCTTACTTGCTCGTTTGATATATTCAAAACGAGTGATGTCATCATTTGGCCCCAAGATATCATTTACAAACTCTCGGAGGGCTCCAGGACGCTGTGGAAAGTTCACTACAAAGTAATGCTTGATTCCATCGTAAATCAAGGCACGTTCTTCCATCTCTGGCATACGGTTGATATCGTTATTTCCTCCAGAAATAATACAACAAATCGTCTTGCCTTTGATATAGTCTGATAAAACTTCCAAGGCTGCAACGCTGGCAGCCCCTGCTGGTTCCGCTACAATTCCTTGTTTGGAATAAAGATCAATCAAGGTTTCAGAAATCAATCCCTCGTCCACCCCAATCAGCGTTTCAACATTCTGACGGGTCGCTTCATAGGTTAATTGTCCAACCTTCTGTACGGCTATCCCATCAGCGAACTTATCAATCTCTTTGAGTTTAACTGGTCCTCCAGCTTCAAAGGCTGCCTTCATCGAACGGGCACCATTGGCTTCTACACCAATTACTTCGATAGCGGGATTAGTTTCTTTGATATAGGTCGAAACCCCTGCAATCAGTCCGCCACCGCCTACTGGCACGAGTACTGTATCAAAATCGATAGCCTCTTTACGAGCTTCTTCAAGAATTTCATAGGCGACAGTCCCTTGACCTGCTTGGACATGAGCATCATCAAAGGGATCAATAAAGGTGCGGCTTTCAGAAACTGTAAATTCTTGAGCTGCTTTAGCTGAGGCATCAAAGGTATCTCCAACTAGTTTAATGGTCACGAAGTCTCCACCAAAAAAGCGAACCTGTCCAATCTTTTGTTGCGGTGTTGTGATGGGCATAAAGATGGTTGCAGGAATCTTCATCTCATTACAAGTATAGGCGACACCTTGGGCGTGATTTCCTGCAGAGGCACAGACTACACCACGCTCACGTTCTTCTTTTGATAGTTGAGAAATGGCATAATAGGCTCCGCGAATCTTAAAGGAACGAACACGCTGGGCATTCTCCTTCTTCAAATAAATCTTAGCACCATACTTCTCCGATAAATAATGATCATAATCAAGCGGAGTATTGACTACTACACCACTCAATACTTTGTGGGCTTTCACCACGTCTTTTGCACTTAGCATTGTCTCCTCCTCAAATACTGTTTAAGATAAAAAGCGAGTTAGGTACCCCCAACTCGCCTTCTGTTTTTCTTCACAAGAATTAGTTGTAGATTTTGAATGCGTCGTCGTCATTTTTACCAACGAATGGCATTGCTTTACGCAATTCAGCACCAACTTTTTCAATTTCAAGGTTAGCTGCTTGTTCACGGTAAGCAGTCAATTTTGGACGTCCAGCCTTGTAGTCATTTACAAAGTCATTTGCAAATTTACCATTTTGGATATCTGCCAAGACAGCTTTCATGTTTTCTTTAACTTGCTCAGTAATCACACGTGGACCTGATACATAGTCACCGTATTCAGCAGTGTTTGAAATAGATTGACGCATTTTCTTGAATCCACCTTCATAGATCAAGTCAACGATCAATTTCATTTCATGAAGAACTTCAAAGTAAGCCAATTCTGGGGCGTATCCTGCTTCTGTCAAGACTTCAAAACCTGCTTCGATAAGGGCAGTCAAGCCACCACAAAGTACAGCTTGTTCACCAAACAAATCTTCCTCAGTTTCTTCTTTGTAAGTTGTTTCAAGCAAACCAACACGAGCTGCTCCAACCCCTTTACACCAGTCCATAGCAATGTTTTTAGCATTTCCTGTTGCATCTTGGTAAACTGCGTAAAGAGCTGGCACACCAAATCCTTCTTCGTAAGTACGACGTACCAAGTGTCCTGGTCCTTTAGGAGCACACATGAAGACATCTACATCTGCAGGAACTTTGATAAATTCAAAGTGGATGTTGAAACCATGGGCAAATCCAACTGCATTTCCAGCTTCCAAGTTTGGAGCGATTTCTGCTTCGTACAATTCTTGTTGGATTTCGTCTGGTGCCAAGATCATGATAACGTCAGCCAATTTAGTTGCTTCTGCCACTGTATAAGTGTCAAAACCATCTTCTTTTGCTTTGTCAAAAGATTTACCTGGACGTACACCGATAATGACATCACGACCTGAATCACGCAAGTTTTGCGCATGCGCATGTCCTTGTGAACCATAACCGATTACGGCGATTTTTTTACCGTCAAGCGCTGCTACTTTAACATCTTTTTCGTATTCCATTTGAACTGCCATAGTTTTTCTCTCTTTTCTATTATTTATTGCCTTTTAGGCTGGTTTAACAAATTTATGCTGGATTTTATAGTCAATGAAAATCAAAGAGTATTAGTCGCGGGTAAATCCAGTTGCACCCGTACGAGCGATATTTTTGATACCATATGGTCGAATCACTCGCAATAAAGCTTCACTCTTTTCAGCATTTCCAGTCATCTGAATAGTGATGGAGCTTGGAGCCACATCTACTACCGTTGCACGGAAAGGTTGGATAATGGCCAAGATTTCTGCACGCTTTTCAGCAGGAGCAGATACCTTCACCAAGATAACTTCTCTTTCCAAGTGTGGTTTATCTGTGATATCTCGAATGCGAATCACATCAATCTGACGATTCAGTTGTTTAATGATTTGCTCTACTTCATCGTGTGAAGCTACATCGATAATGATGGTAATCCGTGATACATCAGGATTCTCTGTCGCACCAACTGAGATACTCTCAATATTGACTTGACGACGTGAAAGGACACCTGTAAAACGATTCAAAACTCCTGAACGATTTTGTAGTTTTGCTGTTAACATTCTACGCATGGAACTTAACCCCCAACATCTCATGATTGCTCTTACCAGCTGGTACCATCGGTAAAACTTGTTCCTTACGAGAAATATCCACCTCGATAAACATGGGCACATCCTCCAGAATGACTTCTAAATCCTTCTCTAGCGTCTCTGGATTATCAAATTTATAATTTTTGATGCCGTAAGCCTGTGCCATCAGCTGGAAATCAGGAAGTGTATCAAAGACTGATTCGGAAGTTCTACCCTCATAGAAGGATTCCTGCCACTGACGAACCATTCCTAGGGAGTGGTTATTCAACATGACAACCTTAATCGGTACCTTGTATATGTTTAGGATTGCTAGTTCCTGATTGGTCATCTGGAAGCCACCATCACCGACAAAAAGGATAACTTCTTTTTCCGGATTGGCAATCTTAGCTCCGATAGCTGCGGGAACTCCGAATCCCATGGTACCCAGACCACCTGAAGTGACTAACTGACGCTCATTTTGGTAAGGATAATACTGAGCCGTCCACATTTGGTGTTGACCAACGTCAGTTACAACAATGGCATCCCCATTCGTCAACTCACCGATGCGTTCAATAACGGCCTGCGGTTGAACCACACGTTCTTTCTTATCATAAGAACGAACTCGATTCTTGTCCTTGGTGACTTTTTCAATCCATTTCTCAGTATTGTTATGAACAGTTGGTTCTGCTAGTAGCATCTGCAAGGCTTTCTTAGCATCGCCCACCACAGGAATATCTGCTCTGATAATCTTGCCAATCTCAGCTGGGTCAATATCAATGTGGGCAACCTTAGCATTCTTCGCAAAGGTCTTAGGATTTCCAGTCAAGCGGTCATCGAAACGGCAACCAATACTAATCATAAAGTCGGCTTCCGTCATGGCAATATTAGCTGCGAAAGACCCGTGCATACCTCCCATTCCAAGAAAAAGCGGATGAATCGTTGCAATCGTACCTTGTCCTAAAAGACTGGTCACGACTGGAATTTGGTAGCGTTCTGCAAACTCATTGAGTTCTGTAGCTGCTTCTGCATAACTAACTCCACCACCTGCTAATAAAACAGGTTTCTTGGCTTTTGACAATTGCTTCAAGATTTTCTTGATTTGCATGTCATTTGGCTCCAGAGTCGGCTGATAGCTTGGCAAATTCACTTCGGGTGAATAGATGAAATCTGTCTCTAAGGCAGATACGTCTTTTGGTAGGTCAATCACGACAGGCCCTGGACGACCTGTCGTTGCGATATGAACAGCTTCCGTAATGATGCGAGGAATATCTGCCGTCTCACGAACTTGGTAATTGTACTTAGTGATTGGCATGGTAATTCCCACGATGTCCGCCTCCTGAAAGGCATCTTTCCCAATCCCTGCTCGCGCCACCTGACCCGTAAAGACCAAAAGGGGAACGCTATCGCTCATGGCATCTGCAATCCCTGTAATGGCATTTGTAGCTCCCGGTCCACTCGTGACGACAGCAACACCCAACTTTCCAGTTGATTTGGCATATCCTTCAGCTTCGTGCAAACAACCTTGCTCATGGCGTCCTAAAATGTGACGAATACCTTTAAAATTGTATATCGCATCATACAAAGGTAAGACTGCACCACCAGGATAGCCAAATATGGTATCAATTCCTAAATCACGAAGTGTTTCCAAAACTAGATCCGACCCCGTCTTAGGAGATTCTAAACTGATTTTCTCCATTGTTCCCCTTTCTCTTCTCTTAAAAATAGCTTGTTACTATCATACCATTTTTTCAAAAATTTTCAAGACAAAAGAAGCAATTTTCTGAATTTTCTATCTAAAAGTGTATTTATGAACTTTTTTATCATTTTTATTAACATATCATCAAAATAAGGAACTTTTCCTTACTTTCATTTATTAAATCAGTCTAATTTCTTCGTACATGGGATGGAAGTTGGCAAGATTTTCATTTAATTCCTAAATTTCCATAATATATTCAGCAAATCTGTGTGAAATAAAGGTAATAAAAAAGGAAGCCACTATGTGACTTCCTTCTATTGCGAAGACAGATTATTCTTCACCTTTGTTTTTCTTAATGATTTCTTCTTGTACTGACTTAGGTACATCTTCATAGTGGTCAAATACCATCATGAATGTACCACGTCCTTGAGATGCAGAACGAAGAACTGTTGCGTAACCGAACATTTCAGCAAGTGGAACGTAAGCACGAACGATTTGGCTGTTACCGTGTGCTTCCATACCATCTACACGTCCACGACGAGCAGTTACGTGACCCATAACATCACCAAGGTTTTCTTCTGGAACAGTGATTGTTACAAGCATCATTGGTTCAAGGATAGCTGGTTGTGCAGTCTTAGCAGCTTCTTTAAGTGCAAGAGATGCAGCAATCTTGAAGGCAGTTTCAGATGAGTCGACATCGTGGTATGAACCATCGTAAAGTTTAGCTTTAACGTCAACAATTGGGTAACCTGCAAGAACACCGTTAGCCATTGCTTCTACAAGACCTTTTTCAACCGCTGGGATAAATTCACGAGGAACCACACCACCGACGATTGCGTTTTCAAATTCGAATCCTTTACCTTCTTCGTTTGGAGTAAATTCAATCCATACATCACCGAATTGACCTTTACCACCAGACTGACGTTTGAAGAATCCACGTGCTTGAGTAGAAGCGCGGAATGTTTCACGGTAAGATACTTGAGGAGCACCTACGTTTGCTTCAACTTTAAACTCACGACGCATACGGTCAACAAGGACGTCAAGGTGAAGCTCACCCATACCAGAGATAACTGTTTCACCAGTTTCAACGTTTGTTTCAACGCGGAATGTTGGATCTTCTTCAGCCAATTTTTGAAGAGCGATACCCATCTTGTCTTGGTCTGCTTTAGATTTTGGCTCAACCATCAATTGGATAACTGGTTCTGGAACGTCGATTGATTCAAGGATGATTTTAGCTTTTTCATCAGTCAATGAGTCACCAGTTGTCGTATCTTTCAAACCAACGGCAGCAGCGATATCGCCTGAGTAAACAGTGTCGATTTCTTTACGGCTGTTAGCGTGCATTTGAAGGATACGTCCGATACGTTCACGTTTACCTTTAGAAGTGTTCAATACGTATGAACCTGATTGAAGAACACCTGAGTAAACACGGAAGAATGTCAAACGACCTACGAATGGGTCTGTCATGATCTTGAAGGCAAGAGCTGCAAATGGCTCTTCATCAGATGCTGGACGAGTTTCTTCTTCATCTGTATCTGGGTTAACACCTTTGATTGCTGGGATGTCAAGTGGGCTTGGAAGGTAGTCGATAACCGCATCAAGCATCAATTGAACACCTTTGTTTTTGAAGGCAGAACCACACAATACTGGGAAGAATTCAACATTGATAGTAGCTTTACGGATACCCGCTTTCAATTCTTCGTTAGTGATTTCTTCACCTTCGAGGTATTTCATCATCAAATCTTCATCAGTTTCAGCAACTGCTTCGATCAATTTTTCACGGTATTCTTGAGCTTGTTCAAGGTATTCAGCTGGAATATCCTCTTCAAGGATATCTGTACCAAGGTCGTTTGTATAGATTTCAGCTTTCATCTTGATCAAGTCGATGATACCACGAAAATCATCTTCAGCACCGATTGGCAATTGAATTGGGTGTGCGTTTGCTTGAAGACGGTCGTGAAGTGTGCTTACTGAGTAAAGGAAATCAGCACCGATTTTGTCCATTTTGTTGGCAAATACGATACGTGGAACTCCGTACTCAGTTGCTTGACGCCAAACTGTTTCAGTTTGAGGCTCAACACCTGATTGTGAGTCAAGAACGGTAACCGCACCGTCCAATACACGAAGAGAACGTTGTACTTCGATTGTGAAGTCCACGTGCCCTGGTGTGTCGATGATGTTTACACGGTGGTTGTTCCATTGAGCTGTTGTCGCAGCAGATGTGATAGTGATACCACGTTCTTGCTCTTGCTCCATCCAGTCCATTTGTGACGCACCTTCGTGAGTTTCACCGATTTTGTGGATTTTACCAGTGTAGTAAAGAATACGCTCAGTAGTAGTTGTTTTACCGGCATCGACGTGAGCCATGATACCGATATTACGAGTTTTTTCAAGTGAAAATTCGCGTGCCATGAGGTTTGTTTCTCCTATTTATTTTTGATTTCTATTCTATTATAACACGATTTTAATAAAAACGGATAGGCAGGACCTACCCGTTCTCAATGTTTATCTTGTTTTTGTTGGTTTCAACTTGTAGACAAGTTGAATTGAACTCGGGCTAAAGTTAATTAGCCGAGTTGAACTCAAGCTAAAAGTCTGGAGAAAAAGATGAATCTCATTGGTTGCAATCGCAACCTACTTCGATTCCCTATTTTCTCTGGGACTTTCTTAACGCTTTCGTATCCTATCTTACCAACGGAAGTGTGCGAAGGCACGGTTAGCTTCAGCCATACGGTGAGTGTCTTCACGTTTCTTAACTGCTGCACCAGTGTTGTTTGCAGCGTCCAAGATTTCTTTTGCAAGACGGTCTTGCATTGTGTGTTCACCACGAAGGCGAGCGATGGTTACCAACCAACGAAGTCCAAGTGTTGTACGACGTTCTGGGCGAACTTCAACTGGGACTTGGTAGTTAGATCCACCAACACGACGTGCACGTACTTCAAGTACAGGCATGATGTTTTCCATAGCTGTTTCAAATACTTCAAGTGCATCGTTGCCAGTAGCTTCTTTGATTTGCTCAAAAGCACCGTAAACGATTGAAGCAGCTGTACCACGTTTACCATCAAGCATAACGCGGTTGATAAGACGAGTAACTAGTTGTGAATTGTAAAGCGGATCTGGCAATACGTCACGTTTTGGAGCTCTATTTTTACGACTCATTTCTCTTTATCCCCTTTCCTTATGCTTTTGGACGTTTAGTACCGTATTTAGAACGGCCTTGTTTACGATCGTTAACACCTGCAGTATCAAGTGCACCACGGACGATATGGTAACGTACCCCTGGAAGGTCTTTTACACGTCCACCACGAAGAAGCACCACGCTGTGCTCTTGCAAGTTGTGTCCGATACCTGGGATGTAGGCAGTAACTTCGATAAGGTTGCTCAAACGTACACGAGCGAATTTACGAAGGGCAGAGTTAGGTTTTTTAGGTGTCATTGTTCCAACACGAGTTGCAACACCACGTTTTTGTGGTGAAGAAACGTTTGTTTGAACTTTTTTATGACTGTTGTAACCAACGTTCAAAGCTGGTGATTTAGATTTTTCTACTTTTGATTTACGCGGTTTGCGAACCAATTGGTTAATTGTAGGCATCTACATTCTCCTGTGTTTTTTATTTTTGGTGATGATACACTTGGTGACAGCTACCATCTGTGTGTACTTTTGCAACATTTGTCAGCACGTCCCTGTACACTTTTGAGAGACCAAAAGTAAAAAGTACCGTCTATTATTGTAACACAATTTTCCCTTCATTGTCAAGATATTTTTCATTTTTATTCTGATCTTTTAACTCTTTGACACTGGCTTTCGCCGCTTTTCTAAACAAAAAAAGAGGCAATTTGCCTCCTCCTTTCTAGTATGGATTTCCTTCAATTTAGCAATTATTTGAGTTGTTATCAAAGCCAACCAGATTCTTTTGCGATGTTGGCCGCCTCTGTTCGGTTACCAGCATCTAGTTTCGAAAGAATATTGGTGACATAGTTTCGGACGGTTCCATTTGATAGATAGAGTTGGTCTGCGATTTCTTGATTAGACAAGCCCCGAGCGATTCCCTTTAAAACAGCGATTTCTTGTTCTGTTAACGGATTGGGATGCGTCATCACCACTTCCATCAATTCAGGCGAATACTCCTTGCGCCCTTCGAGAACAGTATGCAAGGTTTGCATGAGGTCTGCAATGCTTCTTTCTTTCAAGACATAAGCATCTACTCCAGCCTTGACCGCACGTTCAAAATAGCCAGGGCGCTTGAAGGTCGTCACCACAACCACCTTTGTTTCTAGCTTTTCTGCTCGTATCCACTCCAAGACTTCGAGGCCTGTCTTAACAGGCATTTCTACGTCAAGAATGGCGATATCTACGGACTCCTTTCCTAAGAGTTGAATTGCTTCTTGCCCATTCTTGGCTTGTAGGACAGTCTCTACATCTGGTTGAAAGGTAAGCAACTGGCACATAGCATCTCGCAACATACTTTGATCTTCTGCAACAAGTAATTTCATCTTAGTTTCTCTCCTTATAAGGTAGTCGAACCTGCACTTCAGTCGGATGTTTCTGACTGATCACCTTTACTTCTCCTGAAAAAGGAAGGACACGGTCTCGAACGGTATGGAGTTCATCTCCTTTTAGAGAAGCAAATCCACAGCCATCATCTCTCACTGTTAGAATGAGTTCTTTCTCAGTTCGTTCTAATTTTAAGTAGGCTTTCGATGCTTTGGCATGTTTAATGATGTTGGTCACTAACTCAAGTAAAATCATGGAGGCCGTTGATTCTAATTCCTGAGTTAGGCTAGCTGTATCTAGTTGGTGATCGATTTCCGTTTCAATTCCTGCAATTTCCAGCATTTTTTTAACAGTCGCAAACTCGGAGGCAAGTGTTCTGGTTTTGAGATTTTCAATGATGGTACGAACTTCGTTCATGGATTCTTTACTGATCTGATGAATTTCTTTTAACTCTTTTTCCACTTGAGGATAGGCATCCATTTGAATAAGCTGGAGGGCAAGGTCCGTCTTCACACTCAGCATGGCAAAAGTATGGCCTAGACTATCATGAAGATCCTGGCCGATACGACTGCGCTCATTTTCAGCCAAAAAAAGATTGAGCTTAGCATTTTGTTTTCTCTTTTCTTCTTTTAGTTCTTCTGTCATCCGAATGCGATAAAGACCAAAAGTAAAGGCATCAGAAAAGACAAAGGTCACCAAGAAAAAGAGCAGTTGCCAGGGGCTAACTTGATCGACCATATAAATCCCTGTCAAAATCAAGGGTTGCAAGACAATAAAACTGACAAAACGCCAAGAGTGAAAAGAAATCCCATCCAGTTGGTAAACGAGGAGGTTTGATAAATAAAAGATAAACCAAGCGAAGCCCGCATTTAACCAGACGGAACTGTAAAAAATATAGGCAAGCATGATCCACCAAGCAAGCCACTGCACAGTTCGATTTTGACTGACTAAAACTGAATAGAAGGCTAGGACAAATAGTAGGGTCCATAACAAGGTTAAAAGCGGGTACTCTCCAACGATGACACCCGCTATAGGAAAGATGATAAACACTAGCGAAATATGAAACATATAATGAGTGTTTTTTAATTTTTCCAACATAGATTTATTTTACCTCGATCCGTTTTTTCAGTTGAATAACCAATACACCAAAGAAAACTGTATAACCTAGTACAACCAAGGCAGCAAGAATGTTAAACTCGTGGTGCTCCAAATAAGTAGAGACAACCTGCATCAGTTGATAGGTTGGAGTCAGTTTTCCAATAGATTGGAGCCATTCTGGGAAGGAACTCAAAGGGAACCAGAGTCCACCTAGGACAGCCAAAGCAATATAGGCAATATTTCCAATAACCGTCATCAGTTGAGCACTGGGAAGCAAGCTCACCAAGACACCCATGCTGATAAAGACCACGCTTCCGACCAGCAAAATAGCTCCAATCACCAACCAGTCAAGCCAAGGCAGAGTCACTCCACGGACAAAATGACCAACCGAAAAGACAACTATAATTGATAGCAAGAAAGTCAGTAGAGTACTGAACAGTTTTGATACATAATATTCTACCATAGAAACAGGAGAATGTTGAATCAATTTTTGCCAGTTGTTTGTCTTATCAGACTCGAGTGTGCTAGGAATACTGAAAAAGGCGCTTGACATGATACTAAAGACCGTCATAGCAAAGAGATAGGCTTGAAGAGCGATTTCTGGAATGTCTGACCCTGACATCATACCAGAGAAGATAAGGTAAAACACGCTTGGGAGTCCGATGGATAGCAAGTAGTAGACGGCTTGCCGTTTCATCAGAATGATTTCCATTTTCATGAGACTTGTCATATTTTTCATCGTCAATCTCCTTTAATCTTGAGTCGTTTCAAAGATACTATCTAAGAGAGTTCGATTGCGAACTTCAATTTCTTCGATTGTGCAACCCTGTTCTTGCAAGGCTTCCCATACCTGGCTGGCTTCTCTGGTTGTGAAGGAAAGAGCATTTTGCTTGATTTCAATCTCTTGAACCTGGTCCAAAGTGCTGATAACTTCCTGATAAGTTAGAGGTACCGTAAAATGTTTTTCTTGTTCTTCACCACGCATAGCATAAGGCGTCGTATCGCGAATCAATTCTCCCTTATGGAGCACCAAAATGCGGTCAGCCGTATGTTCTACCTCTTCGATATAGTGAGAAGAGTAGACAATGGTGACACCATTTTTCTTTAACTGATTGACAATTTCCCAAAAATGCTGACGTGTTGAGGTATCCATGGCAGCAGTTGGCTCGTCTAAAAATAGAATTCTCGGACGACCGATTAGTGCCAACACAAAAGAGAACAAGCGTTTTTGCCCACCAGACAACTTGCCCGCTAGCTGATTTTTCTGCTTGTCTGAGAATCTAAGCAAGTCATCAATTTCTTTGTCTGAAAGGCTGTCGGGATAAAGTGACTTAAAAAATGATAGAAGTTCTTTCACTTTCAAGCTTTGGACAACTGCATTTTCTTGGGGCAAGACAGAAATAAGCTGCTTTAATCGAGGATCTGTTGGTACAAACCCTTGAATGGCTATCTGACCTGAGCTCATGAACTTGTCTCCCAAGAGGCAATCAATCAAGGTTGTTTTTCCAGCTCCGTTGGGCCCAATCAAGGCGACACATTCACCATCGTTGATTTCAAAGGAGATGTTCCGCAAGATCTCCTTGCCTTGTATTTTCTTACTCAATTTCTCAACTTTAATCACAGTCATGAGATTCTCCTTTCAACCACTCCATTCCCATAGGGAAAACAACGAAAATCATAAATCCAAAACCCCAAGCACCACGAATAAATTGGCGAAGTAAGGTTTGGTCAAACCACCCAGTAAACATTTCCACTAACCATACCAAGAGTGACAGACCGATAAAGAGATAGATGATTGTTTTTTTCATTCCTCAAACTCCTTTTTCACATCTCTGACTAATTTCAAACCTTCTCTGACAAGCCAAGACATCATTCCAAAGCCAGCAAAGAGCTCCCAAGGAAAATGATAGAACCCCTCGTCCAATCCTGAAAACATGAGATAGGTCATAACTCCTGCTGCTACTAAACTCACTGCGACAATCATTTTATTTTTCATTTCTTCTTCCTCCATTTCATACTTCAATTATAGTCTTTTGAAGTTAGCGGAGCTAGATGCTTCTGTCACTAGGAAATATGACAAATGTCATAAAAAAAGAAAGTTGCAAAATCAACTTTCTTTTTAATCGATTAAATTTTTATTCCACACTGAAAAGATATGGATATACGGGTTGTTGACCTTGGTGAATCTCTACTTCAATATCTTCAAATTCTTCTGCGATTTCTTGGGCAATTTCATTGGCAAGTTCTTCGCTTCCATCTTCACCGACATAGAAAGTCACGATTTCACTATCTTCGTCCAACATATGTTTCAAGGTTTCTGTCAAGGTTTGGTGCATGTCAGGATTTGACACAAGGATTTTTCCATCTACCATACCAAGATTGTCATTTTCATGAATTGCTAATCCATCAATCGTTGTGTCGCGAACGGCTGTTGTTACACTACCGCTTACGACATCACCAAGGGCTGCAGTCATGCGTTCTTTGTTTTCTTCGATTGATTTGCTTGGATCAAAAGCAAGAAGACTCGTCAAACCTTGAGGAATTGTACGCGCTTCTACCACAATAGCAGGTTGTTCAAGCACTTCAGCCGCAGACTGAGCTGCCATAAAGATATTTTTGTTGTTTGGCAAGAAGATAATGTTGCGAGCATTGACCTGTTCAACAGCCTTGATAAAGTCTTCTGTTGAAGGGTTCATTGTCTGACCACCTTCGATGACATAATCCACACCTTGGGCACGGAAGATATCTGTTAAACCTTGACCAGCTACTACTGCGATAATGGCATACTCTTTTGTTTCAGCAGGCTTGTTGCCTTGAGTTGCTTCTTTTTCAACTTGCGCTTCGTGTTGATTACGCATGTTGTCCACTTTTACTTTGATCAAGCTACCATATTTGAGACCTTCTTGCATAACAAGACCTGGATCTTCTGTATGGACGTGAACTTTGACGATTTCATCATCATTGACAACAAGGAGCGAGTCACCGAGTTCATTCAAGTAGTTACGGAATTCATCGTAGTCAAAGTCTTTAGAATAAGTTGGACCTTGTTTGAGAGCTACCATAATCTCCGTACAGTAACCGAAGGTAATATCCTCAGTTGCCACATGACCTGCTACAGACTTGTGGTGCTCTGCATTGATCATTTCACTCATATTGGCAGGAGTAGCTACAAAGTCTTCAGAAGCACTGTATTCACCAGTAAGAGCTGAAAGGAATCCTTCGTAGATGAAGACCAAACCTTGACCACCTGAGTCTACCACACCAACTTCCTTAAGGACTGGAAGCATTTCTGGTGTCTTAGCCAAAGCTGCTTTTGCGCCTTCCAAGGCTGCACGCATGACCTCAACAGCATCATCTGTCTCCTCGGCTTTTTTCTTAGCTCCAATAGCCGCTCCACGAGAAACAGTCAAAATGGTTCCTTCAACTGGTTTCATAACCGCTTTATAAGCTACTTCGACACCAGATTGGAAGGCAAGAGCCAAGTCTTGACCTGTTAATTCATCTTTTTCCTTGATAGCCTGAGAAAAGCCACGGAAGAGCTGAGAAGTGATAACTCCTGAGTTCCCACGCGCACCCATCAAGAGCCCTTTGGCAAGAATGCTCGCTACTTCTCCAACTGTAGAAGCAGGCTTGTCTGCTACTTCTTTCGCACCATTTTCAATGGTCATTCCCATGTTTGTCCCAGTATCTCCATCTGGAACTGGAAAGACGTTCAATGAATTGACATATTCTGCTTGCTTATTCAAACGAGTTGATGCAGCTTGCACCATCTCTTGGAATAAACTGGTAGTAATTTTTGACACGATTATTCTCCTACAACTTTGATATTTTGAATGTAGACATTCACAGTCTGAGCAGTAATTCCTAGTTGATTTTCTAGACTAAAACGAACACGCTCTTGAATGTTTTTTGACACTTCGCTTATCTTTATTCCGTAGCTCAACACGGTATAAACATCAACTGCGATGCTACCATCTTCGGCTGCCTTCACGACAACACCCTTAGAATAATTTTCCTTACCAAGGAGGGCTTGGAAATTGTCTTTGAGGGCATTTTTACTAGCCATACCGACCACTCCAAAAATCTCAGTTGCGGCACCACCTACTACGGTTGCAATCACTTCATCTGTCAGTTCGATTTGACCATCTTTTGTATTAATTTTTACAGTCATTTTTTTTACCTCAACTAGTTGATACTCTATTTTATCATATTTCAGCCCAAGTGTAAAAGCAGAATGCTGTATCGGCGGATATTTACTCTATTTTTCAAATGATTTTATCTATAGAGCAAAAGAAAAAGACCCAAGCGGTCTTTTCATCTTTATTAAACGCGTTCAACTTTACCTGATTTCAAAGCACGAGCTGAAGCCCAAACTTTTTTAGGTTTACCATCGATAAGAACAGTAACTTTTTGAAGGTTTGGTTTTACGGCACGTTTTGTTTGGTTCATCGCGTGTGAACGGTTGTTTCCTGATACAGTCTTACGACCTGTAAAGTAACATACTTTAGCCATTGTGTTTTCCTCCTATTAGATCTAATATAGCGGATGTGCTAGCACCACATACCGTACTATGTTATCACACTTTCTTGAATTTATCAAGGGCCTAAACTATTTTTTTATTTAACGTAAACAACTCCAAGTTTACCAAAAGCGACTTCCCCACGGATAATCAAGGTTTTGCTGGTTGGTGCTACAGGAGCGTCTGCCTTAGCTGCACCAAAGGAGGTTTCTACTTTCAAATCGACACGCCAGTGTTGTGGAACATAGACGGTTGCATTCCCGAAGGCCACTTCAATATTTAAAGTTGCAAAATCACCCAGCATCTCTGCATTATCATAGTAGATTTTAGCATCTCCAAAAGCGACTTCCACTTGGTCATCTACGAGATCTTGATCTTGCTTATAGAAGGTCCCGCTACCAAAAGCGACTTCCTTATCCGTGACGACTGTTTTTTTCCCATTGTACCACCATTTTTTTTCATTCCAGAACTTACTTGAATGCGTCAGATAACCAACACCTAGCACTGCTAAGATACTAGCCCAAAACAAAGACTGGTTTGGAATAGGAAAAATGCTATAAAAATGATTCGCAATCATTAAGGCTACTAGAGCGGTAAAAACTGCTGATGTTAGATGACGACGAAGCAAAGCTTCAACTGATTGGTAAGCAAAAAAGGCGATACCAATCAAAGGCCATATTTTACCATCCAAAGAAGGTATTCCAAAATTCCCTTGCAGCAAGATCCAAGCTGCTAAAACCAATAAAACAATACCAAATGCTTTCTTTTTCATGTTTTTTACCTCATGTTTCTTAGATTTTCTTTTAGGAGGGATTGGTAATGCCGTGAGACATGAACCTCCTTGTGCGTCTGATAAAAGGAAATGGTGCCCGTTCCTGAAAAGGACTTGTCCACTGAGTAAATCTGACGGATGTTTGCGATAGTTGACTTGGAAACTCGACTAAAATAGCGAGGCAAGATAGACTCCAACTCATAAAGTTTGAGACGAACTTCATAGGCTTCCTTCTGGTTATGAGCGTAGATCTTGCTCCCTTCAGTTTCAAAGAAGAGAATTTCTGACAGGTCTAGATAATATTCACCTGTCCCCTTGTAAAAAGTCAACCTCGGAGCCTTTGACTCTTGCAAAAGTCGTTGCAAATCTGCAATTTCATCTGTCAAAGCAGGGGTCTTGATGACAATTTCAGTCTCATCTAAATTGCCGTCAATCTCAATTCGTAACTTCATCACATCTCCTTTCTGACTCTACTATATCAAAGCTAAGTTAGGAATACAAGGGTAAAAAAGCAAGTGGTCAATATGAAGCAGTAAGTGGTTGTAGGACCAGCCTAACTTACATGTCAGAATAGGAAGAAAAGGAACCCCCACAACAGACCGCAGACATAGCCAACCAAGACGTCCTTTGGATAATGCACACCACATAATACTCGGACCAAGGCTAAGACTCCTGAGCAAATAAGCAAGATCATTCCGATCAAAGTCCAAGCATGGAAATAGGCCATGGAGATGATAGTTGCCGAAAAGACATGACGACTGGGCATAGACTGTCCCGAACTATCCTTGTCAAGCAGGGGACGGATGTCCCAAGTTTCATAAGGTCGTGGGTGATTGATTTTCTTACGAAACAGGGACAAGATCACAAAGCCCGAGGCAGGGATAAACAAATAAATCCCAACTTGCTGACTAAGTCCTAGTTGCAGGTAAGTGGTGACTAGCAAGGCCAGGTAGACCAGGGGCATGGTGACTGTCATCAAACGATTGAAACTGCGTAACAGAAATAAAAGAGGGGGATGGCTGGTGAGTCTGGAGCTGATATTTTGATACCATTCTTGATAATTTTTCATTTATACTTCTCATTCATTACCTTGTTTTTGTCTACCGGTGAGACGTTTGTCTTCTAGTATAGTGCAGAAAAAGAAGGCCGTCAAGCCTTCTTTAGATTTATTCTTCTGCTTCGTCTTCTGTAAATTGGCTATTGTACAAGTCGGCGTAGAAGCCACCTTGCACCATTAGTTCCTCATGGTTGCCTTGTTCGATGATATTGCCATCTTTCATGACAAGAATCAAATCAGCATTACGAATAGTTGACAAGCGATGGGCGATGACAAAGGATGTGCGTCCTTCCATCAAACGGTCCATGGCTTTCTGAATCAATTCCTCTGTACGTGTGTCGACTGAGGATGTCGCTTCATCCAAAATCAAGAGCGGTGCATCCTTGAGAAGCGCACGAGCGATAGTCAAAAGCTGTTTCTGTCCAACAGACAAGGTCACAGTGTCATCCAAGACAGTATCGTAGCCATCTGGCAAAGTCATGATAAAGTGGTGAATTCCCACAGCCTTGCTAGCTTCCATCATCCGCTCATCGCTGATGCCCGTTTGATTGTAGATGAGATTTTCTCGAATGGTTCCTTCAAAGAGCCAAGTATCTTGCAAGACCATTGAAAAGGCATCATGTACTTCTGAGCGCTTCATATCCTTGGTATCGACACCATCGATACGGATACTTCCCTTATCTATCTCATAAAACTTCATCAAAAGATTGACAATGGTTGTCTTACCAGCCCCAGTCGGTCCAACGATTGCGACCTTTTGACCTGCATGAGCTATCGCAGAAAAGTCATGGATGATGGTGCGTTCTGGTGTATAGCCAAAGGACACATGATCAAAGACCACTTCCCCTCTCATGCCAGTTAATTGTTTTTCCTTATGGGATTCATCCTGCATCTCAGCTTCACCTAGAAATTCAAAGACACGTCCCATGGCTGCACTCGCTTGTTGTAAGCTGGTAATCCCTTGGGCAATCTGTGACAGGGGTTGGGAGAAGGTCCGTACGTAAACCATAAAGGCTACAATAACCCCGATAGTGATATGCCCTTCTAACGCCAGCGCGGCACCAACGATGATGACCAAAACATAGCTAAAATTCCCAACAAAGAACATGGCTGGCATCATGATACCAGAGATAAACTGAGATTTCCAGATGCTGTCGTGCAAGTTTTGGTTTAAACCTGCAAATTTCGCTTTGGAGGTGTCCACCGCGTTGTAGCTCGTTACAACATTGTGTCCCGAATACATTTCTTCTACATAACCATTGACGGCTGCTAGATTATTTTGTTGGGCTTTAAAATAACCCTGTGACTTGGCCATAATTACAGAAACCGCCGCAAAGCCAACAAGGGTTGATACAACGGTTACCAATGCCAAAATCCAGTTCATCCCAAACATGGTCACCAAGACAGCAATCAACAAGAAACTAGCTGAAAGAACTGTCCCTAGACTTTGGTTGAGAGATTGCGCTGCTGTATCCACATCATTGGTCACGCGCGAAAGGGTATCTCCTTGTGAATGACGGTCAAAATAGCCAAGTGGCAAACGATTGATTTTTTCAGCGATTGCTGTCCGCAAGCGTTTTGAAAAATGCTGAATACTCGTTGAAAAGATATAGGCCTGTGTATAGTTAAGGATGGCGCCAAATACATAGAGAATCACTAAAAAGCTAGCAATACTTGACACAGCCTCTAGGTCAATTCCCGTCATCAAACCATCTGAAATCAAGTTGGTAATTTCTTTAATCTTGGTTGGTCCATAAACAGTGATGATGCTTGAACATACAGCTGCTACAATCGCTACTAGTAGGGGAAGTTGGAGGCCTGCCATATAAGGTTTGCACTGTTTCCAGACCGACACTTTTTTATTTTCCATGTTCCAATTCCTCCTTCGATAGTTGTGAGTAGGCAATTTCTTGATAGACTCCGTTGGTTGCAAGAAGTTCCTTGTGGGTGCCTTGTCCCACGACTTTTCCTTGATCCAATACTACGATCAGGTCAGCATCCATAATGGTAGAAATCCGCTGCGCTACGATGAGCTTGGTCATGGATTTTGTTTTCTCTGCTAGTTCTTGGCGTAGGATACGATCTGTCTTGTAGTCCAAGGCTGAGAAAGAGTCATCAAAGATGAGAATCTCTGGTTTACGAGCCAAGGCACGCGCAATGGCCAGACGCTGTCTTTGTCCTCCTGAGAAGTTGGTTCCACCTTGGGCTACTTCTGATGCAAGACCTGCTTCCTTATTCTCGATAAAGTTTTTAGACTGGGCCAATTCAAGAGCTTGCCACATAGCAGCCTCGCTTAGAGGAGTTTCTTTGCTCTTACCAAAGTCCAAGTTCCCCTTGACATCTCCTGAGAAGAGGACTGCTTTTTGAGGGATATAGCCGACCTTATTGCGCAAATCTTCCAAATCGTAATCTTGCACATTAACTCCGTCCACTAGGATTTGTCCATCTGAAACGTCGTAAAAACGTGGCAAGAGGTTGACAAGCGTAGACTTACCTGATCCAGTCGATCCGATGAAGGCCACGGTTTGACCCGCTTCTGCTTTGAAAGTGACATGTTCCACGACTGCTTCTGAGTTTTTAGAGTAGCGGAAAGTCACATCACGGAATTCCACTTGTCCTTGAACTGAAGGATCCGCTGTCTGTGCATGACTAGGATTTTCAATAGAAGAATGCAGATCCAATACTTGATTGATACGTCCTGCCGAAACCAAGGTACGAGGAAGGACGAAAAAGAGAGCACTCATGAGCAAGAAGCCCATCACGACCTGCATAGCATAAGACATGAAGACCACCATATCACTAAAGAGTGGTAGACGGTCTGTCAAACTTGCATCGTTGATGATATAGGCACCAATCCAGTAAATGGCTAGACTCAAGCCACTAGAAATCGCCATCATAATGGGATTCATAATGGCCATCAATCGATTGACAAAGAGATTGAGACGTGTTACCTCATCGTTAGCTGCTTCAAATTTCTTATCTTGGTAATCCTCGGCATTGTATGCGCGAACAACTCGAATCCCAGTCAAACTTTCACGAGTGATGCTATTGAGTTTATCTGTCAATTTTTGGATGACCGATTGTTTTGGAAAGGCCAGAGTCAGGAGAACAGTTGTCATCAAAACATTGACGATAACAGCGATTACTACTGCCCAGAGCCAGTATTCCGATTTTCCAAGAATTTTCCCAATGGCCCAAATAGCCATAATTGGCCCACGAGTAACCACTTGCAAGCCCATGGTAAAGAGCATCTGTACCTGGGTAATATCATTGGTCGTCCGAGTCAAGAGACTTGGGATTGAAAAGCGCTTGATCTCTGTCTGCGAAAAATCTAAAACACGATGAAATACGTCTCTACGTAGATGGGTTGTATAGGATGCTGCAACGCGAGCGGCAAAGAAACCAACCATAACAGATGAAAAGAAAGCCAATAAAGACAAACCAATCATCTTCGCAGCTGGTGACCAGAGTTCACCCAACTGCGTTCCAGACGTTCCCAGTAATTCTGTAATTTGCGAAATATAAGTCGGCACCTCTAACTCGAGATAGACCGAGAAACAAGTGAAAAGAATCGCAAGGACAATCATCCCCCACTCTTTTCCTGTAATACGTTTAGCGAGTTTCTTCATTCTCTCCTCCTATCTTCTCAACATTTTCTTGCAACTGACCGAGGACCTTTTCAAAGATTGCCAAGTCTGACTTTGAAACACCCTCTAGCAGACTCTGATTGATCCGATCAAAAAAGGCCTTAACTTCTTGCATCTGCGAACGCGATTTATCCGTCAAGCGAACAAACTTTGCCCGCTTATCACTCGGGCTGGCCTCTAGTTCAACCAAACCATTTTGTACCATGCGCTTGACTAGATTACTCGCAACAGATTTAGTAATATTGAGTTCCTGCTCGATATCCTTAATTAAGACCAGATTTTCAGACTGTTCTTGGCAATCTAAAAAACGCAGAACCTGCCCCTGCGGTCCACCCATAAATTCAAGGCCACATCGCTTGGCTTCTTTCTGTATCATCAGATGAGCCTGGTATCCAAAACGTTTAAACATCAACATCGGCTTGTCCATGATTGCTCCTTTCTCACGATTAAATATAGTTCTCTGGAGAACTAATTACGTTTCCATGAGAACTATTTTATCACCTTCAGAAGAGATGTCAAGAAAAAAGTTTCCTAGAGAACTATTTTAGTCTGAATTGACATTGGAGAATATTTTCTCTATAATAAGCACTAGCTACCGTGGATAGGAATCCATTCACTTGATGAAGGGAGAAAACGTTCAAATGAAACCAGAAGAACAAAAAGTTTTAGGGATTTTAGCAACCATTTTTGGAGCCATCGCACTTTTAGGATCTTGGATCCCGTTTATTAACTATCTATCGTTTTTCATCGCTATTGTCGCGTTGATCTTAGGTATTATCGGACTTATTGCCAATCTCAAAAAACGGAAAACAATGGCCATTATCGGAACATCCTTGTCAATTGCTTCTATTATACTCTTCCTTACGACCCAGATGTTGTATGCTAATGTCTACAAAGAGTTTGTCAGAGAGTTTAACCGTTCTTATAGAGAGGCTAGTTCCTCAATGGAACGCGACTTGACAGATGATACCATTGATTCACTCCCTGAAGAGGAGGAAGAAGACGATACCTTCACTTGGACCCAAGAACAGTTCGACGCTTTAATCGAAGGTGACCTTGATAACAAAGGAAAAGGTGGTACCAATTACAAGGATATTATCAAAAAACACGGACTGCCAGACTCCGAGTTTGATTCCACTATTGGGGGATACGATACTAGAAAAGTCACCTATATCTCTATTGGTGACAATATCAAGACTGTTACCTTAACTTTTGCAAAACAGGACAATGGTCAACTCTTACTAGTTCATAAAATAGCTGTAGGCCTAGGAGAAAGCCAGCAGCAAAGAGATTCTGGTTCCAGAATCTAATCTCAAATATAAAAAGCGAACAGACTTGCTAGCTGTTCGCTTTTTTATTAGAATCCATCGACGTTCGTATAAATCTTTTGGACGTCCTCATCATCTTCAAGAACGCTGTAAAGTTTTTCAAAAATTTCAAGATCTTCGCCTGACAATTCTACTTCTGACTGAGGAATCATTTCCAATTCAGTCACTTGGAATTCTTCGACGCCAGACTCACGAAGGGCAACGATAGCCTTATGAAGGTCTGTTGGAGCTGTGTAAACAGTGATTGTTCCTTCTTCCGCTTCTACATCATCCACATCAATATCTGCTTCAAGCAACAATTCAAAGATAGCATCCGCATCATCACCAGCAAATACGATAACACCCTTGTTGTCAAAGAGGTAAGAAACAGAACCTGAAGCACCCATGTTCCCGCCATTTTTACCAAAAGCAGCACGAACGTTCGCAGCTGTACGGTTGACGTTTGAAGTCAAGGTATCCACAATCAGCATAGAACCATTTGGTCCAAATCCTTCGTAACGTCCTTCTGTAAAGGTTTCGTCTGTATTTCCTTTTGCCTTATCGATAGCCTTATCAATAACGTGTTTTGGCACCTGCGCTTGTTTAGCACGATCGATAACGAATTTCAAAGCAGTGTTTGATTCTGGATCTGGTTCCCCTTTTTTAGCTGCTACATAGATTTCTACACCAAATTTTGCATATACTTTAGAGTTAGCTCCATCTTTAGCCGTTTTCTTGGCTACGATATTGGCCCATTTACGTCCCATTAGGAATCTCCTTTTTTCACATTTTAATCTTTCTTATTATAACACAAGTCTAGCTGATTTTCACTAGAGGAAATGGATTTTCTTTTGCAAAGCAAGCTAGGATTTCCCTCCGACTGCCACGATTTTCTTGCCTTCTTTTATCCAAGGGTGTCGGGAAAGGGAGAAGTAAAGTTGGACAGTCATCACAACCCAGAGTAGTGGTTCACAGAGAATAACACCTGTGTAGCCTGTCCAAGGAATAATCCAAGCTACGAAAATAATTTTTCCAAACAACTCGATAAAGCTAGATACGAGGGGCAAGAGTTTTTGGCCTAGTCCCTGCAAGCTATTTCTATAAATCAATAAAAGACTTAAAAATGGATAAAATACAGAACTGATACGTAAGTACAAGGTCCCGTTTTCTACCAAGTAGCTGTCTGTCGAACTTGCTAGGAAAGAAACTAGGCTAGGACTGGCAAAAAATAGGAAAATACAGGCAAGGGCTGCCCAAGACATACTCAAATAGCTCCCTAAACGAAGACCTTGGACAATACGTTCGGGACGTTTCGCTCCAAAGTTTTGAGAGATAAAAGTCGTCATCGATGCTGAAATAGCCGTCATTGGTAATAAGGCAAAGGCCATGATTCGCCGTGCTGCCGTTTGAGCACTGATAATGACTGCACCAAAACTATTGACAGAGGATTGCAAAATGACACTTCCGATAGAGACGATTGACCCCATCAGACCCATGGCTAGTCCTTGCTCCAAGAGATCCACATAGAGAGCCTTATTCCATTTGAAATGTTTGAGACCCGGAAGAAGCTCTGGAACACTCTTACGAATATAAAAATAACAGAGGATTGCTGACAAACCCTGCGAGATAATGGTTGCAAGACCCGCAGACTGAACTCCCAGATGCAGTTGCGTAATAAAATACAAATCCAAGATCACATTAACGATAGCTGAAAAGATAAGAAAAGCAAGTGCCGCAAGGCTATCGCCAATCGAGCGCAGTAAGCCTGCAAAAAGATTGTAAGCAAAACTAACCCCTACACAGGTAACAATCATGGAGATGTACTCATAGGATTGAGGAAGGATTTCTACAGGTGTCTCTAAATATTGCAAGAGTGGATAAAGACCGAAGAAGCCTATCAGCATGACAAGAGCACTCAGGATGGCACCCAGAATCCAAGTTGCTGCAACAGCTTCTTTAATCTTAGCAAAATTACGAGCACCGTAAAGACGAGCGATGACAACTCCCATCCCATTTCCAACTCCGAGGGCAAAGCCGATAATCAGATCAAAGATAGCCGTCGTTGCTCCTACTGCTGCTAGGGATTCTTGTCCAAGGAACCGCCCTACAATCAAGACGTCAGCTGTATTATATAGTTGTTGGAAGATATTGGACAACAGAATTGGAAGGGCGAAGCTCAAAAGTGAGGGAAGAATGGAGCCATGAATCAGGTCCACTGTTCGTTTTTTATTCATAAAGATATTATATCAGCTTTCCAGAGGACCGACAAGATTCTTTAACGAATCCTGAAATCAATTGCTTACAGAGAGACAATTTGCTATAATCAAGAAAAGGAGGTCATTTATGAGTTTGACCAGTCAATTAATAACCGATGTGTTTCCAGATCTTGATAAAGTTGAAAAGCTAAATAACGAAGCTTTCCCCGAGGAAGAACGGGTCCCTCTTTCTGAGTTTTTGCGCTATCAGGACCGTGATGACGCCCACTTTTTTGCTTTTTATAACGAAGAAGAATTTGTTGGCTTTGCTTTTGCCATCTCCAACCAAAAGGCCTTCTATATCAGCTTTTTTGCCATCATGCCTCACTTAAGAAGTCATGGGTATGGGAAGGAAATTATCGACAAACTAACTGATTTTTATCAGCGAACCATGTTGCTTGAAGTAGAGCGACTGGATGAAGAATGCGATAACTTGGAACAAAGAAAAGCTCGTATGAGCTTCTATCAACAAAATGGCTTCAAAACAGCTAACGCTTTTCTAGAGTATGATGGCTTGAGTTTTGAAATTCTCTACCGCGGTGACCATTTCGACGAGGAAGCCTATCGCGACATCTTCCAAAAATTACAAGATGAACATTATTTTGACTTTCACATCAAATACAGGCGCTTTAGTGATCATTAGTTGTTTCAAGGAAGAGAAGTCTAACGAACTTTCTCACAATAAAACGCATAATATCAAGGTTCTGAATACCTGATATTATGCGTTTTTATGATTTTGAAAGCTTTCCCTAGTTTTATCTTTAATCTTCAATTTCGATTTCAAGTCCATCGCCTAGGTCAAGCGTTACTTCTTGGTTAGGTGCCAAATCTTCTGCGACAGAGGTAGGAGTGGTTCCCTCTTCATCTTCAATCAAACCGTATTGAACACGAACCTGATGGTCAATCTCATCAAAAATATCTGGGTGATCTGCCAAGTATTTCTTAGCATTTTCAGACCCTTGCCCGATTTTTTCACCCTTGTAAGAATACCATGCTCCTGCTTTTTGGATGATATCGAGATCACTTGCGATCTTCAAGAGCTCACCCGTCTTAGAAATCCCTTCTCCGTACATGATTTCAACGAAGGCTTCCTTAAACGGTGGAGCTACCTTGTTTTTCACGACCTTGATCTTGGTTTCCTTACCGACATTGGTATCTTTTTGGTCACCAGTTCCTTTGATTTGTGTGCTTCCACGAACATCCAAACGAACTGATGCGTAGAATTTCAGAGCACGTCCACCAGGTGTTGTTTCTGGATTTCCAAACATGACCCCAACCTTTTCACGCAACTGGTTGATAAAGATGGCAATTGTTTTGGTTTTATTGATAGAAGCTCCGAGTTTACGCATGGCCTGGCTCATCATACGAGCCTGCAAACCAACGTGACTATCTCCAATATCCCCATCAATTTCTGCACGAGGTACAAGAGCCGCAACTGAGTCAATAACAACAAGGTCAACTGCACCTGAGTCAATCAATTTTCCAGCAATTTCAAGACCTTGCTCACCTGAGTCTGGTTGTGACAAGAGCAATTCGTCAATGTTCACACCAAGGGCTGCAGCATAGGCTGGGTCAAGAGCATGTTCCGCATCGATAAAGGCTGCAATACCGCCTTCTTTCTGTGCTTGCGCAACAGCGTGAAGGGCAACCGTTGTCTTACCAGATGATTCTGGTCCATAGATTTCGATGATACGTCCTTTAGGATAGCCACCTGAACCAAGAGCAATGTCCAGAGCCAATGAGCCTGAGCTCATCACTTGAACTTTTTGCTCCGCGCGCTCGCCTAAACGCATGATTGAGCCTTTACCAAAGTCTTTCTCAATCAATTTAAGAGCATCGTTCAAGGCTTTTTCACGATCCACTCCAAACTTTTTTGAAATCTCATCTAATTTTTTTGGTTTTTTCGCCATTCTGTTCTCCTATATTCTACTGGTCCTTAGACCTATTTACTATTATATCAAAATTTAGTCACTTAATAAAGCCTTGCGAACTAGGTTAAAGGCATGCATAACCGCGATGTGACGTACATCTGCTCGACTCCGTCCTGCGATATTAGCCTTAATCACCTCTGTCCCTTTTGCATGTGCCAGTCCAATAAAAACTGTGCCAGCTGGATGCCCCTCTAGGCTATCTGGACCTGCCACACCTGTCAGGCTGACTCCATAATCAGACTGAGTCTTGAGCCGTGCCTGCTCTGCCATTTTTCGAGCCGTAAACTCAGAAACGACCCCGTGTTCTTTTAGCTCTTGCTCGGAAATATCCAACATCTTGGACTTTTCTTCTAGGCTGTAAGTGACAAAACCGCCATTAAAGATAGCTGAAACACCTGAAAAGTCTGCTAAAGTAGCTTGAAAGAGACCTGCCGTCAAGCTTTCTGCCGCAGTAATGCTTTTCTGTCTCTTCTTTAGCTCTTCTACAACGACACTCGCGAGGCTGGTTTCTTCCCCATATCCATAACAGATGTCTCGTAGAGAAATTCCCTCAAAAGTCTGGCGACTCAAGATTTGATTTTCTAGGATGTCCAGTGCTTGATCAGCCTTTTCTTGACTAACTGCTTTTGTAGACAAGCGCAAGGTCACTTCTCCCGTTTTGGCATACGGTGCCAAAGTCGGATCGGTTTGATGGTCAATCAAATCCGCCAAAATGGTCACCAACTGACTCTCACCAATTCCAAAGAAACGAAGCACTCGGGAATATAGTTTGGTGCCTGTCATCAGCTTGGGTAAGAGTTGGTTTAAGACCATGGGTTTCAACTCACTTGGTGGTCCTGGAAGGACCACGTAGGTTACGTCATCCACTTCCGAAACCCCTCCTACTGCTAAACCTGTCTCATTTGGCAGTGGAGTCGCTCCTTCTACAATTTGGGCTTGGCGCTCATTATTCGGTGTCCGAGCATAGTCAGGTCTATGAGCAAAGAAAATATCCAGTTTCTCTTGTGCTTGAGTGTCAAACACTAGATCTTTTCCCAAAAATTTTGCCAGAGTTTGTTTGGTCAAATCATCCTCAGTTGGTCCCAAGCCCCCTGTCAAAATCACAAGATTACTACGTTGACTCGCAATCTCAAGCAAGGACAAAAGACGAGCTTCATTGTCTCCGACAGCTGTTTGGAAATAGACATCTACCCCGATTTCTGCTAGCTTCTCTGATAAAAACTGAGCATTGGTATTGACGATCTGCCCTGTTAAAATTTCTGTTCCAACAGCAATAATTTCTGCTTTCATGTTTCCTCCTACTTATCTATTCGAATTCTTTTTGAAAAAATCGCAGGAAATTTCCCACGATTTGATTCTTTGTTTTATTCTACCTCTTCGTTTGAAATACTAGTACTGGTTGAAGGCGCTGTCCGGCCAAAGGCTGTTTCGTACAGTACCGCATTGGTTTCCAATTCTGTCACTGGCTCTTTACCTAGTGAACTACGCAAGAGATTTTGCATTTCGAGCATATGTTCTGAAGTGACAATCTGATAAGAAATTCCCTGTAGCTCAGCATCTTCCCCGCGCAATTGATGCGTTTCGATATTCCTGAAAGAATCTTGATAGCCGAGCAATTGTGGAATGCTCTTAGCTGATAAATCCACATTGGTCTGCATGTTGTCACTCAAAGCTTTTAAAATCCCTTGATAATGACTCACACTGTTCAGACTCAAAACCTTCTCAACGATTTTTTGAATGACTTCACGTTGACGTTTTTGACGTCCATAGTCTCCTTCAGGATCTTGGTAACGCATCCGTGAATACACCAAGGCTTCCTCACCATTCAAGTTTTGTTCCCCAACACCAATGGAAATCTTATTAAACTCTTCTTGGTCAGTGATGGAAATTGGGAAACCAAGTGTATTGTTGACGGTGATTCCACCAACTGCATCCACCAATTGTTGAAGGCCTTGCATGTTGACCATTACATAGCGGTCAATGTGGATATTCATCATCTTTTGAATAGTAGAAATTGCAAGCTCCGCACCGCCATTGGCATAGGCCGCATTGAGTTTGGCTTCCTGAACTTGGCCATTTCCACTCTCGATCTTGGTCAGAATATCCCGTTCCAAACTCATCATAGTGGTTTTCTTTGTTTTTGGATTAACCGTCAAGAGAATCATGGAATCACTATTCCCTGCCCACGGATCTGTACGTTCCGAATTTCCCGTATCCACCCCCATTAGGAGAATCGTTAAAGGCTCAGTTGCTTCGATAACGTTGGTTTCTTCACCGATTTTTTTGTAAGTTTTTTGACTCAGGGTTGCAGTCCCCTGCTGATAGATTGTGTAGGCATAAATTCCTACACCTACAACTGTTACTGCCAGAAAACCTAGCACCATTCCAATTAATTTTTTGATCATCTCGTTATTCATCTATCAATTTGCCCATCAGACAAACATCTAAAAATATCCCTTCTGCTAAATAGGCTCCTCTTTCTTGCAAGCCTTCTGTGATAAATCCCATTTTTGAATAGAGGTGGATAGCAGCCTCATTTCGTTTTTGTACACTGAGTTGCAAGCGGCGCAAGACGCCACTGGCTTTAGCCCACTCGATGCCTTCTTCTAGAAGAATAGTCGCCAATCCTTGGTTCCAGAATTTCTTTCGAACCGCTAAAAAAACATCTCCAATATGCCGAACCCTTAAATGTTGATCCGCTGTGATATTTAAGACTCCTGCAATCTCATCATTCAGTAAGGCGAGGAGAGTAATTTGATTCTCTGATGCAGCTTGCTTTTCGATAAAAAGAGCCATTTCAGAAGCTGTCATCATGATACCATTTTCATCTAGGCTAGTGAAGTCTGTCTCTTGACCAACACAATCTAAAAATGCAATCAAAGCTGTAGCATCTGAAATCTCTGCCTCACGAATACACAACTCATACTCCATCCTGAAGCTCCTTGATGAGTTGTTCAGCCCGAGAGCCATGAGCCGTAAAATGAAGGCAACGACCCTCAGCTTCTTTCAAAATTTCCAACTCCAAGTAAGAATCTGGTAAATCTTCACCCAAAAGATGCCCCCACTCAATAACAGTCACACCACCACCAAAGAGAAACTCATCCAAGTCAATAGAATCAGCATCACCTTCGATACGGTAGACATCCAAGTGGTAAAGTGGCAGGCGCCCTTCGTACTCTCTCACGATAGTATAAGTTGGACTTTTAATCATCTGACGGATATCCAAACCCTTGGCAATGCCTTTTGTAAAGGTTGTTTTACCCGCACCCAACTCTCCAGTCAAGATCAGAACATCGTCTTTTTGAAGCAAATGACCTAATCTTTCTCCGAGAGCTAGAAGCTCTTCTTCATTTTTTGTGTGCATGCTACTATTATACCAAAAAGTTTTCTTTTGTGTGAATTTTCTTTATAGACTTACTATGCTACATTTACAGTTCTCCTTGCCTTTCTTAGAAAAAGGTAAAAATACAAATAACAAATAAAACATCGCGAATCACATGTCCGTAAAATGAAATTTCCCTTTGCACGGATTTGGGAAAGAGGAAACGCGCACATAAAAAACCGAGACCGATATAAAGGAGAATGGAGGAGATTGTTACGGGATTTCTCAAGAAAATAATCGTGCCTAAAACGGAAATCACAACCGTTCTCTTCTTGTTAAGATGATTGTCCATATCCCGAATATATTTATCAAAAGGTAAGAAAATCCATAGATCTACTCCCAGCAAGAAAAAGAATGACGGCAGAAAGAGGTCAACCAGATCCTGCTGGAGCTCAGTACCAACTTGGATACTTTCTGATAAAATGAAACAGCTGGCTAAAAGATTGATGATTAAAAGAAGATTATGGATAAGCTTCACTTTCTCTACAGAATGTAAAATACTATGACTTTTCTGACCCAAGGTATGGAAGTAATTAATCCCAGCACAAAAACCAGAAACTCCCACTATGAGAATTAAAAAATAGACATTTCCTTCTCTTAAGGATAAAAATGATTCCTTCCACAATAAACAACTTCCAAATAAAATTTGGGTGACAGCTAATAATAATAAAACACGAATTGATTTCATCATTTCCTTTTCTTCCTCCGTATAAGAAATTATACTCTAACAGGATTAGAAAATGATAAATGACTTCCAAAATATCACATTAGGACGCTGAACGGTACAAAAAACGGTTCTGTCATTCACAGAACTGTTCTCTTCTAATCCTTAAACCAGAGGGCGATTTCTCGTTTAGCTGACTCTTCTGAATCTGATCCATGTACCACGTTTTGAATGGCTTGATTTTCTCCTGCCGCCTTAGCAAAATCTCCCCGGATGGTCCCCGGAAGAGCCTCTTCTGGACGAGTAGCCCCCATCATGTCACGCCAGCTTTCAATTACCTTGGGTCCTGAAATGATTCCAACAATTATTGGACCTGAGGTCATAAATTGGCGGATAGGAGGATAAAAACTTTTTTCAACCAAGTCGCGATAGTGTTGGTCAATCAAATCTTCTGAAACGGTTGAACGTAACTCTAATTTTTCGAGTTTGAAACCACGTCGCTCAATTCTTTTCAAAACTTCGCCAACTAGACCTCTCTTCACACCATCTGGCTTAATGATAAAGAATGTTTGTTCCATATAAATCCCCTTGTCATTTTAGTTCTTCTATTCTACCACACTTTATGGAAAAGTGGGAAAATTTTCTGAAACAAAGCAAAGAGAACCCGAAGGTTCTCTTATTTGCTTTTATTCTACAGTTTCTTCAGATTGGATTTCCACAGTTTCATCTACTGGAGCAAGTTCTGTCTCTTCTTGTTCAGGAGCCAGATATTCTGCGTCATTGATTGCCTGTGGTTCAAGGTTACGGTAGCGAGCCATACCAGTACCTGCTGGGATGATCTTACCGATGATAACATTTTCCTTGAGTCCAAGGAGATGGTCTTTCTTACCACGGATGGCTGCATCTGTAAGGACACGAGTTGTTTCCTGGAAGGAAGCCGCTGACAAGAAACTGTTTGTTTCAAGTGAGGCTTTGGTGATTCCCATAAGGACTGGGCGACCAGTCGCTGGAACTCCACCGGCGATAAGGACATCTTTGTTCGCATCTGTAAAATCGTTGATGTCTAAAAGGGTACCCATGAGAAGATCTGTATCACCTGGATCCATGACACGGACTTTACGGATCATTTGACGAACCATAACCTCAATGTGTTTGTCACCGATTTCTACCCCTTGACTACGGTAAACTTTTTGGACTTCACCGAGAAGGTAAGTTTCAACTGACAAGACATCACGAACAGCAAGGAGATGTTTTGGTTGGATAGAACCCTCTGTCAATGCTGCACCACGAGAAACTTGGTCTCCAACTTCAACACGCATACGTGCTGTAAATGGAACGACGTATTCTCCTTCGCCAGTTTCACCCTTAACAAAGACTTTCTTTGTACGAGTTGAAGCATCTTCTTCGATAGCTGTAACTTGTCCTTTGACCTCTGTAATAACCGCTTCCCCTTTTGGATTGCGGGCTTCAAAGATTTCTTGAACACGAGGAAGACCTTGAGTGATATCGGTATTTGAGGCAACCCCACCCGTGTGGAAGGTACGCATTGTAAGCTGTGTACCAGGTTCCCCGATAGATTGGGCAGCGATTGTACCAACTGCTTCACCAACTTCAACCGCATCACCAGTCGCCAAGTTGATACCGTAACAGTGACGGCAAACACCATGACGAGTGTTACATGTAAATACGGAACGGATAGTCACTTCTTCCACACCAGCATTGACAATCTCGCGCGCCTTGTCTTCTGTGATTAACTCATTTGGACCAATGATAACTTCGCCAGTTTCTGGGTGTTTAACAGTTTTCTTAGTGTAACGACCATTGAGACGTTCTTCGAGAGACTCGATCATCTCTTTTCCTTCCGCGATAGAGCGGATCAAGAGGCCACGGTCTGTTCCACAGTCGTCCTCACGGATGATAACGTCTTGGGCGACGTCAACCAAACGACGAGTCAAGTAACCTGAGTCGGCTGTCTTAAGGGCCGTATCGGTCATACCTTTACGGGCACCGTGAGTTGAGAAGAACATTTCAAGTACTGACAAACCTTCGCGGAAGTTTGAAAGGATCGGCAATTCCATGATACGTCCGTTCGGAGCGGCCATCAGACCGCGCATACCGGCAAGTTGTGAGAAGTTCGAGATGTTACCACGAGCTCCTGAGTCCATCATCATAACGATTGGGTTCTTCGGATCTTGGTTATCGACCAAGCGTTTTTCCAATTTCTCACGAGCTGCACGCCATTCAGCTGTAACAGCATTGTAACGTTCATCATCAGTGATCAAACCACGACGGAACTGTTTTGTGATTTGTTCTACACGCTTATGAGATTCTTCAATGATTTCAGCCTTGTCTTCAACCACTGGGATATCAGCAATCCCCACTGTCAATCCAGCAAGTGTTGAATGATGGTAACCTAAGTCTTTCAATCGGTCCAAGAATGCAGAAGTTTCTGTTGTACGGAAACGTTTGAAAATCTCAGCGATGATATTTCCAAGGTTTTTCTTCTTGAATGGAGGATTGAGTTCAAGGTTGCGAATGGCTTCCTTGATATCGCCACCTAGTGGCAAGAAGTACTTAGCTGGAAGCCCTTCTGTCAAGTTCGCATTATTTGGTTCTTGCAAGTAAGGTAGACCCTCTGGCATGATGTCGTTGAAGAGGATTTTACCAACTGTTGTAAGCAAGACCTTGTGTTTTTGCTCTTCTGTCCATGGTTTATTGAGGCTGTCTGTCGCGATACCAACACGTGAGTGGAGGTGAACATAGCCATTGCGGTAAGCCATAACAGCTTCGTCACGGTCTTTGAAGACCATTCCTTCACCTTCACGACCAGCTTCTTCCATCGTCAAGTAGTAGTTACCCAAAACCATGTCCTGAGATGGGGTAACAACTGGTTTACCATCTTTCGGGTTCAAGATGTGCTCAGCAGCGAGCATGAGGATACGAGCTTCTGCTTGAGCTTCTTCTGAAAGCGGTACGTGGATGGCCATTTGGTCCCCGTCAAAGTCGGCATTGTAGGCTTCACAGACAAGCGGGTGCAAACGAAGGGCCTTACCATCGATCAAGACTGGCTCGAAAGCTTGGATACCCAAACGGTGAAGGGTCGGTGCGCGGTTCAAAAGCACTGGGTGTTCTTTGATTACTTCTTCAAGGATATCCCAGATACGTTCGTCTCCGCGTTCCACCAAGCGTTTAGCTGCCTTAACATTTTGCACGATGTCACGGGCAACGATTTCACGCATGACAAATGGTTTAAAGAGCTCGATCGCCATTTCGCGTGGCACACCACATTGGTACATCTTAAGAGTTGGACCAACGGCGATAACGGAACGTCCTGAGAAGTCAACACGTTTACCGAGCAAGTTCTGACGGAAGCGTCCTTGTTTCCCTTTGAGCATGTGGCTCAATGATTTCAGTGGACGGCTACCTGGTCCTGTGATTGGACGACCACGACGACCGTTGTCAATCAAAGCGTCAACCGCTTCTTGAAGCATACGCTTCTCATTTTGAACGATGATACCTGGTGCATTCAACTCAAGCAAACGAGCCAAACGGTTGTTACGGTTGATAACACGGCGGTAAAGGTCGTTCAAGTCAGATGAGGCAAAACGGCCACCATCCAACTGCAACATTGGACGGAGATCTGGTGGAATAACTGGGAGGATGTTAAGAACCATCCATTCAGGTTTGTTCCCAGACTTGTAAAAGGCATCCAAAACATCCAAACGACGGATAGCTTTGACACGTTTTTGTCCAGTAGCTGTTTTCAACTCTTCTTTGAGTTCAGCAATTTCTTTTTCAAGATCTACTTGTTTCAAAAGGTCTTGAATGGCTTCGGCACCCATCTTGGCAACGAATGAACCATAACCATACTCACGCAAGCGCTCACGGTATTCGCGCTCTGTCATGATAGACTTGTGCTCAAGTGGTGTATCCTTAGGATCAATCACCACATAAGCCGCAAAGTAGATAACTTCCTCTAGGGCACGAGGACTCATATCAAGGGTCAAGCCCATACGGCTTGGAATCCCCTTGAAATACCAGATGTGAGATACAGGAGCTTTCAACTCGATGTGCCCCATACGCTCACGACGAACTTTTGTACGCGTTACTTCAACCCCACAACGGTCACAAACAATCCCTCTGTAACGAATGCGTTTGTACTTACCACAAGCACATTCCCAGTCTTTTGTAGGACCAAAGATGACTTCGTCAAAGAGTCCTTCACGTTCTGGTTTCAACGTACGGTAATTGATTGTTTCAGGTTTTTTGACTTCTCCATAAGACCATGAACGGACTTTGCTTGGAGAAGCTAGGGTGATTTGCATACTTTTAAAACGATTTACATCAACCACTATTTCTTCCCTTTCTATTCTAAGTGAACTGCTTATTCTTGATCAGCAGCTTCTTCTGTTGCTTCCGCTTTTGTTGCTTTCTCAGCCTCTTCAGCTTCAAAGGCTGCTTTAGCCTCTTGGGCTGCTTTTTCGCGGGCTTTTTCAAGGTCATCTACGTGGATGACATCTTCGTCCATTCCTTCATCCAAGTCGCGAAGTTCCACTTCTTGGTCATCTTCGTCAAGGACACGCATGTCAAGACCAAGAGATTGCAATTCTTTCACAAGAACTCGGAAGGATTCTGGAACACCTGGTTTTGGAATTGGTTTTCCTTTTGTAATAGCTTCATAAGCTCTCAAACGTCCGTTGATATCGTCAGACTTGTAAGTCAAGATTTCTTGAAGGACATTTGATGCACCGTAGGCTTCAAGAGCCCAAACCTCCATCTCACCGAAACGTTGTCCACCAAACTGAGCTTTACCTCCGAGTGGTTGTTGGGTAACGGTTGAGTATGGTCCGACTGAACGCGCGTGCAATTTATCATCAACCATGTGGTGGAGTTTGATCATGTACATGACACCAACTGATACACGGTTGTCAAACGGCTCACCTGTACGGCCATCGTAAAGGATTGTTTTAGCATCGCTGTCCATACCTGCTTCTTTAACGGTTGACCAAAGGTCTTCAGAACTTGCTCCGTCAAAGACTGGTGTTGCGATGTGGATACCAAGAGTACGTGCTGCCATACCAAGGTGGAGTTCCATAACCTGACCGATATTCATACGTGATGGCACCCCAAGTGGGTTCAACATGATGTCGACTGGAGTTCCGTCTGGAAGGTAAGGCATGTCTTCTACAGGAACGATACGAGAGACAACCCCTTTGTTTCCGTGACGCCCGGCCATCTTATCTCCGACCTTGATCTTACGTTTTTGAGCGATGTAGACGCGAACCAGCATGTTAACGCCTGATTGCAACTCATCTCCATTTGCACGTGTAAAGATCTTAACATCACGAACGACACCATCGGCACCGTGTGGTACACGAAGAGAAGTATCACGCACTTCACGAGACTTGTCTCCGAAGATAGCGTGCAAGAGACGTTCTTCAGCTGAAAGGTCTTTTTCACCTTTAGGCGTTACTTTACCTACAAGAATATCCCCTTCTTTAACCTCGGCACCAATACGGATAATCCCCATTTCGTCAAGGTTTTTAAGGGCATCTTCCCCAACGTTTGGAATTTCACGAGTAATTTCTTCAGGCCCAAGCTTTGTATCACGTGTTTCTGATTCGTATTCTTCGAGGTGGACAGATGTGTAGACATCGTCTTTGACCAAGCGTTCGCTCATGATAACGGCATCCTCGAAGTTGTAACCTTCCCATGTCATGTAGGCAACGATTGGGTTTTGTCCAAGCGCCATTTCCCCTTTTTCCATAGAAGGTCCGTCAGCGATAAAGTCGCCTTTTTCAACGACATCCCCAACTTTAACAAGCGTGCGTTGGTTGTAGGCAGTACCTGAGTTTGAACGACGGAATTTTTGGATGTGGTAGACATCCAATGAACCATCTTCACGACGTACTTCTACCTTGTCCGCATCTGCGTAGGTAACTTTACCGTCATGCTGAGCAATAACTGCAGCTCCAGAGTCATGAGCTGCTTGGTATTCCATACCAGTACCAACGTAAGGTGCTTTTGGATCAATCAATGGCACAGCCTGACGTTGCATGTTGGCACCCATGAGGGCACGGTTGGAGTCATCGTTTTCCAAGAATGGAATACATGCAGTCGCAACGGCAACTACCTGTTTTGGTGACACGTCCATGTAGTCAACCACTTCTGCTGGATACTCTTGGTTGACCCCTTGGTGACGTCCCATGACGACTTTCTCAGCAAAAGTACCATCTTCGTTCAATTTTGAATTAGCCTGTGCTACAGTAAATTCATCTTCTTCATCGGCTGTCAACCAAACGATTTCGTTTGTGACTACACCAGTTTCACGGTCAACCTTACGGTATGGTGTTTGAACAAATCCATACTTGTTCAAGTGTCCGTATGATGACAAGTTATTGATCAAACCGATGTTAGGTCCTTCAGGTGTTTCAATTGGACACATACGACCATAGTGAGTATAGTGCACGTCACGTACTTCATATCCAGCACGGTCACGAGTCAAACCACCAGGTCCTAAGGCTGACAAACGACGTTTGTGAGACAACTCAGAAAGCGGGTTGTGTTGGTCCATGAACTGTGACAACTGTGATGAACCAAAGAATTCTTTAACCGCAGCTGTTACTGGACGGATGTTGATGATTTGTTGTGGTGTCAAGACTTCGTTATCCTGAACAGACATACGTTCACGGACATTACGTTCCATACGAGAAAGTCCAAGACGTACTTGGTTGGCAAGCAATTCACCAACTGCACGGATACGACGGTTTCCAAGGTGGTCGATATCATCCACACGCCCGATACCTTCAGCCAAGTTGAGGAAGTAGCTCATCTCTGCAAGGATATCCGCAGGAGTTACAACACGAACCTTGTCGTCTGGATTGGCATTTCCGATGATGGTTACAACACGGTCTGGGTCTGTTGGGGCAACAACCTTGAATTTTTGAAGGACAACTGGTTCTGTCAGAACAGCTGCATCGTTTGGAATATAAACGATCTTGTTCAAGTCACCATCCAAGTGACTCTCGATACTTTCAATCACGCTACGAGTCATAACGGTGCCAGCTTCTACCAAGATTTCTCCTGTTTCAGGGTCTACCAATGGCTCCGCAATGGTTTGGTTGAGCAAGCGTGTTTTAACATTGAGTTTTTTATTGATCTTGTAACGACCAACTGCTGCCAAGTCATAGCGACGTGGGTCAAAGAAACGAGCTACAAGCAAGCTACGTGAGCTTTCAGCAGTCTTAGGCTCACCTGGACGAAGGCGTTCGTAGATTTCTTTCAAGGCTTCGTCTGTACGAGAGTCCATTGGATTCTTGTGGATATCTTTTTCAACAGTATTACGAACCAATTCGCTGTCACCGAAGATATCAAAGATTTCATCATCACCTGAGAAACCAAGTGCACGAACCAAGGTCGTAAATGGAATCTTACGAGTACGGTCGATACGAGTATAAGCGATGTCTTTTGAGTCGCTTTCAAGTTCCAACCAAGCTCCACGGTTAGGGATAACAGTAGAACCGTAGCCCACTTTACCGTTCTTGTCTACTTTGTCATTAAAGTAAACACCTGGTGAGCGGACCAACTGAGAAACGATAATACGTTCACCACCATTGATGATGAAAGTACCCATTTCGGTCATGATTGGGAAATCACCAAAGAAGACTTCTTGGGTTTTGATTTCTCCTGTTTCTTTATTGATCAAGCGGAAGGTTACAAAAATTGGTGCTGAGTAGCTAGCATCGTGGATACGAGCTTCTTCGAGCGTGTATTTGGGTTCCTTGATTTCATAGCCAACAAATTCCAACTCCATAGTTTCTGTGAAGTTTGAAATTGGCAATACATCTTCAAATACTTCCTTAAGACCGTGGTCTAGAAAATCCTTGAATGAATCCGTTTGAATTTCAATCAAATTTGGTAAGTCAAGAACTTCTTTGATTCTTGAAAAACTACGACGGGTACGATGTTTCCCGTATTGAACGTCATGTCCTGCCAAGATGATTCTCCTTTGTAAATAAAGTTCCAAGCCTGCTTCATCAGGCTATTGATTATCGTCAAATGGTTGTAAAACCCCTATCACCATGTCCCTTTGATGAATTTTCAGAATCTTTAAATCTTTGTTACAAACACTCAAAAACCTGAAAAAAAGCACAAAAAGAGCAGCTAAATCTGACTTTTTCAGAAGATTTAACTGCTGTGAGCCTTGTCTGGACAATATTTCAGACAAAACCTACGACAAATGATTACTCATATTATACCTTATTTAGCTAGATTTTTCAAGGTTTTTTTACTATTTTTTAAACAATCTTTTCCTATATATTATTTTAAAATTTCAAGAGAATGAAGCATTATATTTTCTCTTAAAAGTTAGGAAAACGCTTGCACTAATGTTTACCTCGTGCTATACTGATAAGGAACAACTACACAAGGAGAATTGTGATGAAAAAGATCCCATCTCAAACTGAGAAAAAAATGATTTATGGTATCCGTTCCTTGAAGAACGGAACTGGTTCTGTCCTTATTGGTGCCAGCATTGTCTTGCTTTCTGCTACAATGCCAACTATTTCGGCCAACGAAAACCTGCCTCAAACTCAGGAAAATACCAGCGCTGTGACCAAGGCCCCTACTGAGACTGAAACGAGTCAAACTCAAAAGGAAACGCCTATTTCTGAACAAAAGAATGCAAACGCTTCCCTTGATTCTGAAAAGGAAGCTACAGCTGCGAAAACTACTACAGCACCCGAAATATCTAAAACAGAAGATGCTACTACAAGCCAGACTAACAGCAAGGAAGAGAAAGTAGATGCCAGCACTTCGACGCAAAATTCTAATCAAAAACCACAAGTAGACACATCTTCTGAAGAACCAATCGCAGATAACCACTTCCGCATCCATGTAAAAAAACTCCCTGAAGAAAACAAAGATTCTCAAGGTCTTTGGACTTGGGATGATGTTGAAAAGCCGTCTGAAAACTGGCCCAATGGAGCCAAGTCCTTCAAGGATGCCAAGCAAGATGACTACGGCTATTACCTAGATGTCAAACTCAAAAATGAGCAAGCCAAGAAAGTCAGCTTCCTTATCAACAACACCAAAGGAGATAACCTTACTGGAGACCGTTCCGTAGAGCGCCTTTCTCCAAAAATGAATGAGGCTTGGCTAGATGAAAACTATAAAGTATACAACTACCGTCCTCAGCCAGCAGGAACTGTCCGTGTCAACTACTACCGCACCGATGGCAACTATAACAAAAAATCTCTCTGGTATTGGGGCGATGTCAAGAATCCAAGCAGTGGAGAATGGCCTGACGGGACAGACTTTACTGCAACTGGAAAATATGGCCGTTACATTGATATTCCACTCAATGAAGCTGCAAGAGAATTCGGATTTTTATTATTAGACGAAAGCAAGAAAGGTGATGATGTGAAAATCAGAAAAGAAGATTATAAATTCACAGATTTAAAAAATCACAGTCAGATTTTCCTCAAAGATGATGACGAAACCATCTACACCAACCCCTACTACGTTCACGATATCCGCATGACTGGTGCCCAACACGTGGCTAAATCTCGTATCGAAAGCAGTTTTTCTACCCTCGTTGGAGCTAAGAAAAACGATATCCTCAAACACTCCAGCATCACTGATTACCAAGGGAATAAAGTAGCTATCACAGACGTGGAAGTGGATGAGGCAGGTAAAAAAGTGACCTATATCGGCGACTTCTCTGACACTCAACACCCTTACACTGTCAGCTACAATTCAGACCGCTTTACCACACGTTCAAGCTGGCGCCTCAAGGATGAATCCTACAGTTACGATGGTCCACTCGGCGCAACTCTAAAAGAAGATGGCAAGCGTGTTGACCTCACCCTCTGGTCTCCAAGTGCTGATAAGGTTTCCGTTGTTGTCTATGACAAGAAAGACCCTGAAAAAGTAGTTGGAACTGTCGCCCTTGAAAAAGGAGAAAAAGGAACCTGGAAACAAACTCTGGATGCAAACTCTGGTCTCGGTATCAGCAACTACACTGGCTATTACTACCACTACCAGATCGAGCGCCAAGGTAAAACTGTCCTCGTTCTTGACCCTTATGCCAAATCATTAGCGGCTTGGAACAGTGACCTAGCAAAAACAGATGCCGCTCATAAGGTCGCTAAAGCTGCCTTTGTCGATCCAGCGAAGTTAGGTCCGCAAGACTTGACCTATGGAAAGATTCGTAACTTCAAATCACGTGAAGATGCCGTTATCTATGAAGCTCATGTACGTGACTTCACTTCGGATCCTGCCATCGCAAAAGACTTGACCAAGCCATTTGGTACCTTTGAAGCCTTTATCGAAAAACTGGACTATCTCAAAGACTTGGGTGTGACCCACATCCAGCTCCTTCCCGTCTTGTCTTACTACTTTGTCAATGAATTGAAAAACCATGAACGTTTGTCTGCCTATGCTTCAAGCAATAGTAACTACAACTGGGGATATGACCCTCAAAACTACTTCTCCTTGACTGGTATGTACTCTAGCGATCCTAAGGATCCAGAAAAACGTATCGCAGAATTCAAAAACCTCATCAACGAAATCCATAAACGTGGCATGGGGGCCATCTTGGATGTGGTCTACAACCATACTGCCAATGTTGACATTTTTGAGGATATTGAGCCAAACTACTATCACTTTATGGACGCAGACGGAACTCCACGTACTAGCTTTGGTGGCGGTCGTTTGGGAACTACCCACTACATGTCTAAACGTGTCTTGGTAGACTCTATCAAGTATCTGGTTGAAACTTACAAAGTAGATGGTTTCCGCTTTGATATGATGGGTGACCACGATGCGGCTTCTATCGAAGAAGCGTACAAAGCTGCCCGTGCCCTCAATCCAAATCTTATCATGCTAGGTGAAGGCTGGAGAACCTATACTGGTGATGAAAATACGCCTGTACAACCTGCTGACCAAGATTGGATGAAGAAAACAGATACTGTCGCTGTCTTTTCAGACGACATCCGCAACAACCTCAAGTCTGGCTATCCAAACGAAGGCCAGCCTGCCTTTATCACAGGTGGCAAACGCGATATCAATACCATCTTTAAAAATCTCATTGCCCAACCAACCAACTTTGAAGCAGACAGTCCTGGAGATGTTATCCAGTATATCGCAGCCCATGATAACTTGACCCTCTTTGATATCATCGCCCAGTCTATCAAAAAAGACCCTAGCAAGGCTGAAAACTACGCTGAAATCCATCGTCGTTTGCGACTTGGAAACCTCATGGTCTTGACTGCTCAAGGAACTCCCTTTATCCACTCTGGTCAGGAATACGGACGTACCAAACAATTCCTTGATCCAGCCTATAAGACTCCTGTTCCTGAAGATAAGGTTCCAAACAAGTCTCACTTGTTGCGTGATAAGGACGGCAAGCCATTTGTCTATCCTTACTTTATCCATGACTCTTACGACTCTAGTGATGCTGTCAACAAGTTTGACTGGACCAAGGCTACAGATGGCAAAGCATATCCTGAAAATGTCAAGAGCCGTGACTACATGAAAGGATTGATCGCTCTTCGTCAATCTACGGTCGCCTTCCGACTCAAGAGTCTACAAGATATCAAAGAACGCGTCCAACTCATTACTGTCCCAGGACAAAATGGTGTTGAAAAAGAAGACGTGGTCATCGGCTACCAAATCACTGCTCCAAATGGAGATATCTACGCTGTCTTTGTCAATGCGGATAGTAAGACTCGCGAATTCAACTTGGGAACTGCCTTTGCTCGCTTGAGAAAGGCTGAAGTCCTGGCAGATGAAAACCAAGCAGGACCCGTAGGAATCGCTAACCCTCAAGGTCTCGAATGGACTGAAAAAGGCTTGAAATTAAATGCTCTCACTGCTGTTGTTCTCCGCTTGTCTCAAGGTGGTGCCATCGTCGCTCCAGCTGTAGAAGAAAAACCAGAATTTGATCTTTCTAGCTTGGAAGTTGAACCAGAACAAGGTCAAGCTCAAAACCTAGCAGCCAATCCTGAAACTCAAGAAACTGCTGCAGAGGCTCACTCTCAGAACCTCCTTCCAAACACAGGAAGTGAGAGCAAATCCCTCCTTGCCCTTGCTGGATTCAGCATCCTTGCCCTTCTCGGACTCGGATGGTTGATGAAAAACAAGAAAAAGAACTAACACTCAATGAAAATCAAAGAGTAAACTAGAAAGCTAGCCACAGGCTACTCAAAGCACAGCTTTGAGATTGTAGATAAGGCGAAGCTGACCTGGTTTGAAGAGATTTTCAAAGAATATAACCTAGCCCTCCTATAGAGAAAACACCCCATGGTCAGAAGAATCTTCTAGTCATGGGGTGTTGTTTTTATGATACACTTATCTATCAAATCATGTATTCTACACTATAGCTAGCGTCTGATAAGATACGAGCCAGGAACTGCTTGGTTCGTTCTTCTTGTGGACGACTAAAGAAATCGTGGGGATTATTCTCCTCTACGATACGGCCTCCGTCCATAAAAATAACGTGGTTGGCAACATCTCTAGCAAATCCCATCTCATGCGTGACGACCACCATGGTCACACCTTCTCCCGCCAACTGTTTCAGAACATCCAAAACATCTCCAACCAACTCAGGGTCTAGTGCCGATGTTGGTTCATCTAGCAAAATGACCTCGGGCTTGACGGCAATGGCACGCGCAATTCCTATTCGTTGTTGTTGCCCTCCAGATAGCTGGGAAGGGTAGTAGTCTTTGTAGGCCAGTAAACCAACTTTTTCCAAGGCAAATTCTGCACGTTTGAGCGCTTCTTCCTTGGGAACTTTACGAGCCACGATTAGGCCTTCTAGAATATTTTCCAGAGCAGTTTTATTTGCAAAGAGATTGTAGTGTTGGAAAACAAAGGCTGTTTTTTGGCGAATTTCTAGAATGTCTTTCTTGCTTAATTTGGCTAAGTCATAAGTTTTTCCTGCCAAGGTCAAACGGCCACTGTCAGCTTTTTCTAAGTGATTGAGACAACGGAGAAAGGTCGTTTTCCCCGAACCTGATGGTCCTAAGATAACAACGACATCCCCTTGATTGACCTGGAGATTGACATCCTCCAGCACCTGCCTCTCTCCAAATGTTTTTGCGATATGTTCTACTTGTAACATCCTGTCCTCCTATACGAAACGCGCGCTAGATGCTTTTGCACTTTTTTCTTTTTTCACATAGCCTTTCTCCAGTAGGGAGAAGCCCCACTGAATCAAACCACAGATCAAAATATACTGCAAAAAGATTACAAAATAAGACTCAAAATACTGGTAACCGTAGGATGCTTCCACACGGGCAATAGCGGTGATGTCCTTGATGGTCATGACAAAGACCAAGGAGGTCCCTTTGACGATATTGATCACCAAATTGGCCAAGTTAGGCAATGCTGAGCGCAAGGCTTGAGGAAAAACAATCCTTAAATAGGCCTGGGTTGTAGTCAGCCCAATCGCATGCGCTGCCTCTAGTTGTCCCTTGTCCACCGTCAAGATAGCTGAACGCAAAATCTCCGACAAACTCCCGACTGTCATCAAACTATAAATAACAAAGGCATAATAGAGAGGATCAAGCTTGAAAATATCAAAGTCACTTCCTATACTTTTGAAAAATTGATTCAGCAAACTTGGAAACAAACTATAAAAGAAGAGAATCAATAAAATCGGAGGAGTCGCTCGGATAAACGCCAGATAGACCAGAGAAAAACTCCTCACCCCTCGAACCTTGTAAATCTGCCCCAAGGCCAAAAATAGAGCCGGTAAAAAGCTTAAGACCATAGCCACAATCATGATAACCAAGGTGATTGGCACACCCTTCAAGGTCTCCAGAAAGGTCTTTACAATATAGTCTATATCCATTTCTTACCTCCCTTTTGTTCCCAAAGACTTCTCAAGCAAACGACTCAAGCTTGAAATAACCAAGGCAATCCCCCAGTAAAGAAGCGCAACTGCCGTGTAGGTTTCCAGAGAGTAGTTCCCTAAATTGCGACTAATCAAGAGATTCCCCGCCCCCATAACATCAACAAAACCAATCGTATAAGCCAAGGCAGCATCCCGCATGAGATTGAGAATAGCGGTTGTTATATTGGGAAGAGCAACTTGAAAAGCTTGGGGAAAAATGATTCTCCAAAAAGTCTGACTTGTAGTCAAACCAATACTAAGCCCGGCCTCTGTCTGCCCTTTCGGAATAGCTTGATAGGCCGCCTTGAAAACCTCGGCAACAATAGCCGCAAACAAGAGAATCATCGTCAGGAGAACAAAAATAGTTTTAGACCAGTTGTTGATATCCAAACCAAGCCACCATTTCAGAAATTCTGGCAAGCCATAAAAGACTAGAAAAAGCAAGACAATCGGCGGTGTACAACGAAGGGTAAAGATATAGCCTTTGGAAATCGCTGCAAAACTCTTGTCTTCTCCTACTTGTGCCCAGGCCAAGAGACCTCCAAAAAGGGAACCAAGAAGAGTGGTAAAAAAGAGAATGGACAAGGTCATAGGAAGTGCCTGCCATAAGGTTGGCAAAAACTGAAAGACCTTGGAAAAATCATAAGAAACCATGCAAAACCCTTTCTAGTCTTGGAATTTCTGGCCTAGTCTTTGTCTACATAACTAAAGACATCTTCTTTAAAGTATTGCTGAGATAGCTTAGCAAGCGTACCATCTTCTTTCAACTCTTTGATTGCTTTTTCATATTCTTTAGCGAATTTCTCACCCTTTTCATCACGGTGAATCAAGGGATAAGTTGGAATGCCTTTATACGGGAACCAGCTGAGTTTATCCGCATATTGGTGGTAAGGGCCATCTTCTGCGGTAACTGCTTTTTCAAAGGACAGTTTGATATCAAAGAAGGCGTCATAACGTCCTTCCAAGACCCAGGCATAGGCATCTGCCACTTTAAAAGATTCAGCTGCTGTTAGCTCAATCGGTGCATCCTGATGTTTTTCATTGTAGCTGGTGATAACATTCCATTGAGCATTCTGTGGAGAGATGGGAACCAATTTCCCTTTATTCTTAGCAAAGTCATCAATGGTTTTGTATTTCTGTTCATCTTCTTTTCTGACAGTAAATCCGATGATGCTCGCTCCGACTGGTTCAGATGGAATGACAAACTTTTTAGCTCGTTCATCTGTGTACCAAGCTCCCTTGGTTCCGATGTCATACTTGCCTGATTCCAGACCAATCAAGAGGTCGTCATCACTGGTACCCGTATATTCAAATTGATAGTTTGCCAACTTCTCATCAACAGCCTTCAAAACAGCTACTTCATAACCATCTGATTCCCCTTTTTCATTGACAAAGTCATAAGGTACATAGTTTTGTGTATGGGCAACCTTCAAGGTTATGACTTCAGCAGACGAAGCCGTTTCTCCCTCCTTAGCTGGAGCGCCAGCTAAACTTCTCCCGATAATCGTTGCCCCAATTACTGCAACAACTGCTACACCACCGATAATCCATGCTTTTTTACTCATCTTTTTCTCCTTTAGTTTTCAAGCGCTTCTCTCACCCACTGGATACGTTCAACTGCGATATCACTTGGAATGGTACAATCTGCCCCAAGTACCAAGCCCTGTTCCCCAGCTTCTGCAACTAGTTTCTTTGCCTCAGCCTGAATGGCATCCTTGCTACCAGTATACAGCAAGCCTGTCTTGCCATTTTCGAATCCTCCAAGAACCGTACGTCCCTTGAAAATCTCACGACCTTCATTGAGAGTGATTCCCTCTGGTCCTACAGCCCAGTTAAAGACTTGGGCTGGATAATCTGCAAAAAGGTGAATATCATTTCGCGCTCCCTCGTAGCCACAGATATGAAGAACAGTGACGCCACCAACAGCACTAGCTGCTTCCAGAACAGTTATCTCGCTAGGTGCAATGACGGCTTGATACTCTGCTGCCGACACTCGTTGATCTTGGATACTTTGCACGCTGAGGTAGATTCCATCAGCACCAGCCTCTTCGATGACAGCTCGGCTGAGACTCGCAATATCCTCTGCAATCACATCCAACACCTTCTTAAGGGCTTTAGGATCTCCCACCAGAAAGTCCGCAATAAGGTCATCGCCACCAGACACTTCCCCCAGCAGCCACTTGAGATAGGTCACAGGAGCAAAAATATTGTAAATCGCAACGATATCTTCTGTAAACTCTTGCTTGATTTTCTTAACCAAGTCCACCTGCTCTTTTATCCAAGCATGATCTGGTCCGAGTGGTTGAATGGTCGCCAATTCTTGAAGTGATTTGCCTTTGGCAATCGCTGGATTTGGATAAGCAAAGTAGCCATCGCTCATGAGTTTGATAAAGTCCGGCTGAACTTCTCGGATAAAGCGCTTATGGCCCTCGATATTCTTCTCGATAATGACTGGATTTGAGAAACCGTGTAGCCATTCGTCTTCGGATGTGAAATGATGCCAAAAGCCAACTGGCACACGATCAACCTTCTCACCTTTAAATGCTTTTAAAACCCATTCTTTTTTTTCTGACATTCTTATTCTCCATTTCTTACTTTTTCAACTAATAAACTACTTGCGATATCATTCGAGCGTAGAAAGGGGAGACTGGACTTGGAAAAATCCTGAACTCCATGACATCTCTCTCCATTTTTACAGTGCTGATTTTTTACGACGCTTATGGCAACCAAGGCCAGCAAACCGACAACTGCAATGAAGATGCCCCATCTTTTACTTTTCATAGCTCCTCCTTTTAGAGAACAGCTGCCTGCCGAATCCAGTCCAACCTCTCTAAGTCAAAGTCATCTGGAACAGTACAGTCAGCTCCCAGAAGAACGCCTTTACTACCAGCTTCAGCCAGCAACCGTCTTGTTTCATTTTGCAATTCTGCCTTGGAACCTTGATAAAGCAAGCTTTTCTTGCCATTTTCGAATCCACCTAAAACGGCCTTTCCTGGAAACAACTCTTGCCCCTGTGTCAAACTAACACCCTCATGGTGGGTCGCCCAGTTGACCACTTGAGCTGGATAATCCTTAAATATCGTCACATTATTGCTCGCACCTTCAAAACCACAGATATGGAGGATATTGATCCCACCAACCTGATTGGCTGCTTCCAAAATCGCTATATTGCTCGGTTCGATATAGGTTTGGTAGAGTCCTGGTGCGATGCGCTCATCTTGAATTTCCTGGGTGCTGAGGTAAATCCCGTCAACACCGCCTTGCTGGATGATTTTCTGAGTTAGAATAGCAATATCTCCTGCAATCACATCTAGAATCGCTCTGAATTGCTCAGGATTTTCAAGCAATAGATCAGCCACTTCCCTATCTCCTCGAGAAGTTTCTGTACGGAACCAGCGCTTGAGGTAGGAGATAGGCGAAAAGATATTGTAGAAAGAAGCAATCTCTTCTGTAAAGGTATCTCGAATCGCTTGTACCACTTCCACCTGTTGCTGAATCCATGGGTGTTCCTCACCAATCGACTCAATAGAAGTCAGCTCCTGAATGCTTGCAATCTTAGGATTATAGACATTACTTGGATAAAGGAAAAAACCATCGCTCATAATTTTGACAAAATCAGGACGAATCCTTTCCACATAACTGCGATGTCCGTCAACACTTTTTTGAAAGATACGTGGATTGTTTAATCCCTGCCCCTTTTCTTCGAGTGTTACAAAATGAAACCAAAATCCCACAGGAACTCTTTCCACTTCATCGCCTCGAATCGCTCTAAAGACTAGATCTCTTTTACTTGCCATACCTTTCTCCTTCCATTTGGATTGAAACCATCTTACCACTCCTTTTTTCCTTTTTCCAATATATATTGACTATCAACTCGATTGGAAATTTTTATATCTATGAAGAAAAAAATCCCTGAAAAGCTTGATGTTACTAGCCTTTCAAAGATTCACTTTATTTTCATCTATTTTCCAAAAAGAAGCTGATATAGATTTTCTATCAAGCCGATTGAATTTTTTTATATCCATCTTCATTCCCAAATTAAGTACATAATTTTATCCTAATACCAAATTACTACTGAAAAATTTCTTTTCTCTCGATATTTCCTTGCACAAATCCCATGAAAACGCTACAATATTAATAGACTATTATTAGGAGGATGGGATTATGAAAATATCCAAAGTTACCATTACAATTGCTTCTACACTTACTTCCGTCATTTTACTGACTGGCTGTGGCACAAATTCGGCAAATTCACAGACAACACAAAGTAGTACATCTGATAATCAGGTTACCATGACCTATGATCAGTTGCGTTCAAGAGAGAACACTATGTCAACTCTTTGGTATCAAAAAGCAGCTGAAACCAAGGCACTCTATCTACAAGGTTACAATGTCGCTACTGATCGTTTGAAAGAACTACTAAAAACACAGACAGATAAACCCTACTCTATCGTTTTGGACTTGGACGAAACCGTATTAGACAATAGTCCTTATCAAGCGCAAAATGTCAAAGACGGAACAGCATTTACCCCAGAAAACTGGGATGTCTGGGTAAAAAAAGCAGCAGCCAAGGCTGTACCAGGTGCTAAAGACTTTCTCCAATTTGCAGACCAAAACGGTGTCCAAATTTACTATGTATCTGACCGCACGATAGATCAGGTAGATGATACGATCAAAAACCTAGAAAACGAAGGAATTCCTGTACAAAGCCGCGATCATCTCATGTTCTTAGAAAAAGGCGTCAAATCTAAAGAAGGTCGTAGACAAGCAGTCCAAGAAAAAACCAACTTAGTCATGCTACTAGGAGACAATCTTGTGGACTTTGCAGAGTTTTCAAAGACCTCTGAAACTGAGCGCGACCAAAAATTAGAGGAATTACAAAAAGAGTTTGGTGAGAAATTCATCATTTTCCCTAACCCAATGTACGGATCATGGGAAAGCACTGTTTACAATGGTAATAAATTGGATGCCAAGGGTCAAACTGAAGAGCGCAAAAAAAACTTACAAGGTTTTGATAAATAAAATAAGAGAGCTATCTACCAGTTTACACCAACTACAAGATATCGTATTTGCGAGAATAGCGAAAAAAGACGATTTCCAAGCGGAGATCGTCTTTTAATAGGACAGACTTCTCCAATTCAAAATGTACTTCATTTAGTATATGTGTAGCCATAAATCATATTTTCTAAATGGTTTATACATGACTGTTCGTCAGGGAAAGCAAATATGCAAAATTTAGAAATTTTGATATAATAGAACTATCAAAAAGTAAAGGAATGATTGGTATGAAAGCAATCACAGCTCACAGCTCACAGCTCACAGCTCACAGCTCACAGCTCACAGCTCACAGCTCACAGCTCACAGCTCACAGCTCACAGCTCACGCTGATTATGTAATCAAGCGTATTTTTTGTCAAGCCCTAAAACAGACTTTTTCACATTTTTGTGAGAAGGTCTTTTCTGTTGTGTATGAAAGTGAGGGACTTGTATGAATCAGGCATTCGAAACAGCGATTCAACAAGCCCTACGAGAGGTGGTAGAAAGCTTTGATGAACAGTATGTAGCTGAGGGACTATTAAAAAAAGATGCTATTATAGTAGATTTAGATAATTATAAACCTGAGTTGGTTGAAAAGATTTTGACAAATGCAATTCTAAATGAAGCATTTACCGAGGATATTGCTGGTGCGACAATTTTGAAAATCAATGATATCATTCAAATGCTTGAGGTTGATGAATATTGGTCAAACTCTTACACGCGTTACACCAACAAAATCGGATTAGCGGTAAATAATCGCTATTTAGATGAAACAACAGATGTTGTCCTAAATTTCCCTTACAAAGATAGTATCTTAAAAGCTGGTATGACTAAAGATGATGTATCGAGGGAAGATGCTGAAGAATCCTTTTTAAATGAAATAGTTGCTCGAGAGGAGATTGATGTCCTCCTTGATGAAAAGATTTTTAAAAATGTTAAGATATATGATAAAAACGGCTCTTCTCCTGTATCAGAAATCAAGCATACGGATAATCTGATTATCAAAGGAAATAATCTATTAGCACTCCACAGCTTGAAAAAACGATTTAGTGGAAAAATTAAGATGATTTATCTTGATCCACCTTATAATACAGGGAATGAGGATACATTCGATTATAATGATAGTTTTACGCGTTCAACTTGGTTAACTTTCATGAAGAATCGTTTAGAAATATCAAAAGAATTATTATCCGATGAAGGATTAATTTTTTTGCATATTGATGTAAGCCGAGCAAATTCCACTAATATTGTAGGGACAGGAATGCAGCCATATTTACATATTCTGATGGATGAAATATTTGGAAGTACAAACTATATTGCAACATTACATTGGAAGAAGAAAAAACAACCATCGTTTCTTAGTAGAGTTGCTGGAATAATGGAAACAATTATTGTATTTGCTAAAAACGAAAAAAATATCTCAAAATTATCAATAGAAGGTGCTACTGATACAACAAAACGTGTTGATAATGCAAGCAATAAGAAAAGCCAGAGACTGATTTCATCTGGAGTTGCTTATCAAGGTGCAGATAAAAATACTATTATTAAAGCAGGAACTTACAAAAATAAAACAATGGAAACTACCTTTTTGGATGATGTTGTTATAAAGGATGGTTTCACACAAAATTCTGTTAATGTTATTGCTCACTGGAGAACGTCTCAGGAAAATATTAATAACTATATTCAAGAAGGATTACTATATATTACTGCTTTGAATTCTTTTAGAAGGCTTTCAACGGAAGAAGAAAAAGGTAAACCTAAAGCAATTACTGATTTATTACTTGACTGGGGGCAGAATCAAGATGCAACAGATGAATTAAAAATACTATTTGGTGATAAAACTTTTTCAACTCCAAAACCAGAGAAGTTAATAGAAAATATAATTAAATCAAACACCGAGGAAAACGATCTTGTCCTTGACTTCTTTATGGGTTCGGGAACTACTGCAGCAGTTGCTCACAAGATGAATCGTCAGTACATCGGTATTGAACAAATGGATTATATTGAAACCGTAGCGGTAGAGAGATTAAAGAAAGTTATTGATGGAGAACAAGGTGGCATTTCTCAAGATGTTGCTTGGTCTGGCGGTGGTTCATTCATTTATGCTGAATTAATGGACAAAAATGCAACCTTTATTGATGCTGTTCTTAACTCTAAACATTCTGATGAATTAAAGACTATCTTTGATGACATGAAAGCCACACTTGATTTTGATTTCAGAGTGGATTTACAAGAAGTCGACCAATCTATCTGGGATGAAGATTTGGAAATACAGAAAAAAATTCTTGTGAAGATTATTGACAAAAACCAACTCTATCACAACTACTCTGAAATTGATGATGAAACCATTAAATCGCAATTATCCCAATCAGATTATGATTTCAATAAGAGTTTTTATGGAGAGAAATGATGGTTAGAAAAGCAAAGAAAAAAGAACTGATCTTTGAACTCTTCGATGAATTGAAACAGCTGGATATGGATATTTTGAACGAACAGCATGGTTGGGAATTACCACAGTATATTGTAGAAAATCTCAAGCATGAACCACGTTCTTATCAAAGTGAAGCTATTCGCTATTTTCATTACACTCAAGCATCAGATACTTTCAAGTTTCGAAAACCAAGACAGCTGATGTTCAATATGGCAACTGGTTCAGGAAAGACTGATTTGATGGCTGGTTTAATCCTCTATCTTTATAAAGAAAAAGGGTATCAAAATTTTCTGTTTACAGTGAATACAAATGGTGTTCTGAGTAAGACCATTGATAATCTAACGAGTGCTCAATCTACTAAGTTTCTTTTCAATTCTAACTTAGAAATTGATGGGGAACATATCTTTATCAACCAGATTTCAGGAAGATTTCCAGATTTTCCTAATAAAAATGTAATTAATATTAAGTTTGTTTCAATTCAGACGTTGACAAATGACCTCTTCACACAGGCAGAAAATATCATGTCATTAAAAGATTACCAGAAGACAAAAATGGTTATTCTGGCGGATGAAGCCCATCACTATTCTGCTTCTACGAAAAAGAAAAATAAAGCAGAATTGGAAAAAGTCTCATGGGAAAAATGCCTACTTAATCTCCTTCACGCACATGCTGATAATCTCTTGCTAGAATTTACCGCAACGCTTGATTTTGACGATGAGACTATTTATCAAAAATATCGAGATAAGATTATTTACCGTTATACCTTGGATTCATACATCAGAGAGCGATATTCAAAAAATGTAAGACGCATTCAGACGGGAAATTCCAACGAAGATAACATGCTTAGTACCGTTCTTCTGAGTGAATATCGTCGCAAATTTGCTCTAGAAAAATTTGGGATTGAGATAAAACCAGTCATTCTTTTCAAATCACATAAAATTGATGCTTCCTATGAAGCAAATAATCTATTCAATGAGATGATTGATAGTCTGACTGTGGAAAGTTTAAGATCGTTCCTTATTTCGCAACTGAGAAGTGTATCAGAAGAGCAAAGCCATACCCTACAGCTAGCTTATCAGTATTATCTCGAAAAGGATGATCTTTCAACTGTTGTTCGAGAAATTAAGCGTGGTTTTTCACCAGCTAGAATTCTAAATGCAAATGATTCAGATAGTGGCTCAAAAGGGTTGCTAGAAACAGGACAGTACCAAGCCCTCAATTCGCTTGAATCGCCCAATAATCTGTACCGTGTAGTCTTTGCCGTAGCAAAATTAACAGAAGGTTGGGATGTCCTCAATCTTTACGATATCGTTCGTATTAGCAACTTGGGGAAAATGAATGATAAAAGAGATGCTAAATCAACCAATTCCGAGGCTCAGTTGATCGGACGTGGGGCACGATACAATCCTTTCTCCTTAAATCAAAAGATTTCTTACCAAAGACGATTTGATGAATCAGATGAAACAGCAAGTCTTTTGTTGGAAACACTACACTACCATACCCTTAATGAGCCACAATACATTAAGAATTTGATGGCATCACTTGACAAGATGAATCTTGCGACTGGGACTGATGAAAAAAATCCTCCAATTGAAATCAAACTGAAACCCTCTTTCAAGAAAACCCAAATCTTTAAAGCAGGTAAACTTTACTATAATGAGACTGAGGAAATTCCTGACAGTCACTATGTGAATTTACGTGCATATGGTATTGAAATTTCTAAGCTAGCCAATGTAACCTATTTAAAATCCACCTATGAAACAGCTTACCTTTCAGCTGAAGCAATAGAGTTAAAAACGTCCCAATTGAGGGGAGTTGATATTCGTTATTTTAAAAAATCAATTAGCCGCTCTAACTTTTTCCGATTTGAAAATCTGAAAAGATATCTTCCAAATCTCAAGTCTATGGAAGACTTTTGGGGTGAAAATTGGCTAGATTTGCAAAATCTTACACTCTCTGTCACAACAGAAAAAGAAACCATTGTAGAAGATTTTTCCGCTATGGAAAAGCTGAAAATTGTTGATAACTTTTTTAACCTACTGGTTGCCCAAATAAAGGCAGGTTATCGCAAAGCAAGAGGTACGAACCGCTTTATCGGATATCCAATTACAGAATATCTCGTTGATTATCGCAAACGAATACCTAATTATGATACAGCTAAACATAGTGGCTCCTTCATCGAACAAAAAGTAGCTAATATTAGTTTTGAAAAATTTGACTTTTTTGCTTATCAATCAGCTATAATCAATAGAAATGAAGAAAATCTAGTTAATGCTATTGCCAACCATATTGATGAACTAAGAGAACAATACGGTGATGTTTTCCTCATTCGAATGGACGAAAATATGCTAAAGGGGACAGATAAAGTTGAACGATTGAAATTGCACCAATTTGAAGAAAATCCACGGGAAGTCAATTTTTCAGGATTTCAACCAGACTTTATCCTACTTCTTCAAAATAAGGATTACTATCTTCAAATCTTCATTGAACCCAAAGGTGAACAATTGGCAGAAAAAGATAGATGGAAGGAGGAACTTCTTTCATATATCAACGACCATCAAGAAGATTTGATTTTTGAAGATGAAATTGATGGAGTTATCATCAAAGGACTTAAATTCTATAATCAAGAAAATAGTAAACAAACACTCAATCAATTAGCACAGATAGCTCTTGAAAAACCACATTTTGGTGGAAATATTAGGCTGGACTTATTCTAAATATCAAAAAGACGATTTCCGCTTGGATAATCGCCTTTTTTGCTATTTTATCTTGTAGTTGGTATAAGCTGGTATATATTCCCTAGAAAGTATGCTCTATCCCTTGTACCAAAACTGTAGTCCCCATTAATCGGTGTGTGGCTATCGTAGTCTTTCATTTGAATGGAAGTTCTATCTGCACTATCAAAAATCGTTCTCTCTGTTCTTTTGATTCCCTCTGAGTTTGGGACTGATCCAGACTAGCATAGCAATAATACTTGATTTCTTTTCAGGATAAATAACTTAGTCATTAATACAGTGCCTCCTTACCCAAGGATACCAAGACAGAGCAAAAAAGTCTAGATCAACTAGACTTTTTTGCTCTATAATATTTGTAGTGGGTAAATCCCCCATAGATATTATGGAGCCTCTTTTGTTTATGTTTATTCCTTATTATGACTTAGCTAAACAGTTTTTTCCGTGTGCTAAAATCGTTCTCGATCATTTTCACATTGTACAATACTTAAGCCGTGCTATGAGTCGTTTGCGTGTCCAAATCATGAATCAGTTTGATCGGAGATCGCACGAATATAAAGCACTGAAACGTTACTGGAAACTCATCCAACAGGATAGCCGTAAACTCAGTGATAAACGATTTTATCGACCAACTTTTCGGTCACACTTGACCAATAAAGAGGTTCTAGAAAAGCTGCTTTCATACTCTCAAGAACTTAGATAGCACTATAATCTCTATCAACTCCTACTCTTTCATTTTCAAGAGAAACAAACGGAACATTTCTTTAGTCTTATTGAAGAAACAATTTCTTCTGTAAATCCTATTATTCAAACTGTTTTCAAGACCTTTTCGAAAGATAAAGACAAGATCATGAATGCACTGGAACTTCCCTACTCAAACGCAA